>NZ_JBEPLU010000002.1:0-300000 GCF_040545335.1 Phenylobacterium koreense
GCCCTGCAGACCAAGCAGCAGCTTGGTGTTCAGGCGCTTGGCATCGCCAACCAGTCCTCCAGCGTTCTGCTCGGACTCTTCCGATAAGACAAAGGAGGCGTGGCCGCTCGCGGCCACGCTTTGGCGTCGGCGGCGGGAAGGACTGTCCTTCCCGCCGCTTTCGCCCATAGGGGCCCGCGCAAGCGAGCCGCGGAGGAAACCATGGAGAGTAAGCTTTCCAGCATCGCCGTCGTCTCGACCGAGATGGACGGCGTGGCGTCGCCGAAACCCGCGCCGGCTCAGGTCGCCGTGCAGGAAGAGGCTCCGACGCCGGACCTGCGGCTGGTCATCGAAGACCGCGGTCCGCACGGCGGTTTCGTCTACAAGACCATAGACCGGCGCACGGGCGAGGTCGTATTGCAGCTTCCCCGGGAAGAGGTGCTTCGCCTGCGCGAGGCGGCCGGGTACGAAGCCGGCGCGGTGATCGACACCAGCGCCTGATCGGGCCGCTTCGCCAGCGCCCGCCGCCGAATTTACGGCGTTAATCTTTCAGAAACCACGATCTCTCAGCGTTAACCATACTAACGGCGCGCGAGTCGCGCGCACTCATGGGTTCTCTGAAGGAGATTTGCGCCATGGCGATGAGCGTCAACACGAACAAGTCGGCGCTGATCGCGCTCCAAAACCTCAACAGCACGAACGAAAAGCTCGAGCAGGTTCAGAACAAGATCAACACCGGCCTGCGCGTCTCCAGCGCCAAGGACAACGCCGCTGTCTACGCCATCGCCCAGAAGCAGCGCGCCGACTTCAGCTCCCTCGGCGCGGTGAAGATGAGCCTCGACCGGGCGACCTCGATCACCGACGTCGCCCTGACGGCCGGGCAGCAGATCTCCGACATCCTCGTGCAGATGCGCGAAAAGGTGGTGGGCGCGGCCGAAGACTCCGCGTCGCCCCAGACGAAGAAGGCCTTCGACGACGAATACCAGACCCTGCTGCAGGCCATCAGCCAGTTCGCCAGTTCGGCGGAGTTCGACGGCGTTTCCGTCCTGAACGGCAGCCTGACGGCGGACCTTAACTTCCTGGCCAACGCCGATGGCGACAGCTACATCTCGCTGACCCCGCAGGACTTCACGGTCACCGGCTCGATCATCGGCCTCGACGGCACCGACCTGAACGGGACGACCACCAACGTGAAGTCGGTGCTGGCCTCGCTCGACTCCGCCATTTCGAACGTGACGGCGGCCCTCGCCGAAATGGGCGCCCAGGCCAAGCAGATCGAAAAGCACGTGACCTTCGTGGCCAAGCTGCAGGACACCCTGGAGACCGGCATCGGCAACCTGGTGGACGCCGATATCGCCAAGGAGAGCGCCCGATTGCAGTCCCTGCAGGTGCAACAGCAGCTCGGCGCCCAGGCCCTGTCGATCGCCAATTCCCAGCCGCAGGTCATCCTTCAGCTCTTCCGCGGCGGCTAAGGTCGAGGCCGGCTCGGCGGCGCGCTGAAATATTAAGGCGCAGCTTAACCTATCGTCAGCTCTACCTGGGGCAGAGTAGGGTCGGGCAAGCGTGCAGAGTCGGTGACCTAGGTGATTGGCCTCGATACCAGCATCCTGCTCAGCTACTACCAAGCCAAGAGCGGCTCGGTGGTGGCGAGCGGCGGCGTAGCGGCGCCCGGTTCGAAGACCGGCGTCGGCGGCACGGCTGCGCCGACGGCGCCTTGGAGCAGCCTTTCGAAGGCCCCCAAGCCCGACGACCTGCTCAAGAGCGTCCTCATCGGGCGCAAGTTCATCGATGAGGCGCAGACCCAGCTCGATGTCAAAGGCGCCAGCGACGACTACCGCCAGCTCTTCACGATGTACCAGGGGCTGGCGCTCCTGGAGAGCCTGGCCAAGCGGGCCGACGACGACAAGGTCAGCCCCGCGGAGCTGACGCGGATCCAGGCCGCATTCTCCCGTGGCATGGCCGAGGTCTCCAACTACGTCGACTCGACCGACTTCGAGCATCTGCGGCTGACCTATGGCGACGCCGCCGACAAGGCCAAGGCCACCGTCGGCGTGCCCAAGACGACGCCGCGCTACTTGACCGATCCGATCCACCAGGGCACGGCCACCGAGGCGGTCGAGGCCTTCCAGGGCGACGTGCGGTTCAGCATGAACGTGGCCCTGCCCAACAAGACCCAGAAGACGATCGACTTCGACCTCTCCGAGATGGGCTCGCTGCCCCGCTCGATGAACAATGTGGTCAAGTACCTCAACGACAAGATCGCCACGACCACCGGCTATTGGACCCGCTTCGCGGTCGAGAAGATTCCGGGCGAGGAGAAGACCGTCGAGGTGAACGGACGCACCGTCAGCCTGGGCAAGGCGCCCGATCAGTTCGCCATCAAGATCCAGGGCGACACGACGGAAATTCTTACCTTTTCCGCGCCGGCGACCTCGCCTGCGGTCTATATCACCCAGACCGCCGGGGATCCCGACCCGAAAGAAACCACGACCGCTGCCAAGCCGGCCGCCAGCACGACCTCCGAGGCCAGCGAGACGCCCGCGGAGGCGGAAGAAAAGCCTACCGTCGAGCAACTCCTGAAGTTCGAGACCGGCGCCACCTCCGATGCGGTTCGTCGGCCCGGCGACGTGAACTGGGTGGACGGCCGGGTCTTCAACGTCGAACTGCCCGAGGGCGTCTCTCAGGTGCGGACGACCGTCACCGGCCCTGACGGCTCGCTCTACATGCTCGCCGACGTCGACGGCGAGGTCGACGGCCAGACCATCAAGGGCTCCGGCGACGTGGCGCTGATGAAGTTCGATTCGGCCGGAAACGTCGTCTACACGCGCACGCTCGGCGCCTCCGAGGCGGCCAGCGGCCTGGCGCTCAGCGTCGGTCCGGACGGCCAGATCGCCGTCGCGGGGTCGGTGACCGGTGGGTTCGCCGCCTCGGGCGTGCCGATCGGCGACACCAACACGATCCCCAAGGTCCTGGCCGCCGACGAAGGGGCCGACCCCACCAAGCCCGACAGCTTCGTCGCCGTGTACAACGATGCGGGCGAGGAGATGTGGTCGCAGCGGCTTGGCGCGCGCGACGACGACGAGGCCACCGAAGTGGCGTTCGGCGCCGACGGCTCGGTCTATGTTCTCGGCCGCACGAAGGGGGCCATGACCGGCCAGGTTTCGAGCGGAAGCTGGGACAGCTATCTGCGCGCCTTCGACGCCGATGGACGTCTGAAGTCGACCACCCAGTTCGGCGCGGCCGGTGAAGACAAGCCCGCGGGCCTGGTGGTCAACGGGACCAATGTCGTCGTCACGACCATCGAAGGCGGGGAGGTGAAGCTCCGCAATTTCGACCTCACCGATCCGAAGGCCCCGGTCGTCACCGCGACCCGCAACCTCGGCTCGATCGGCGGCGGGACCATCGCCGGCGTCACCATGGATGGCGGCTCGATCATCATCGCCGGCTCGACGGGCGCGACCCTGGGCATCGGCAACACCACCCGGGCCTCGTCGGGCAGTATCGACACCTTCGCCGCCCGGATCGCCTTCGATCTCAGCTCCGGCGGCGACGCCATCGCCTATTACGGCGGGGCGGGCGATGATCGGGCCTCGGCCATGACCGTCGCCGATGGCAAGGTCTGGATCACCGGCACGACCAAGACCGCGCTTCCAGGCATGGACGCCACGCTTGGGAAGACCGACGGCTTTGCGGTTGGCCTGGATATCGCCTCCGGCGCGGTGGCCTGGTCCCAGCGGTTCAGCGGCAAGGACGGCATTGTCAATCCGACCTCGATCGCCGTCGATCCGGGCGGGGCGAGCGCCCTTGACCGGCTTGGCCTGCCCACCGGCAAGATCGCCTATTCGGATTCCCAACTGGTCACCGCTGCGACCTCCGCGCGTCCCGGCGACCAGTTCCAGATTCGCCGGCGGATCGGCGGCTCGGCGGTGACGATCACCATCGAGGCCAATGACACCCTGCAGACCCTCGCCACCAAGATTCTCCGGGCCACCGCCTATTCGGTGAAGGCCGACGTCGTTTCCGACGGCGACGTGCGCAAGCTGCAGATCATGCCCAGGAACAGTCGGTCCAGCCTGGAGATCCTGGGCGGGAAGGGCGGTCTGGATGTGCTGGAGGCCCTGGGCCTGCAGGAGGGCTTCGTTCGCTCCATGGTGACCGACGACGGCGTCTCCAAGCCCGGCGACGGCGGGGCGGCCATGTACGGCCTGAAGATGCCGCGGGACCTGAACCTCTCCAGCGAAGAGAACATCAAGAAGACCCTCGACCGGCTGACGATGGCCATGTCGGTCCTGCGCACCGCCTATCGCGACCTGGAAGCGGGAATGAAGCCGGCCGCCGAAAAGAAGAAGGTCGAGGGAGAGGTCCCCGCCTATCTGAAGAACCAGCTCGCCAACTATCAGGCGGGCCTGAACCGTCTCCTGGGCGGCGCCTGACCCGCCTACGCTTGAAACCGTCACACGCACGGTCTAGCGAGGGCGCATGGATTTCCTGAAGGATCGACGCACGCTTCTGGCGCTCGGCGGCGGCGCGGCCGCCCTGATCGCGGGGCTCCTCATCGCGAACGCGATGGTGAGCAAGGGCCGTGGCGAAAAGGCCGCGCCGCCGCCGGCCTCTCAAGGCGGACTGGTGGTCGAGACCGGCGCCCGCGACGACGGCAAGCTGGACCCGGCCAAGCCGCTGCGTTGTTTCGTCGCCGGACAGTATGTGGGCGAGATGACCCTGGCCGACTGCGCCAAGCGGAACGGCGTCGCCACCGGCGCCCTCGATGTCGGCGTCGATGAGGCGGGCAATCTCGCCGCCGCCGACCAGGCCGGCACCATGCTGACGCCCCTGCCGCCGACGCCCGAGCCGGTGACCGCCGGCGTCGCGCCTCCCGGCGCCGTGGTTCCGGCCCCGACGGCTGCGCCGGCCAACGCCCCGGCTGGAAGCTGCTGGCGCTACGTCGATGGCGGCTGGCGCAAGTTGCCAAGCGAACAGACCCTGCACGCCTGCGTTCAGACCCTGTTCGCCGGACGGTGCGAGCGCCCCGGCGGCGCCACCTATGGCCGCTGGATGTCGCAGACCTTGCGCCTGGTGCCCGGAAAGGTTGAAGTGTCCGGCGACAACCGCAGTTTCCGCCTGCTGGCGGAACAGGCCTCGAACTGCTCCATCGCTCCGATCGGCTAAGCGTCGCCTTGGCCCCGCCTCAATCGCGCCTATAGGCTTCAGCCATGCTGTTTCGAACCGCCATCGTCACCGGCCTCGCCGTTCTTTCCCTCGGCGCCTGCTCCCAAAAGACCCTGCCGCCGGGCGGGGAGGGGATCTGCTGGCACGTGACCAAGCAGGACGGTGAGCTGAAGTACCACAAGCTCGCCACCAATGTTCCTGACCTGGAGCACTGCGCCGCCGAGCTCGAAGGCATGCGGGTCCGCTTCCTGCGGATGGGCGGGACCACCACCGAGGTGACCGGCGCCTACAAGGGCAACTTCATCTTCGTCGACAAGCGCGGAATCTTCACCGCCCCGTCGCTGGAGGAGCATCCCTACCTCGCCATGGTGCGGACGGGCGATGGCCGCCTGGCCGTCCCCGGCGCCATGCCGCGGGAGGCTGCGCCGCCCGCCAACTAAGCGGCGCAAATCCTCTGTGGACGAAGCGCGATTTGGCGCGAACAAATGCGGAACATTAACTTGATCGCCCGCCGGGCCTCGTCTAGCGTCCGCCTTTAGGCCGCTGGGCCGCAAGCACGGAAAGCAAGGGACGAACTCATGGCGGGCAGCGTCAACAAGGTGATCCTGGTCGGCAATCTCGGCGCCGATCCGGAAATCCGCAGCCTCAATTCTGGCGACCGGGTCGCCAACCTGCGGATCGCGACGTCGGAAACCTGGCGCGATCGCGCCACCGGCGAACGCAAGGAAAAGACCGAATGGCACCGGGTCGTGATCTTCAACGACAACCTGGTGAAGGTGGCCGAGCAATATCTGCGCAAGGGCTCGAAGGTTTATATCGAGGGCTCGCTGCAGACCCGGAAGTGGACCGACCAGTCGGGCCAGGAGAAGTTCTCCACCGAGATCGTGCTCCAGAAGTTCCGGGGCGAACTGACCATGCTCGACGGTCGCAGCGAGGGCGCTGGCGGCGGCGGTGACTACGGCGGTGGAAGCGGTGGATATGGCGGCGGTGGCGGCGGCTTCGGCGGCGGCCCGCGCAACCAGGGCTCAGGCCCCCGCGAGGACTTCTCCGCCGACCTCGACGACGAGATCCCGTTCTAAATCGGAACCCCATCCTGCTCCGATGCATGGCCGGCCCTCCTGAGGCCGGCCATGTTCGTTTTCGGCTGGCCGACATCCCCAAAGCCACCGCAGGCATTTGACAACCGCGCCGCGGACGGCCTCTTGGGCGCAGCCTGGCGCGTCGGAGAGGGTCGTGGGGTTTTCAGCCAAGAATCTGATCGGTCGCACGACGCTGATCGTGGCCGCCGTGGCGATCGTGCAGGCGATCGTGAGCATCGGATTCTATGCGGCGATCGACCGTCAGGACCAGCGCGAGGACCATGCGCGGCGCATCGCCGAGCTGCTGGTCGTCGGCGGCCGGGCGCAGGCGGCGGGCGGCGGGCTGAACGCTGCGACCGACGCCGTCATGACCACGCGCCATCTGGAGGCCGCCGTCAGTCCGGCGCGGCCCGACTGGCCGACCATCCAAGACGCCACGGCCGAGGCCATTGCACGCCAGGTCATCCAGTGGGAGCCGTCCCTCGACGGCCGCTCCCTGCGCCTCTGGACCGAGCGCAACCCCGGCGGCGGCGATGATCTGGTCGGGGCCATGCGGCTTGCCGACGGCCAGTGGCTGACCTTCCGCTCCCGTGACGTCCCGCGTAGCTGGCCGATCGCCCTGCGCGCCACGGTGATCACGCTTCTCGTGGCGCTTCTCTCCCTGGGGCTGGCGATCTACGCGCTCGGCGCCCTGGGCAGGCCGCTGAGGCGGCTGGCCGTCGCGGCCCATGAGTTCGGGGAGGGGCGTCGTGCGCCTGTGGCGATCCAGGGGCCGGCCGACCTGCGCGACCTGGGCCGCGCCTTCAACAACATGCAGACCCGCATCGGCGGGCTGATCGAGGATCAGGCGCGGGCCATGGAGGCGATCAGCCACGACCTCGGCACGCCGCTCAGCCGATTGAAGATCGCCGCCGATTTCATTGACTGCACCGACACCCGGACCATCGTCGTCGATAACGTCGATGAGCTGAACGCGATGCTGGAGTCCCTGCGCGGCTACCTGCGCGCCCAGCACCAGGCCGCGGCCTCGGAGAAGGTCGACCTTGGCCGGCTGCTGGCCGACCTGCTTGTCCGCTGGAACGGCAAGGCGGCCTATCGCGGACCGGACAGCCTGGTGGTCTCGACCTATCGGGGACCGCTCGAGAAGGCGATCGTGCAACTGGTCGACAACGCCGTCCGCTACGGCGAGGAGGCCGATGTCGAGGTTGTCGAGGAGCCGGCCGGCGTCGCGATCCACATCCGAGACAAGGGACCCGGCATTCCCCAGGATGCCCTGGAGCGCATCTACGAGCCGTTCTTCCGGGTCGATACCGCCCGCAGCCGCGACACGGGCGGCCTCGGCCTCGGCATTCCCACGGCGCAGCGGTTGCTGCGGCGGTTCGGCGGCGACCTGGTGATCGGCAACGGACCCGATGGCGGCCTGCACGTGATCATCCGCGCCCCGGTCGCCGCCGAGCCCGCCGGGGCCTGGTAGGCGGCCAGCCTAGCCGCCGGCGATCACGCCGCAAGCGATCCGGGCGCCCGCGCCGCCGATCGGCTGGGTCTTATGGTCGTCGGCGTTGGCGTGGATCATGATCGCCGAGCCGTCGGCGTCGGCCAGGGCCTGGCGGCCGCCGGCGCCGCTGAGCGACACGAAGCTGGAGAAGAACTCGGCGCTGGCCGTCCCGTCGGCGGCCACATAGATGTTCGGCAGGTCGCCCGCCTCGTTGGCGTCGGGGTTCAGGAGGCCGTGGACCATGGTCGACCCGCCGTGGACGTGTCCGCCGGCCGAGGTGAAGTCCGACTTCGAGCAATCGCCCTTCTCGTGGAAGTGCAGGCCATGCCAGCCCGGCGTCGCGCCCTTCAGCTCGATCTTCATCAGCAGGCCCTTGGGCGCATCGGTGAGTTGCGCCGAGCCGATCACGGCGCCGCTGGCGTTCTTCAGGTCCGCCCGCTGGCTGGCGGGCGCATCCGCCGCAGTCGCCGAACCGGCGATCAGAGTGGCGGCGAGGGCGACGAGAGCATATCTCATGGGTTCAGCACCTGACGTTTGAATCTGCACGGAGATTGGCCTTGCGGCCTCCGGGATGGTAACAAACGAACCTAGCTTTGTGTCCGATTCTAACGGCTAAACCGTCCCTTGACCGAAGAAACCCAAACCCCGCCCGATGACGGCCGGCGCGGGGGCATCGCCCCTATCGCCATCGAAGACGAGCTGAAGCGTTCGTATCTCGATTACGCCATGAGCGTGATCGTCAGCCGCGCCCTGCCGGACGCGCGCGACGGCCTCAAGCCCGTTCACCGCCGCATCCTGTTTTCGATGAACGAGCAGGGCCACACGCCCGACCGTTCGTATGTGAAGTCCGCGCGGGTCGTCGGGGACGTGATGGGTAAGTATCACCCGCACGGCGACGCCTCGATCTACTTCACCATGGTCCGCATGGCGCAGCCCTTCTCGATGGGCCTGCTGCTGATCGACGGCCAGGGCAACTTCGGCTCGGTGGACAACGACCCGCCGGCGGCCATGCGCTATACCGAAAGCCGCATGACCAAGGCCGCGATGTCCATCGTGGCCGACCTCGACAAGGACACCGTCGACTTCAAGGAGAACTACGACGGCACCGAGCAGGAGCCGGTGGTCCTGCCGTCGCGGATCCCGAATCTGCTGGTCAACGGTGCCGGCGGCATCGCCGTCGGTATGGCCACCAACATCCCGCCGCACAATCTGGGCGAGGTGGTCGACGCCTGCCTGGCCTATGTGGACGATCCCGAGATCGGCCTCGACGCCCTGCTGGACATCGTGCCGGGCCCCGACTTCCCGACCGGCGGCGAGATCATCGGCCGCTCGGCCTCGCGCACCGCCCTGGCCACCGGCCGCGGCTCGGTGATCATGCGCGGCAAGGCGGACATCCAGGAGATCCGCAAGGATCGCGAAGCCATCGTCATCACCGAGATCCCGTATCAGGTGAACAAGGCCGCGATGGTCGAGCGCATCGCCGAACTGGTGCGCGACAAGAAGATCGAAGGCGTCGCCGACCTGCGGGACGAGAGCGACCGCGACGGCATGCGGGTCGTCATCGAGATGAAACGCGAGGCGTCTCCGGACGTCGTGCTCAACCAGCTCTATCGCTACACCCCGCTGCAGTCGTCCTTCGCGGTCAACATGCTGGCCCTCGACCGCGGCCGCCCGCGCGAGATGAACCTGCGCGAGCTGGTCGCCGCCTTCGTGGACTTCCGCGAAGAGGTCGTGGTCCGGCGCGTCAAGTTCGAGCTGGGCAAGGCGCGCGACCGCGGCCACGTCCTGGTCGGCCTCGCCATCGCCGTCGCTAACATCGACGAGTTCATCCACATCATCCGCTCGTCGAAGGACCCGGCCGAGGCGCGCGAGCGCCTGGTCGCCCGCAACTGGCCGACCGGCGACATGATGCCTCTGGTGGAATTGATCGCCGACCCGCGCACGGTGGTGATCGACGACGACAAGATCCGGCTGACCGAGGAACAGGCCCGCGCCATCCTGGCCCTGACCCTGTCTCGCCTGACCGGTCTCGGCCGCGACGAGATCTTCGGCGAGGCCAGCGAACTGGCCGGAACCATCCAGGGCCACCTGACGATCCTGTCCTCGCGCGAAAACGTCATGGCCATCGTGCGCGAGGAACTGGTGGAGGTGCGCACCGCCTTCGCCGTGCCGCGCCGGACCGCCATCGTCGACGGCGACGCCGAGGTCGAGGACGAGGACCTGATCGCCCGCGAGGACATGGTCATCACCGTGACCCACGGCGGCTATGTGAAGCGCACGCCGCTGGCCACCTACCGGACCCAGCATCGGGGCGGGAAGGGCCGTTCGGGCATGGCGACCAAGGACGAGGATGCGGTCACCCGCGTCTTCTCCGCCTCGACCCACACGCCGATGCTGTTCTTCTCGTCGGGCGGCAAGGTCTATCAGCTCAAGGTCTGGCGCCTGCCGGTCGGCAATCCGAACTCGCGCGGCAAGGCGTTCGTGAACCTGCTGCCGATCGAGCCGGGCGAAAGCATCACCTCCATCCTGCCGTTGCCGGAGGACGAGGGCGCCTGGGATCAATACGACGTCATGTTCGCCACCCGTTCGGGCAATGTCCGGCGCAACAAGCTGTCGGACTTCCAGGGCATCAAGCGCAACGGCAAGATCGCCATGAAGCTGGACGACGGTGACTCGATCATCGGCGTCGGCCTCTGCAACGCCGCTCAGAACGACATCCTGCTGACCACGGCGCTCGGCCGCTGCATCCGCTTCGCCACAGAAGAGGTCCGGGTCTTCGCCGGTCGCGACTCCACCGGCGTGCGCGGCATCCGCCTGGCCGAGGGCGACAGCGTCATCTCGATGGCCATCCTGCGGTCGGTCGAAGCGACGCCCGCCGAGCGCAGCGCCTATGTGAAACACGCCAACGCCATGCGCCGGGCCACCGGCGACGAGGTGGACGAGGTCGCCGCTCCGGACGACGAGGAAAGCGAGGGCGAGGTCACGCTCAGCGTCGAACGCATCGCCGAACTCGGCGCGGCCGAGGAGGTCATCCTCACCGTCTCGACCGAGGGCTTCGGCAAGCGCTCTTCGGCCTACGAATTCCGTCGCACCGGGCGCGGCGGTCAGGGCCTGCTCGCCCAGGACCTGACCAAGAAGGGCGGCCGCCTGGCGGCCTCCTTCCCAGTCGAGGAGTTCGACGAAATCCTGCTCGTCACCGACCAGGGTCAGCTCATCCGTACGCCGGTCAACCAGATCCGCATGGTCGGCCGCAACACGTCCGGGGTCACCATCTTCCGGACCAGCAAGGACGAGCATGTCGTGTCGGTCGAACGCCTGGCCGACCAGGGCGACGAGGCGGAGGACGAGGGGGATGCGGCGGACTAAGGCCGCCGCGTGATCCGGGATTGCGCAACCTCAAGTGCGCTAAGGGATTGCGGTCCGCCAATTAGGACTTGCTTTCAGGGCGTGCGCCGGTGAAATCGCGGCGCAAGTAACGGGGGAGACGTCGAATGACGCGCGTTGGGCTCTATCCGGGGACCTTCGACCCAATCCACAACGGCCACACCGACATCATCGGGCGGGCCGTGAAGCTCGTGGACAAGCTGGTCATCGGCGTGGCCATCAACGCCGGCAAGGGGCCCCTGTTCGAGCTGGAGGAGCGCGTGGCGATTCTCCGCGCTGAAACCGAGCACCTGACCCATCGCGCCGAGATCATCGTGCAGCCTTTCGAAGGCCTGCTGATGCACTTCGCCCGCGAAATCGGGGCTGGGGTCATCGTCCGTGGCCTGCGCGCCGTGGCCGACTTCGAATACGAATTCCAGATGACGGCGATGAACCAGCAGCTCGACCGCGAGGTGGAGACCCTGTTCCTCATGGCCGATCCGCGGCACCAGGCGATCTCCTCCAAGCTGGTGAAGGAAATCGCCGTTCTCGGCGGCGACATCAGCAAGTTCGTCAGCCCGCAGATCATGCACGCCCTGCTGGCCAAGGTCGGCCGCGCCTAGGAAGCCCAGCGTCCGGTCAGCTTGACCTTGATTTCGCCAAGCTCGGCATGTTCCAGAGCGGCGCGGCGTCTTCCGTCCCGCTCGGAACCGGCGCACGTGCAAATTACGAGTGACCCGATGTTCCGCACCGTATTTCTCGCCGCCGCCGTCATGGCGCTTGCGGCGCCCGCCGCCGCCCAGGCTCCCGCGGCCAAGGCGTCCCCCGCGCCGCCGCCGGCCGCATCGGACTGGCGCACGCCCAATCCCGACGACGTCATGGTGATCGACACCAACAAGGGCCGCATCATCGTCGAGTTGGTCCCCGAAGTCGCGCCCGCCCACGTCCAGCGTGTCAAGGAACTGACTCGCGCCGGCTTCTACGACGGCCGCAGCTTCTTCCGGGTGATCGACCAGTTCATGGCCCAGACCGGCGATCCTGAGGATCAGGGCACAGGCGGCAGCGACAAGCCCGACCTCACCCAGGAGTTCCTGTTCCGCCTGGGCGGCGACAGCGGGTTCGTGCAGGTCGCCGACGAGAACGTCAGCCAGACCGGCTTCATCAAGACCCTGCCGGTCCGCAGCCAGAGCCCGATGCTCGCGGCCATGACCGCCGACGGCAAGATTTCGGCGTGGCCGCTCTACTGCCCCGGCGTGGCCGCCATGGCCCGCGGGCAGGGAGAGGACAGCGCCAACAGCCAGTTCTTCCTAATGCGCCAGACCTATCCCACCCTGGAGAAGCGCTACACCGGCTGGGGCCGGGTGATCTCCGGGCTCGAGGTGGTGCGGGCGATCAAGGTCGGCGAGCCGGTCACCCCGCCGCAAGACAAGATGGACAAGGTCCGCATCCTGGCCGATATCCCGGCTTCCGAACGACCCAAGGTTCGCGTCGTCGATACGGCCAGCCCCTGGTTCAAGGCCAAGATCGACGCTGCAAAGACGCAGGCGGGAACCAATTTCTCCGTCTGCGATATCAACATTCCATCGGAGGTGAAGTGATGGACCCGGAAAACACCCTCATCCTGACCCTGGACACCGGTCCGGTGACGATCAAGCTCCGCCCCGACCTGGCCCCCGGCCACGTGGAGCGCATCAAGGAGCTGTCGCGTGAAGGCTTCTATGACGGCGTGGTCTTCCACCGCGTCATCGACGGCTTCATGGCCCAGGGCGGCGACCCGACCGGCACCGGCACCTCGGGCTCGGACAAGCCGAACCTGAAGGCCGAGTTCTCCCGTGAACCGCACGTGCGCGGCGTCTGCTCCATGGCCCGCACCTCGGCCCCGCACTCGGCCAACAGCCAGTTCTTCATCTGCCTGGACGATGCGACCTTCCTCGACGGCCAGTACACCGTTTGGGGCGAAGTGGTCGAAGGCATGGACGCCGTCGACGCCCTGCCGAAGGGCGAGCCGCCGCGCAGCCCCGGCAAGATCGTCTCGGCCCGCGTGGCCGCCGACGTCGCGTGACGCCAAAGCTCGAAGCGGCTTATGCCGAGCCGCATCGGCGCTACCATACGCGCGAACATATCGAGCAGTGCCTGGCGCTGCTCGGTAAGGTTCCCGACCTGCAAGATAGCGAGCGCCGGATCCTGGAGCTCGCGATCTGGTGGCATGACGCCGTCTACGACCCGACCGCCTCCGACAACGAGGTCAGGAGCGCCGAGATGGCCAAAGCCGATCTGCGCGAATTTGACGACATCTCGATTCACGCGCGCGAAGAGGTCGCCCGGCTGATCCGCCTCACCGCCGGCCATGAGGTCGAGGAGGAGGATCGCCTGGGGGAGATCATGGTCTCGATCGACCTTGCGATCCTCGGCGCGCCGGCGCCGCGCTACGACGCCTACGCGCACGCTGTCCGCGAGGAATACGCCCACGTCCCCGACGAGGCTTGGCGCAAGGGTCGGGTTGCGGTGCTGCAACGCTTTCTGGACGCGCAGGTTATCTTCCCCGATCCCGCGTTCGCCGAATGGCTGGACGCCCAGGCGCGAGAAAACCTCACTCGGGAGCTCGCGTCCCTAAGCTGAGGGGAGGTCACCGTGGCGCCGCGGTTGAAGGTCTTCGTCACCTCCGATGGCCTCACCGACTATGTCGTCGCGGTCAGCTCGCGGGCCAAGGCGCTGGAGGCCTGGGGCGCTCACCAGGATCTCTTCCAGACCGGCGGCGCACGCCAGACCGAGGATCCTGAGCTGGTCGAGGCCGCCTGCGCCTCGCCCGGAACCGTGCTCCGACGTCCGACCGGCGCGACGCCGCCGAAGGCGGCTGCAAAGCCGAAGTCCAAGCCCGCGGCGAAGCCCGAGCCGCCGAGACCCGCTCGGCCCAAGGCGCCGTCGCCGGCCGCGGTCAGGAAGGTCAAGGACCTCGAGGCCCGGCTCGTCGACATGGCCGCCGCACACGGTGAGGCGCTCGATGAGATCGCCGCCCAGCGCGCCGCGCTCGACGCTCGCCGCGAGGCTCTGGAAACCGACTATCTCGCTAAGCGCGAGCGGCTGCGCGAAGCGCTCCGCAAGGCCCGCGAGGCCCTACGGCGCTAGGATGGTCACGATCGGATAGTGGTCGGAGCCCACGGCCGGTCCGCGCGTGACGCTCACCGTCCGCCACCCTGGTCCGGCATAGACCTGGTCGATCGGCAGGAAAGGGAAGGGCGCCTCCAATCGTCCGCCGGTGAATCGGCCGACCGGCCACGAGAACAGCGCCCGCGTCCGCCGCTCGATCGCGAACATCGCATCCTCGCGCCGCCGGGCGAACGACCAGGGCGTGGAGTTGAGGTCGCCGGTGAAGATCAGCCGTTCCTTCGGAAAGCGCCCGAGGAAGCCGGCGATGAGCCGCCCCTGCGCCTGTTGGCGTCCCGCCGGCACCGGCCAGCCGTAATGGGTGCCCGCCACGGTGTACTCGCCGTGCTGGTCGCGGAAGGTGGCGGCCGCGACCGGCGGCCTCAGATATTTGTCGGCGTCCAGCGGCGTGACCATCCGCCGGATCGGCTCGGCCTTGGAGAGGATCATCACTCGGCAGTCGAAGGTCGTGACGTGGTAGTCGGCCAACTCTACGGGCAGCATCTTGCGGACCCGGCAGACCTCCTGCAGCACGATGATGTCGGGGTCCTGCGCCTTCAGCCAGGCGATCGCCTTGGCTGGCGTCCGGTTGCGGTCCCAGAAGTTGAGCTGGATGACCTTGATCCTGCCCGGCGCGGCGGCCGGCGCCGGCGCGCTCTTCGGGCGCAGGTATTCGGGGAGGATGAGGCCGGCGCACAGCAGGATCGCCGTGCCCGCCATGACCAGCATGGCGATCCGCGGCCAGCCTCTCACCAGGAAGGCGTAGGCCGCCGGCAGGATCGCCGCGCCCAGCACCAGCGGTGCGAAGTGCGTCAGGGCGTCCAGCCGCATGCTCCAGCGCCCCCCGTGCGCCGCCGCGGCCCAGGCCAGGCAGCAGAGCGCCACCAGGGTCATGAATGCGGCGAGGACGGAGCGGACATGTTCCATGCAATCACTTCGGGGCCAGCAAGACGAGGAGCGGATAGTGGTCCGAACCGAGCCTCGGCCCGCGGCGTATTTCGACCGTGCGCCAGTCTTCCCCGGCATAGACGTGATCGATGGGCAGGAACGCCAGGCCGAACGGGCCGTTCGCCGGCCAAGTAGGCAGGGCGCGTGTCCGGCGCTCCAGGCCGATCGCCGCGTCGTCCCGTCTGCGATCGAATGACCACGGCGTGGAGTTGAAATCGCCGACGACGATCATCCGCGCCTTCGGCAGCGGCTTGAGCACCTGAAGCATCCGGAGGCCGTTCTCGCGATGGGTGCGGACCTTCGTGGGCCACTGGTAGTGAATCCCAGCGACGATGAACTCGCCGCGTGCGTCAGCCATATGGACGGCGGCGATCGACGGCCCCAGGCCATAGCGACCGCGCCGCGGGCTTTCGATCTTCAGGGGCGGCGTCCGCGTGAAGATCGCCACGCCGCAGGTGCGCCCGCAGGCCATATAGCGGCCCAGCCGTTGAGCGACCGCGGTCTGGAACACTTCGCGCGAATCCTCGACCACCAGGATGTCCGGGTCCTCCTTGGCCAGCCAGGCCAGCCGTTCCTCCAGGCCCTTCGCGTCCAGGGCGGCGTTGAACTGGACGAGCTTGAGCTGGCCGCCTGCGTCCGCCGGCGCGGCCGGACTTTGCCGCCGCAGCAACTCCGGCGCGATCAGCGCCCCGCTCGCCAGCACGGCGATCGCGGCAAGCGCGAGGGGAAGACGCCGCTCCGCGACGAAAAGGCTCGCAGCCACGGTGATCACGCCGCCCGCGACATAGAGCGGCGCGAAGTGCGTCAGCACGTCCAGATGCCCGCTGAACCGGCCGCCCTGCGCCAGCACCGCAGCGATCGCGCAGGCCCAGCCGAGCGGCAGGATCACGGCCGAATAGAGGAATCTCAGCAGCCCCATGTCCCCGACCTGCACATCGCCACGCTTGACGGGTGGGCCCACCCGTGCGCTTCAAGCGCGCCCATGCAGCTTGCCGACTTCGACTTCGAACTTCCAGAGGACCGTATCGCCCTGCGGCCGGTCAGTCCGCGCGACTCCGCGCGACTGCTCCTGGTCCAGCCGGGCCAGCCCCTGGCCGATCTGACCGTCTCCGACCTGCCGGGCCTGCTCCGGGCCGGAGACATGCTTGTCCTCAACGACACCCGGGTCATCCCGGCGCGGCTCAAGGGCCGCCGCCTGCGGGAGGGCTCGGACGTCGCCGTGGAGGCGACCCTCCATCGACGCCTGTCCCCCTGGCAGTGGACCGCCTTCATGCGTCCGGGCAAGAAGCTCGCGCCCGGCGACCGCATCCGCTTCGGCGCCATGGAAGATCGCGCCTGCCTGCTCACCAGCCTCGACGCCACCGTGGTCGAGAAGGGCGAGGGCGGTGAAGTCACCCTGTCCTTCGATCTTTCCGGGCCCGACCTCGACCTGGCCATCGCCGAGCGGGGCGCCATGCCGCTGCCGCCCTATATCGCGGCCAAGCGCGGCGAGGACGCCCAGGACCGCACCGACTACCAGACGGTCTACGCCGACGAAGAGGGCTCGGTGGCCGCGCCGACCGCCGGCCTGCACTTCACGCCCGAGCTTCTGGCGCGCCTGGAGGCCATGGGCGTCGGCGCGACCTTCGTCACCCTTCACGTCGGCGCCGGCACGTTCCTGCCGGTAAAGGTCGAAAACCTGACGGAACACCGTATGCACGCCGAGTACGGGGAAGTTGACGCCGCCGCCGCCGCCAGCATCAACGCCGCCAAGGCTGCCGGCGGCCGCATCGTCTGCGTCGGCACGACTTCGCTCCGTCTCGTGGAGAGCGCCGCGGGCGAAGACGGCGTCGTCCGTCCCTTCGCCGCCGAGACCTCGATCTTCATCACCCCCGGCTACCGCTTCCGCGTGGCCGATGGCCTGATGACCAATTTCCACCTCCCGAAGTCGACCCTTTTCATGCTGGTCAGCGCCTTCGCCGGGCTGGAGACCATGCGCGGCGCCTACGCCCACGCCATTGAGAGCGGCTACCGCTTCTATTCCTATGGCGACACCAGCCTGCTCTGGAGAGCCAACTAGTGGCCGCGTTCCCCTTTGAGATCAACGCCGTGGACGGCGCGGCTCGGACCGGTGTCCTGCGCACGCCGCGCGGCGAGATCCGCACGCCCGCCTTCATGCCCGTCGGGACCGCGGCCACCGTCAAAGCGCTGACCGTGGACCAGGTGCGCGCCGCCGGCGCCGACATCATCCTCGGCAACACCTATCACCTGATGCTCCGTCCCACCGCCGAGCGCGTCGCACGCCTGGGCGGCCTGCATCGGTTCATGCGCTGGGATCGCCCGATCCTCACCGATTCCGGCGGCTTCCAGGTCATGTCGCTCTCGAAGATCGCCAAGGTCACCGAGGAGGCCGTGTCCTTCCAGAGCCACATCGACGGTTCCAGGCACGTCCTGACCCCGGAACGTTCCATCGAGATCCAGGCCGACCTGCTGGGCTCGGACATCGTCATGCAGCTCGACGAGTGCGTGTCCTGGCCGGCCGAGGAGCGCAGGGCCGCCGAGGCGATGCGGCTCTCGGCTCGCTGGGGCAAGCGCTCCAAGGCCGCCTTCGGCGAGCGCGCCGGCCAGGCGCTGTTCGGCATCCAGCAGGGTTCGACCTTCGAGCACCTGCGCCGCGAGTCGGCCGAGCGGCTCGTCGAGACCGGCTTCGACGGCTACGCCCTCGGCGGGCTGGCGGTTGGGGAGGGGCACGAGGCGATGTGCGAGGTCCTCGACTACGCCCCGGCCATGCTGCCCGCCGACCGGCCGCGCTATCTCATGGGCGTGGGTAAGCCCATCGATCTCGTGGAGGCGGTGGCCCGCGGCGTCGACATGTTCGATTGCGTGCTGCCGACCCGTTCCGGCCGCCACGGCCAGGCCTGGACCTGGGAAGGCTCGATCAACCTGAAGAACGCCCGCTTCGCCGAGGACGACACGCCCCTGGACGAAACCAGCGACTGCCCGGCGTCGTCACACTACTCGAAGGCCTACCTGCATCACCTTGTGAAGGCTGAGGAAATCCTCGGCCAGGTGCTGCTCTCCTGGCACAATATCGCCCATTTCCAGGCTCTGACGGCGGCGATGCGCGCGGCGATCGCCGAGGGCCGGTTCGAGCAGTTCCGTCGCGACTTCAAGGCCCGTCAGCGGACCGGATAGCGTGGCCGCAGGCCCTGGCTCGGCACGGGCGAGCCGGTCAGCATGTGCGAAGGCGTGGCCGGCGGCGAGCAGCCCTTCGATTCGCCCAGGCCCTTCAAGTAGGCCCGGCGCACCGCGCCAGCGAGGATCGCGGCCTGCACCAGGCTGTCGTGCCGCTCGGCCCCCGACAGTTGCCGGATCCAGCCGCGGAACGGGATCACGCTCGAGCTCAGCGAGGCCATCGCCCCCAGCGCCGTCTTCTGGCCGCGCTCCATGACGTCGTCCTCGTCCACCGCCGGCTCGTCGAGGTCCGCGCCCAGCGCGCCGTCGAGCGGCCGGACGGCGGCGGTGATTCCCGCGCAGGTGTTGGCGCTTGGGCGCTTGTAGGGATCGGCCATGGCCTCGAGCAGGACCGGCGGGATCTTGGTGCGCAGAACGTTCACGTCACGCAGCGGCGCGGCCATCGCCCCCTGGATGTTCTCGCGCTTGGCCTCCGACGTCGTCTGGATCTTGCTCGATCCGTCCGCAGGGGTGGTCAGGCAGCCGGCGAGGGGCAGCAGCAGCGGCAGGACGAGGAGGGCTCTACGCATGACTGAAAATAGCGCCGGCAAGCGCGGCCGGTCGAGTGAAACCACGTTGGACGGGAATGGTAGGCCGGCTGGGACTCGAACCCAGGACCATTCGATTAAAAGTCGCTTGGTGCGCATTGGTTTTATTGCCGACCGTCAGACTGTTCCCGTTCAGTTCACGTCTTGAAAACGCTGTGCTTTTCACGCGAGTCTGACGGTTCTACCAGCCTTTGGCGCGGCAATTCCGCGGCGTTTTTGGGCCTTCGCGGCCAGGGCGTTGTCGCGCGGCAGATACTTCGCCAGGATCTGGGCGGCGGTCCCCGGCGCGTGGCCGGTCACCGAGGCGATTTCCGGCACGTCAGAGCCCGCCCGGGCCATCTGGACGACACAGCTATGGCGCAGGGCCCGGAGGACGAGGTGGCGGCCCTTGGCCTCGCTGCGGATGTCCGCGAAGACGTGGCCCAGGCGAGCCTCATCCCAAGGCTTGCCAGTGGCCTTGTCGGTGAAGAGGTAGAGGCTGTCAGGATCGGCAACTTCGGCGATCAAATCGCGCGTCCGCTTGCTCACGCGGACGGTCACCCAGGAATCCGTCTTCGACTGCCAGAAGCGGAAGGCGCCATCGACATACTCGGCGCCGGATCGGAAGAGCCGGGCGTCGGTGACCCGCTGGCCGATCTCCCAGAGCGTCGAGATCATGGCGGCGATTGAGGGCTGGCCCTGATCCTTGCAGGCCTTGATGTAGAACGCCACGTCGTCGGCTTCCCAGATGGTCACCTTGGACTTGGGAGCTCCCATTTTCACGGTGTCGAGCGGATTGGTCGTGCGCCATTCGAGCTGAATGGCCCGGTCCAGCAGCATCGACATGACGATCTTGAGGTGACGCCTCGTCGTCGGCCGGTCGTCGTAGTGGGCCAGGAACGCCTCGATCGCCTCGAGCTTGATGCGATCGACCGGCTTGTGGCCGTTGGCGGCCGACCACGCCTTGATCAGGCCGGCGTGGTAGATGTAGCCCTTCTGGGTCTTCGGCTTCTTGTCCTTGAACCGCTGGGTGCTCTGCCAGGACCGGATGAGCTCTGGCATGGACCGCGCCGGCGCGGGAGCCTCTCGGCCCATCCTGGCGGCCCTGAGCCGGTCCAGCAGCCGCTTTGCGTCGGCCTGAATGCGGGCGACCTCTTCGGCGTCCGTCAGGTCTCCCCGGCGCTCACCGTTGACGGGGAGCGGTATCGCCGCCGACCAGTCGGAGGGACGCAGGCGCTTTGGGACCTCGAACAGCACGCGCGCCGTTCCGTCCAGGCGGGGCCGCACGGTTACGTACCGGCCGAGATCGAGCTTTATGGAAGGCATCAGCGTCAAAGGTCCAATCGTTGTCGCCCTGGTCGGGCACATCTGATGCTCCATCGGTGGAAAGGCCAAGCGCCCGAAGGACCTCAGCTCGATCGAAAACTGTGGACCGCCCCCCTTGAACGGTGGACGCTGGGAGCCAGGCGGGGTCAGCCAACCTCTTCCGGTTGAGGGTCGAGATCGAGAACCGGCCAAGCATGCAGACTTCCGCGCTCGTCATGCGCAGCGGCAGATGGTTGGGGTCGAGAGAAGGCGCGGCGCTCACCCTCCACCCCCTCGGCTGACATCTGCGTCGGCCAAGCCGCGAAGATGCCGCGCTATGTCCAAGGCGGCGTGATAGGCCGCCGAGTTTATAGTGCCGTCGATCTGCAGGTCTTTTGACTTTGCGAAATCGGCTCTGGTCCTTGCGGTCCCGCGCAGCACGGGGTCATGCAGGATGCTATCCTGGCAGAGACGCATGCGCTCCTCCGCGTAGAACTCTGCGTAGTCCGCAGCCTCGATCAGCGCGTCCCGACGCTCAGACATCTGCGTCTCCCTGGAGGGTGCTGGTGCGTGGATGTAGGCCTAGTTCGTAGGCCCTCAAGTCGAGGCCGTGGCGTCGGCTATCATCCACGCTAGAGCCCAGGCCCATGCAGTGCGGACAGGTTCGCGGGTGGCGCGTTAGCGTCAGTCTTACGACGCCGGCGCCGCAGCACATAGGGCAGCGGATGCGCTCTAGAGTTGGGCCGCGAAGGAGTTTCAGCTCACCCATTCCCACCCCCATGTGATGAAGAGAGGGCTTTCAGGCCCGCCCGCATCGCGGCGATCCGCTCGGCCCTGAACTCCTGGCAGTCGGCGCAGTCGCCGTCGCAATCGTAGTGGAACCAGGGTGACGGCTCGCCACGCTGGGCCGCGTCTTCACGATCATGGGCGCGGCAGATCGCTTCGATGTAAGAATCATCCAGCCTAGCCAGAGACAAGTGATCGTCGTGAAGTATGCGCGCTGCTGCGGTCTCGGCTGAGCAGTAGCCATCGACTGCGCGCTGAACGTGCCTAGCGATAATCTCTTCGGCGTAGCGAGGCCCTCCTTCTATGGTCATGACGTCACCTGTTGGTCTTGGAGGGCTTTGAGGAGGGCGGCTTGATGCCGCTCCAGCACCTCGGCCGCCTCGGCGTAGCAATCCGCCAGGTATTCGGCCATTTCGCCGAAGTACGGTTTGGTGAAGGCCCGCCGGCAGCTCCGCTCAGCTTTGCGCAGATCCGCAATCCTCACCTTCAGGCTGTTCGTGACCCATGGCGCGCGGTCGGGGTCGGACGCCCAATCCGGTTTTGCCTTCTCACGGCTGGAGATCAGCTCAGAGAGCCCGCCTTCTATGGGGTGGGTCATGCTGCTTCTCCGAAGATGCTCGGCGCGGGAACGGCCGAGCGCCAAGCTGGCGGACACTGCCGCTGGTCCCAGCGGTCGGCCTTCTGCTTAAGCGCCCAGACCTTCCGCTCGCTGTAGCGGTTGAGACGGTTGTGGTTGCGGGCGAGGTCGGTGCTGTCCACGCTGGCGAAGGGCCAGGGGCAGTCCGGGTTGAGAAGCTGCATGCCGCGGAGCATGTGAAGCCAGGGCGTGAAGCGACGCCGCGCGCCCAGTTCGTTCCAGACCTCATCCATGCGCTCGATCCAAGCCGGCGACTTCACGGCGGCGAACTCGGCCGTAGAGCCGATGCAGACGCGCGGCCACTCATCGACCAGCCGAAGGAGGCGATCTGTCGTGGCTGGTGCCGCCGCGTTTGTAGAAGGGCATCAGGCGCTCGCCTTTCTGCGGACGATCTCGCCGCTCATGGTCTTGCGGATGTCGGTTCGAAAGCCGGGGGACTGGAGTTTGCGGCCGGGGCGGAAGGTCGAGGGCTTGGGGCCGTTCAGTTCGCGCTTGGCGATGCGGTTCGGCTTGGCCTTGCCGCGGTTGAAGGCCGAGGTTTTGCCCTGGTGGCATCCGTTCTGCTCGGGTCCGCACAAGGGCTGAAGGTTGGACGGATCATGCGTGCCGCCGTCTGCTCGCTCCTTGATGTGGTCGACTTCCCAGCCCTTCAGCAGAGGCTCGTCGCAGCCCGCGCAGAGGCCGTCGTAGGCGTCGAACACCGCCTTGCGCTCGGCCTTGGTGAACTTCTTCACCGGCGTCTTGTGCGCCGGGATGCGGCCGATCTTCTCGCGCAGCTCGGCCAGCTTTTGGGCGATGGGAGCGCGCATCATGCGGATTCCAGCCGGCGAGTGAGCTCGCGGTTGGCGTTCCAAAACTGGTCGGGGTCATCCGGCGGGATTGGCCCGTAGACGAGCTCTCGCCTCAGAAGGTCGAGCTGCGCTGGCACGAAATGGACGTCCAGAGCGGCGATAGCCCGCCAGTTTCTCCCTCTCCTGATGCCGTCGATGGCGCCCCTGCTCACGCCCCAAGCTCGAGCGAGAGCCCGGGAGCCCATCTCCGGTAGGAGCGCTTTAATCGCGGCCACGTCGCTCGGACGGAGACGGCCGTCTTTGCGGACAAGGCAATCTTCCGCGACCGCATTCAGGCAAGCGTCACTGCGGTTCTCGCTGGCCGCCCCATACCTAAGATTGTCGAGGTAGTTGTGATGGCCGTCGTCGTCACTATGCAGGACCTGTTTCCCAGCGGGTCGCGGGCCCAGGAAGGCGGCGGCAACCAACTCGTGCACCCGAATAGACCGCCCTCCGATGGTGACGGAGAAATAGCGAGCATCGCGAGTTTGCAGCTTCAGGAGCCGCCCCGTTGCCCGGTAGGAGCGTCCATCGGATCTGATGATCACGCGATCCAAGCTGCGGACACGGCCGAGGTCGCTGACCTCATACTTGCCCTCTTGGCCGACTACCGGCCGCCATTGTTCGGGGTGCGGGGTCATTGTCCGCTCGCCTCCCGCTCGGCGTCCTCAAGCTCGGCGTAGCGAGCGTTGAAGGCGTTCTCCATTTCCGGCAGTCGCTCCGGATCCTTGGCGTCGACGTCGGCGCGCAGCCTCTCGGCGGCGCTCCAGATCGCCTTGGCCTTGGTCGTGTTGGGCGCTGCGGCCAGCCGGCCTTTGAAGTCGTCGATGCGCTCAGAGATGGTCTTATCGCCCGAGTGGGGCTGCGTGGCGGCCTGGTCGGTCTGCCGGTCACCCGGGAAGTCGTCTTCGCCGACTTGCGCCGTCGTCTCCTCAACCTCGGCGTCGATTACTTCGCCGGTGCTGGGATCGTGGTCGGCCTGGGCTGCGCCGGTTTCCCGCGCGACGTGGTCAGGATCAAAGCCCGTCGAGGCCGCGCTTCTGGCCTCCAACTTGGCGAGCATGCCCGTCCCGACCGGCGCGGCGCGCACCTCGCGGACGTGGCCGTAGTCCTGAACCTCTTCAGCAACCTGCATGCCGCGGAGCACGTCGGCGGCGCCGTCGCGCGCAGCGAAGGCTCGGGCCCGCATCTGCAGCATGCGCTTCTGGTACTGCTGCCAGGGCCCTTGCTTCCCCAGCAGGCCGGCCTTCTTGGCGTCTGCCACAGAGAACGTGCGCTCGATCTCCTCACCGTCGGGGCGGGTGATCCGGCAGAAGGCCTTGGTGGGTTCGTCGTCGTTGTCGAACCGCTCCTTGATCTTGAAGCCGCGCGACCACAGCAGCGCCGGCAGCGCGTCGCCCCAGATGTTGGGCTTGCCATTGATCACGGCGAAGGACTGGATGGATTGGAAGGGCGCGAAGCCGAGCTCGGCGCCCGCCATGATGGCGACCAGCACCTGTTCCGGCTTTTCCACGCCCTTCGGCGCCAAGCCAGACAGGGCGATGGCATTGGCGACCCGGAAGGCCTCGTCCATGGACTGGGGAATGAGCGCGCCGACCTGGCCGCCAGCGGCGATAGGCGGGCGAGGGGCGGGGACGTTGGCGTTCATGCTGCGGCGAGCTCCTGTTCAAGGCGGGCGCGATGGTCTGAGGCGCGAAGGCGACTCCACTCGGAGCGCCGGATGGTGACGGCGTCGCCGCGGCGGCCGGCAGGTCCAGGCCAGCGGCCGGTCTCCAGGCAGCGGGCGAAGAGGCGGACAGCCACGCGGTTGTCTTGCGCGGCCTCCTGCAGGTCGTCGGGGTCGAGTTCGATCACGTTGGTGGCGTGGGGCGGCTTCTTGGCTGCGAAGGTGAAGCCGAAGGCCTCGAACCGCGTGCCCGCCGCCTGCTCCAGGCAGGTCGAGGCGAGGTCCGCCTGCATGTCGTAGCGACGGTCCTCGAGCGTCCGGCGGATCTTATCGTCGGAGACGTCCAGCGTTGTCTTGAAGTCGTTGAAGATCAGGGAGTCGGTCGGGATCACGTCGGGCCGAGACTTGAGGTAGACGCCCGTCTCCTCGTCGCGCGCGATGATGGTGTGTTCGATGAGGCCCTGGAGCGCGCCGGCCCGCACCATGGCGGTGTTGGCTAGGCCGCTGTCCTCAAGTCCTTTCTGCCAGGGGAGCACGCCCGCCATGCCTTGAATGCTCTCGACCTGGCCGGGCGTCAGGACGGTGAGGCCAGCATCGGCCATCATCTCCAGCCATTCGATGCAGTCGGTCCGGTTGCCGTTCCAGGCCTTGCCGTTCAGCGTCTCCGGGCGCTTCACGAAATACCGGCTGAATGCTTCTTCGCCGAGAACGAGGTGGTGGGCCGCGCGACCCAGGATGAAGGCCTCCTTCTCCGGTTCCTCGATCCGGCTGGGGTTCAGGGGGCTGTAGATCCAATAGGCCATCGGGCTATCGGCGAAGATCGTCCGCAGACCTGACGAGCTGATGGACGGACCAGCGCAGAGGTCGGCGCCGTGATAGGCCTCGATGCCGACGCCGCGGTAGACGCCCGGCTTGGAGATGGGCTTGCCGTCCCAGGTGATCACGTCCATCGGCCCGCTCCTCAGAACTGGATGGAGACGGCCGGGACTTCCCCGGCGGCGATGGCGAGAACGATGGCCCTGGCGGCAGTTTCGCCCACGCCGTGGCCCATGATCGCCTGCTTGGCGGCGGCCATGACCTTGCCGCGGTGCTCGCGGTCAGCGGCGCGTTTCTCGTCGGCCTTGCGCTTAGCCTCCGCCTCGCGGTCGGCAGCGGCCTTCTCAGCGGCGATCCGGTCGGCTTCGGCCTTGCGCGCCGCCTCGGCCTCGTCGGCTCAATGGCTTTGGCGTGGGCGTTCATGGCGGCTCCTAAAAGGGGATGTGGTCGTCGAACTCGTCGCGTCCCGTGCGCACCGGCCGCGCGCGCAGCACGGCTTGGAATGCGGCGTTCAGGGCGGTGAGCTTGTCGCGGCTGGGGAGGTGCGAGCGCTCGTAGCTCTCGCGGCCAGACTGAGCTCCAGCGAAGCCGTCGAACCAGCACTGGCAGTCCGCGACGATGGCCTGGAAGTCCTCGGCGTTGTCCGCGAAGGGCTGGAGTCGATCGAGGGCGATGCGCAGCTCGTGGGCCTCGTCACGGGCGCGGTCGGCCCGGGCGTCGGCGTTAACGACGTCCGCATGGGCTTCCTCGCGGCCCGCAGTCAGGCCGATCGACACAGCTGACGCGTAGGCGACTGAACCGGCGTTGGTCACAGGCGCCATGACGAAGAAGCGATGGCCGCGGTTCGCGCGCTTGAGGCGCTCCGCCTCGGCGAGCGCAGCAGCAAAGGTGTCGTGCACGTAGCTCGGCATCCCGCGTTCGGGACACCAGACCATGAAGCCGACGGCGCTCGTTGCTTGGTGGTTGAGGCTCAATGCACCGCCTCCCCACGAATGTCCGCGGCCACGCGCTCGGCATAGGCCTCTCGCTTGCGCAGGCTTGATGCCTGGATGATCGCGTGCGTGTGGGCACCGACCATGGCCGAGTACCGGTCCAGTGGATCGGCGGAGGCCATGCCGCGCTCCAGTAGGGCGGCGATCGCTTCCAGCGCTTGGAGGGGCGTCATCATTGCGCGCGGCCTCCGATCGCCTCGATCGCCTGCGCCTTGACCTCGGCGTCCTCGGCCACACGGCGGGCGAGATCGCGGATGCCGGCCGGGTAGGCGTCACCGCCTTCGCCGATCTCCGCGGCCAGACGCTCGACGCGCTTCATGGCGTCCAGCAGCTCCTCGACGTGCTCGCGGGCGAGAACCTTCGCCTGGGCCTGGAGTTGGCGGACCCGTTCAGAGACAGTGCTGGCGTTGGCCGTGGATTGGACGACGGCCAGGCGGGGTGCATTGGGGCGAGCCATCAACCCGCACCCCCAGCAGCCCGGCGGCCGCCTCCGCGGGAGGACCGGCCACCGTCGGCGCCGGCGCGAGCCGCGAGGTCACGGTCCTTGGCGAACGAGCGCTTTTCAGGCGGGACGGAACCGCCGCCCTTGCGCGCGATCTCGCGGCGACGTTCGGGCGTCATGCAGGCGAACCCGCGCCGTTGCTTGGTGCTCTCCATCGGAGCCTCCGGATTGTCGGTGAAAGAGACCTTGGCCGCCGCAATGATCTGCTCGACGCACGTCCTCGCGACATCGAGTTCGGTCGGCGAGGCCAGGGGATTGAGGGTGGTGGCGAGGTGTCGGCTGAGCGACTCCATCGCCATGCTCGCAGTGAGCTTCGCGCCGGAATGGTGGAGCACGTGGCCGTAGCCGGCGGTGTAGTAGGCGCCGGTCATGGCAGCTCACCGATGCCGAGGGCTGAGGAGCCGAGCGCCAGCAACTGCACGACTTGGTAAAGTCCCGCCGCGATGATGATCAGCGTGACGCCTTCATAGGCGGCGCGGGCGAGGGGGGAGGGCCTACCACGCATCTCTGGGGTCCTCAGAACTGGCGCGGACAATGGCTTCTTCGGCGCAGTCTTCGCAGTACAGCTCGCCTGTGACCTCGAAGGCCTCGACGTTGACCGATCCGAAGTCATCGCCCGTGCAGCCGCATCCGGCGCAAACCGAGAGCGAGTGGAAGGCGTATTGGCCCACCATCACCGATCCCCCGACGAGGCGAGACAGACCTTGCCGGCGTCGTTCAGGAAGACGCGGAGGGGTGGGAAGGTCGGAACGTGGCCGTGCTGACGCACCCGCCAGAAGCTGCGGCCTGCGCTCGGTGGATACCTCATGCTTGCGGCGTAGGCGGGCGCGCGCGCCTCGCAATCCCGCAGGATCATCGCGAGGGCTTCGGGGGCGAGGTCGGAGAAGCCGGGAGCGCGGTACGGATCGACCGTATCGAGCCATTGCCCGACTAGATCGACGCCCCGCAGCAGCGCCTGCACGTAGCCTTGCTCGAATGGCGATAGGTCTTCCCAGCGGACCTTGTAGATCGACTTCGCGCCAGGCGGTTGCCAGACGTAGCCCGACGTATCGAAGTCAGCCATCACCGATCCCCCGACGAGAGGGAGGCGAGAGCGTCAGCCAAGATCGCGAGCGAGCTGTCTTCCATCGCGATCAGGTCGCGCATGTCCGATACGCCGTAGACGACATCTACTACTCGATCCGCAACCACGACTGGCTCGGCGCCTTCGCTGGCCTCTTCCGGGTGCTGGCGCAGCTCCATGCGGTCCTACAGTCCAACGCGTCCCTGGCGACCAAGATTGGCGCCGTCGGCGGTGTCGCTGTCGGCGTCGGCAACATGATCGGCGGCACGGCCGGATCGGTCATCAGCGGCATCGGGTCAGGCGCCGCCTCTGGTGCTGCGCTTGGCAGCCTCATCCCAGGCATTGGGACCGTCGTCGGCGCCGGCATCGGTGCGGTGCTCGGCGGGATCACCAGTTTCTTTGGGTCCAACAAGGCCAAGGAAGCACAGCGCAATGCCGCGGCCCTGAAGGCCGCCGAGGAGCAACTCGCCGCGGTCCGGGAGGTCGCTGCGCAGAAGCGCGACCTCGAAATCCAGTTGATGGAGGCGCAGGGCAATGCAGCCGGCGCCCTGGCTGCGCGTCGCCAGGATGAGCTGCGCGCCATGGATGCCTCCAACCGCGCCCTGCAGGAATCCGTCTGGGCCGCCCAGGATCTCGCCGAGGCCCGCCAGAAGGAAGTGGACGCCGCGCAGACCCTGGTTGATGACGCCCATTCGGCCCTGAGCGAGGCCTACGACCGCGAAGCCGGCGCGTTGAAGGACTACATCGACCGCTTCCAGGCTTGGTCGGACAGCCTGTCGAAGTTCCTGAAGTCGCTGTACTCAGGCCCGGCTGCGATGTTGTCGCCTGAGGAGCAGTATCGGGCTGCGCGCGCCGAGTTCGACCGGGTGTCTGCCGCCGCGGCTGGCGGCGACGAGAACGCCATCCGCGATCTGCAGGACGTGTCGCAGGCCTACCTTGACGCCTCGAAGGATTATTACGCGTCATCAAAGGCTTACTTCGACGACTTGGAGCGTGTCCGAGCGGCGGTTTCCGCGACCCAAGCCTATGCGGCCAGCCAGGTCGACGTCGGCCAGGCCCAATTGACGGCATTGAACGCTTCGGTCGCTGGCATCCTGACGGTGAACCAATCGGTGCTTTCGGTGCGCGACGCCCTGGCAGCCTATCAGGCGGCGGTCCAGCAACTCGCCGCTGCCAAGGCGGCGCAGGATGCGGCCAACGACAACGCGGCCGGCGCCGGCTCCTCGCAGAGCCCGGGCTGGGCCTCGTACATCGCTCGCAACAGCGACGTGGCCGCGGAATACTTGCGCAACCAAGGGAGCGCGAAGGGCCGGGACTATCTGCAAAGCCTCGGGATCTCCGACGTCACCGGCTTCGGCAAGTGGCACTGGGAGAACTACGGCAGGGCGGAAGGGCGCACCCCTTATGCCGCCGGCGGGATCATGGACCGCCCGATCACCCTCGGCGAAAGCGGCATCGGCGGGGAGGCGGGGCCCGAGGGCATCCTTCCGCTCGCCAACGTCGGCGGGAAGATGGGCGTCCATGCTGTTCACGGCGGGGACGAGGAGGAGAAGGCGCTGCTCCGCACGCTCATCGCAAAGCAGGACGCGATCATCGCGGAGCTCCAGGCCGATAAGACCCAACGCGCCGCGATGGCTGAGGAGCAGGCCAAGCAGTCCAAGCGCATGGAGGACGAGCTTGCCAAGCAGTCGCGGACCCAGCGCGCGGCATGATCCTGATCGAGTTGACTGCGGCCATCGACAGCGACGGGACCGAGCAGAAGTTCTATTTCGCGACCGAGGGGTATCAGAGCGGCCCGACCGACAGCCCTCCGAATGTGGCCTTCGACAATGCGATCGCGGACCCCGGCTATATCGGCCAGTCCGCGTTCTCGGATGGCAAGACGGAGGGCGCGTCCTCCCTTGAGGTGGGCGAGATCGTCATCCTCAACGGCGACGGCGACTTCGATATCTGGGCAACCTATTCCTTCGACGGCCGGCCGCTGCGGATCAGACGCGGGCAGGGCGGCGCCTATCCCACGGACTTCGAGGACGTCTTCGCCGGCACCGTCGCGTCGGTGACCGTCACTCTCGACAAGGTGGTGGTCTCGATCCGCGAGAAGTCCGCGATCATGGATGTCCCGGTCCTGACGACGACCTATGCCGGAACCAACGTCGGGCCTGTAGGCCTGGAAGGCACGAGCGACGACCTGAAAGGGCAAGTGAAGCCGAGGGTTTATGGTCGAGTCTTAAACATAGCGCCGCGACCTGCCAATTCATCAAAGCGGACGTTCCAGGTCTCTGATCGGGCGGTGGCAGCGATCCCGAAGGTCTATGATCGCGGCGTCGAGCTAACTCCGGGCGCCGACTATGCGACGAGCGCGCTCATGACAGCGGCGTCGCTCACGCCAGGATCCGCGACCTTCGTGACCTGCCTGGCCGAAGGCTTATTCCGCCTGTCCGACGATCCTGACGGGATCATCACCGCCGACGTCGACGAGAAGTCGACCGACGAGGAGATGATGGTCGCGCCCATCCTTCAGAGGATGTGCGGCGACCTCGCGTTGACCGATGCTGACCTCGACGATCAGGTCTTCGCCGAACTCAACGCCGATGCGCCCTATGTGGCAGGCCTCTGGCTCAGCGATCAGACCACGTTCCGCGAGGCCTTCGACATGGTCGCCGGCTCAGTGGGCGCCTGGCATGGCTTCGACACTGCGGGCGTGTTCCAGTGCGAGCAGCTTAAGGAACCTGCGGCCACACCCGACTTCGATATCATCGAGGCCGAGGTCATGAACGGGTTCGAGCATGGCGTCGCGGACCGCGATGGCGTGCCGGTCTGGCGGGTCACGGTGCGCTATCGCAAGCACTGGGAGACCCAGACGACTGACCTGGCCGGAAGCGTCTCCACCGAGCGCCGGGCCGCGCTGGCCGAGGAATTCCGGTCGGTCACCGCGGAGGACGAGACCGTCAAGCATCAGTTCCGGCAGGCTGGCGAGTTGGTGGTCGACACCTATCTGACCTCGGCTGTCGATGCTCAGGCGGTGGCCAACCGGCTCCTGGCGCTGCACAAGGTTCGCCGCGACCTATGCGAAGTCCCGCTCAACGCCGAGGCGCTCGATCAGGATGCGATGCAGGTCATGAGCACCGGACGGCTGACCCATAGCCGCTTCGGGCTCTCTGGTGGCCGCAATCTCCGCGTCCTCGGGCGCCGTCTCGAACTCGGCCGCGACTCGATCCGACTGAAGATGTGGGGGTGACCATTGAGCCTGCTCCTGCTCTTCAACGGCGGAGACGCCGGGCCCGTCGTCACGACCCCGAGCGAGATCACCAGCCGGCCGTTCTTCGCCTGGGGGAACATGGCCGACACGGCCATCTTGAGCGGCGGGTCATGGACCGATGGCCTGCCGCTGAACAACCTGAAGAACCGCAAGCAGGCGAGGGTGGCGCGTTCGACGTCGCTGGATACATCGGCGACGCGGTTCGTGATCGACCTCGGCAGTGGGGCAAGGATTTGGCGGGCGCTGGCTCTGGTCGCCCACAACATCAGCATCGGCGGGCGCTGGAGGGTGACGGCCGGCGCCGACGCAGCGGTGGCGTCGCCCACCTACGACAGCGGATGGCTGGCGGCCTGGCCCAGCGTCTACGACAGCCTCGACCTTGAGTGGGAGAGCGACAACTTCTGGACCGGGCAATACTCCGAAGAGGAGCGCCGGGGCCTCAATCCGACGCTGATCCATCGCTCGCCCAACCTACGGGCCGAGCGTTACGCCCTGATCGAGATCGACGACCCCTTCAACGTCGACTCCTTTGTCCAGATCGGACGCCTCTTCATCGCCAACGGCTGGAGCCCTTCGTCGGGCATCCTTGTCGGCGCCCAGTTCGGCCTTGATGACGGAACCGGCGTACAGGAAGCCTGGGGCGGCGCGGAGGTCTTCGACGTCAAGCGGCGGCGGCGGGTGGTCGATATCGAGATCGCGCCGCTGGAGGACCGTGAAGCCTACGGCAAGGCCTTCGAAATGATGCGCCAGGCCGGTGTCGCCGGCGAAGTCCTGTTCATCTGGTCTGGCGCCGATACCGAGCGCGCCATGCAGCGCCAGTTCATGGGCCGGATGCGCCGGCTCAACCCGGTCCAGCATCCGTATCCAATCCACCGATCCGCCGCCTTCAACCTCGGGGAGCTGTTCTAGATGACCTCCGCCACCTTCCCGCCCGAAGTCGGCGGTGACGGCTCGACCGTCTCGGACGATTCAAACCCGACGACTGGCCTTGGCAACGGCGGCCACCGCACGCGGTTCGTGCCGGCGCTCGGGCAAGTCGTTGCTGTCGCCCAATGGGTCGTCGCCAAGGCCCAGGAAGTCGCCTCGCTAGCGCTGAACATCCTGAACGCCCCGGCTACGAGCGCGACCTCCTCGTCCTCGCTGACGCTGGCCGGCAGCGGCACGCTCAACTTCACGCTCGACCAGATGGACAAGGCGTTCATGGCCGGGATGACGGTCGGGTTTGCGCGCACATCCAATCCTGACGAGCAGATGATCGTGTTGCTGACGGCCTTCACCCCAGCGACTGGCGTGGGGCAGGGGACCATCGTCAGCTCTACCACGACCGGCGGCCCATACAGCGGCTGGAACGTGTTCAGGACGGCGTCCGGGGGCATTCCGGCTACGCGATCGATCACCTTCAACTTCGGCGCCTCGCTGATCGCTGCCGGCACCCTGGCGGCCGACATCGTGATCACGCTGGGGAAGGCCACCGCCGCTGAGATCGCGGCCGGGCTGGATGATCTCAAGGCCATCACCTCCAAGGGTCTCACCGACAGCATGGCTCCCCAGGTCCTGACCGATCAGGCCACGATCCAGTGGGACATGAGCCAGCGTCAGAGCGCCATGGTCACCCTCGGCGGCAACCGAACCCTCAACAAGCCGACCAACTACAAGCGCGGCGTCACCTACGACATCGAGGTCTGGCAAGACGCGACCGGAGGCCGGACGCTGGCCTTCCACGCCTGCTACGAGTTCGGCGCCCAGGGTGTGCCAATCGTCAGCTCTGGCGCGAACAAGATGACGCTGATCACGATGCGCTGCATCGACGACGACGCGACGAACCCGCGCTTCCGCTGCGCCGCAAACATGGATGCGCCATGATGCGCCCCTCGATGTTCATGGGCGGAAGTCTCGGATCGGCCCAATATGTCGGGAGCCTCTTTCAGGCGATCGGTCCATCGTCGACGATCAACCTGGCTGCGGCAGGCGCTCAGGTCGGTGACTATGCCTTCGTCTCTTGCGTGACGAACACCTCAGGTTACTTCTCGGCGATATCGTCGGGCTGGAACGTCGACAATTTCACCTTCGGCGCCGGCTACTACAGCTCGGTCTTCCATCGACGCATCACCAGCCTTGACGTAACGATCGCGCACCCTTTCGGCGGCGGGGCCATGATCGGAGTATATCGCGGCGCTTCGCGTGCCGCGCGCCGCTCTGTCGTCAACGACAATGCTATCGCCAACCCGGTCTTGACGATCCCAGGGTTCACGCGAAACACCGACTGCGTTGGCGTGGTGTCCATGGCCCAGAGCCGGCTGGCTGGACAGTCAACTGCGGTTCCATCTGGCGATTTTGTCCGCCGAGGTATTGATTCTCCCGACCTGTTCACCCAGGCGTTCGGCGACGCTCTCGCCCGCGACGACTATGTCGACGGCGCCAATGTAACGTGGAACCCGCTGACCGACTATTGTGTCGGTATGCTCTACGAGATGAGGCTCTGACATGGGCCTCGCATACTTCCTCAATGGCGTGCCCACCAAGGTCGCCGGCGCCGTCCGTATTGGCGAGTTTGTCTATGCGGCCGCGGCCATCGAGGCCATGATCCCCGCCGAGCAAGCCGCGCTTGGCGTCGTCGAGTACCAACCCGCAGGACCGGTCCCGGCCGGCCAGCGCGTGCTCGGAACCTACCTCATCACCCAGGGCGGCGTCGTGGTCGAGCGCTATCAGCTTGAGCCGATCCCGCTGGAGGAGCGCAAGGCCGCGCTGCTCATCGCCATCGACGCCGAGCGCGACCGTCGCCAGCAGCTCGATCTCGTCTACGACTTCGGCGAGATCGTCGCGGTCGACGACGCCGGCAACGAAGCGCCCGCCGGCCAGAAGGCCCTGCAGATGAAGTTCGAACCCGATCAGCGCAACTGGCTCGGGCTGCAATCCCAGGCCTTGGCTGCGGTGTTCTCGGGGCAGGGCGAGTTGGTCATGCCAATGCGGGCCGAGGACAACTTCAACGTCCAGACCACGGCGCTGCAGGTGCTCGGCGCCACGGCCGCCATGGTGGCGCGCAACGCCGCCATCCTTTTCTTCGGCGGTCAGCTCAAGACCCAGGTCCGCAATGCCGCGAACGCGACAGTGCTCGACGCCATCAACATCAACATCGGCTGGCCGTGAGCAGCTTCACCGAGGCTCGATACACCGAGGTCGATCCGAGGCGTAAGGGCGTCCGTTCCTACCGGGCCGACGGAGGCTTCCGCTTCTATATCGGCTTCGTCGGCTCCTCCCAGTGGGTCGAGGTCCCCGACGGCGCAGTCTTCGACATCAGCTTCTCGGCTTGGCTCCTGCGGATCCTGCCCCCGGGCTGGGCTCGCTGCCTGCTGCTGCCGGCGGCTGTGCATGACCTCCTGCGCGAGGACCTGCGCTACTCCAAGTTCGACGGCGACTGCCTGTTCCTGACCGCGATGCGCGCCAGCCGCACCCCCTGGCCTCTGATGTGGGTCGCGTTCCTCGGCGTCCTATTCAACCGCAGCCGCATCGGCGCGGTCTGAGACCACACGACAACCTACCACCTCGCGCCAGGCCAAGGCCTGCGCCGCCCCCTTTGCATGGGAGATGAGCCGCCATGGCCATTGAAGACGTCACCCTTCCGGGGGCCGGTTCCAAGGTCGCCGTCGATCGCATCGGCGCAAGCCGGCTGGTCCAAGTCCTGAAGCTGGCGGTCGGCGATGAGGGCGTTCTGGCGCTGATTGCGGCGGGCGCTGGCGCTGTCACCGCAGGTACGCTGCGGGCGACGCTGGCCTCGGACGATCCGGCGGTGACTGCTCTCGGCGCTATCCTGGCCGAATTCCAGGATGACATCCCGGCGGACGTCGAGGTGGTCTCGTCGGAATATGAAGTCGTCGAGGCGAGCCAGACAGATCAGATGCTCGGCACGACCGGCGCTATCGGCGACAAGCTCGAAGCCCTGCTGGTGATCCCGACAAGCACGACCGTCGGCGCCATCTCCATCGAGGACGGCAGCACGAACACTGTGGTTTACGCTGGCGGCACTGTCAGCGCCGACCTCAAGCCGTTTCCAATCCCGCTCTTCGGCATCGCGAGCGAGAGCGGGGGATGGGAGATAACGACTGGCGCCGGCGCTCGCGTCATTGCTTTCGGGCGCTTCACCTGATGCGCCTCTCGCGAAGCAGAATGGCTGCAGTGCTCGCCTTGGCGTTCGCCGACAGCGGCGCGCCGCCTGGAGAGTATGACGCCGACGCGATCGCCTATTTCGAGCGGTTCAGCGTCGATCCCGGCAGTACGTTCAAGGACGCCGCCAACACTTTCGTGCTGGCGCTCAAGGCCGCTGGCGTGTGGGCGAAGCTCGACCACATCGGCATGTTCGCCACACCGCTGCAGGCTGACAGATTGCTGGACGTGCGGGATGCCGCGGCGGTGTTCTCGGTGGGTGGAACCACCACGTTCACCGCCAGCCGTGGGATCGCTGGTGACGGGGCGACGGGCTATATTGGGTTCCCCGAGGCGCTGGGCGCTACGGGCAACCAATACGCCCGTAGCAGCGCATCCTTCGGTGTCTACTGCAACCTCCAGGGTCCGACGGGGACGCAGGTCCCGCACCTGGGCGGCACGAGCTCGGCCCGAACGAACTGTCTGGCGAACTCTGCCGGGTCCGAAACCGCGCGGATCAACCAATCGGCCAATAGTACGAATGTCCGCAACCCCTCGACTACTCGGACGGGCCACCGGACGGGGTCACGTATCGACGACAACAACACCCGCTATTTCTACAATGGCACCTTTGCTTCGGCCTTCGTGATCACCGACGCAGACCCAGACACCTTCATCGCCACCCTCGGTCGCAACGGTTCGGCCTATTGCGATGACCGCTTTGCGGCCTGTTGGAGCGGAGCAGCCCTGACCGACACGGAGCAAGCGGACATGGACACGGCGCTGCACGCCTTCATGACGGCATTGGGGGCGCAATACGCATGAGCCGCGCAAAGATCCTGCTGCTGAAGGCGCGCATCAAACCCCCGCCGCTCCAGATCTCCGGCACCCCAGACACCTCGGCAACCGAGGACGCTGTCTATGACGGCTTCACCGTCACGGCCTTTGGCGGACGTCCTCCCTACGCCTTCAGCCTGCCTGAAGGCCAGCCGCCGGCCGGAGTGGGGCTATCCGGGGCTGGGCCTTCACGCCTCTTTTCCGGCACACCGACCGAGGCTGGCAGCTTCGAGAACATCGTCATCAGGGTAACGGACGCGCTTGGTACAACAGCGGATATTCCAGCCTTCGACCTCACGGTCGCCGCCGCCGGCGAGCAGACCGACATCACCGAATTTGGCGTCACCTACCACCTCGCCGGGACCGTCGCGACGTCGGCCTACGTGGTCAACGGGCTGTGGGCGCAAGGCCCGCTCGACATGGCGCAGCAACCGTCCCCGCCTGCGGAGTCGAAGGACGGCACGGTGATCATCGCCAATGGCGGAACGCAGTCCTATACGGGCCGGCGGATCAATGGGATGCAGTTCAACCCCGGCAACATCGCTGACGCCATCGCGCTCGGCCTCCCAGCCTCGGACAACACCTATGGCCGCACGGTCGGCCACGGCTTCGACAGCATCGCCAACCACCCCGGGGCCGAGGCGCTGGTTTATCGGCCTGAGCTGGACCGCACCCTAGGTCCACTGACCGACCTCAACAATCTCACGGTGGCGAAATCCATCAGCATCACCGCAGAGCCCATGTCGAGGCCCGACCAAGCGGTTAATCAGGTGGTCTCGACCTTGACGATTACGGACACCCCGCCGGCTGAAGGAGACTTCCGCCCACCGCCGTCCTGGGCCGACAAGACCCACTACTGGAACACGTCGGACGTCGATCTCTCGTTCCTGCCCAACCTCACGGCTCCTGCCGGCGCCCCGACCTTCGCCGCCGTGATGGCCTACCTCGCCAAGCCGTGGAACTACGCCTGCACCGACAACACCGGCGGCGGGCGGACAATCAATGCGCTGAGCAACCAGCCGAACTACGGGCAGGACATCGGTTTCGTCTGCTCCAACGCCCTCCTGCTGCTCTGCACCGACGCCCTGACGACCAGCGAAAAGCAGCAGATGGCCTATGCGGTCATCCAACAGGGCATCGACCTCTATGGCCGCCTGAGCGCGGGAAACCTGGGGGAGTGGTATCGGCTCGGCGGTGGCAACTCCTGGCCGCTGATGCTGCTCGCCTTCACCGCCAGAGCGCTCCAGGGGGCGCCGTTCGCCGACGACATGGCGACCTATCTTGATGAAGCCACGAACCGTCATCGCTGGTCGGAGTTCGATCAGATCTTCGTGGTCCGCGACCGCTATACCCGCATCATCCCGACACCGTTCGGCGACCGGGTGCTGACCCAATACAAGCGCTTCATGACTGGCGTGCCGGACTGGCGGCAGAGCGCCTATGATCCGCTCGACGCCGGATGCAACTTCGACACCGCGTACCGGGCGATCATCGCGAGCTATGTCCTCGCGGCCTTCCTCGCCGCCCGGCTGATGGGGCTTCTCCCGCTGCTGGGAGCCGACGAGGTGACGACCTATTACGACCGCTTCCGCGACTGGATCGAGGTCGAGGCCGAGGGATCAAACCCCCTGCCGACCTGGTACAAGGCCATGTACGATGCCTACCGGGGAGCGATCTACGACGAGGCTCCGGCGCTGGTGAGCATCAGCGCCGATGGCGCGAACCTCTGGGCGAAGTTCGATCAGCTCATCACCATGACGTCGCTCCCAGCCACGAGCGCGTTCACCGCCAAGGTCGGCGGGGTGACGCAGACGATCTCGTCGGTCGAGATCTATGGCGACACAGTGAACTGTGTTCTGGCGACTCCGCTCACCGGCGGCGAGAGCGTGACGTTGGCCTATGCTGTACCGGGGGCGAATGCGCTCAAGAACCTCAGCGGGATCGCGGCAGCGGCGTTCGGAGCCACCTCGGCGGCCAACCTGACGGACTTCTATGGCGACAATCCCGCGGCGGTCGTCGGGGTGGACAACAACGCCAGCAGCTATGCGGTGGCGCCTTACCCGATCTCGCAGGACGAAGGCGTCCGCGCCCTGCTGTTCGGGGTCAAGATGAGGATCAACAACGTCCTCGGAACCTTCCCTCAGACCCTTCTTGGGTCGCACGAGACCAACCGCTTCCGCCTGGCCCTGGCCAGCGGGACATCCATGCAATGGGTGCTGAACTCCAACAGCGTCGCGCGCATGGTGACCGCTCCGACCGTCGGGACATGGATGACCCTCTGGTGGTCGATCGATTTCTCGAAGCTGGACATCGCCAGCGGGGGCATGCGGGCGATCCTGAACGAGACCGATGTTGCGCTCACGACGTCGGCCTTCAATTCGAACTCCGGCGCCCGAGCACTGAGGCTTGGGCCGCGGCCAAACCCGGTCGATCCCGGATCGACCCTGGCGGCCGAGGTGTTCACCTCACCCATGGGCCTCGGCGGTTCGGAAGACGGCCTGAACCGCTCGGATGTCGCCTACGAGTACGTGTTCATGGACTGGTTCACCGATCCTGCAGACCTTCCGAACATCCAGGCCGCGGGCTTCCGAGATCTCATAACGACGGAAGCGCTCAGGACCAACCGGAAGGGGCCGACCGGCGACACGCCGAAGGTTCTCTGGATGCCGAGATCGCTGACCGAGGCGAACTCGGCCGATGGCGTGCCGAACCTGGGGAGCATCCTCGACCTGCCGATGGTTATGGCTGGCGGGAGCTTCGTGGCGGCCTAGGCCTGGATCGCAAGAAGGGCGCGGCGCCTTCTGAGCACCGACCCCGCCAAACCAAAGCCTGTGATCAGCATCGCCCAGGTTGCCGGCTCAGGAACGGCGGAGAAGCCGACGTAATCGAGCCTGAAGAAGGCGTCAGGGGAACTGCTGAGCGGGCGGAAAGTGAACCAGGCGCTGGCATAATCGACGTACGGCGCGAACCACTGGAAGCCGTCTTGGCCATCGAGATTGAAGATCCTGCTTTCGCCGGACCCCGTGATCAACTCCACGTCGGTGTTTCCGTCGAGATAGAACCCGGTGACGACGCCCCGGCCCGCGTAAGGGGAAAACGGCCCGCCAAATTGCGGGCCAAAGCAACAGTAGAACGTCACATAGCCCGTTGAGATAAGGACGTTATCGACTGGAAGTTCATTAAACTCGGTACGAACGACGACACGGCCTTCGCGCCAAAGATTCCCGTCAGCGTAACCGGTGGGCCGCCCGGCGAACTGGTCGCCGAAAGAGATCGTGTTCTCCAGCGCGGCGGCCGGGCTCGCGGCTGCCGCAAGGGTTAGCGCCGCGATGGCGGCTCCGATGATCCTGATCATGTCGCTCTCCCCAGAGTGGCGTTAACGAACGCCTAAGCATCGGGCATGTCAACCAGCGTTCGCCCAATACGCGAGCGGCGTCACCTGGAATCGACGGCGAAAAGTCCACCCGCTCGGGAAGGCCCTCGGCCGCGCGTCCTCCATCACCTGCAGCTCGGCGGTCGACGCGGCCCCTGAACGTAGATCCCCCGCTCACCACAGCGAGAACCCTGACATGAGGACAGCCGCCATGAGCGACGGCCTGCCAGACGCGCCTGGACTATGGACGGCGCTGGCCGGCGCTATCGGCGCCGCATTTGGCGGCGTGAGCCTCTGGCTCGCTAACCGCCTCATGGGCAAGGCGGCGTTCCAACAGGCGATCAACAGCGGCTTTTCCGAGCTGACCAAGCAGCTCCGCGAGGAGCGCGACTTCTTCCGCAATCAGCTTGCGGAGGAGCGGATCGCCTGGGCGGCCGAACGGGCTGAAGCGAACGGGAAAATCCTGAACCTCACACAGTCGATCGAGAGCCTGAAGCACCTGCTCATTCGGCATGGGATTCCGGTCCCGCTCGCGCACCAGGAGCCGGAGCCGTTCACCGTCATTGAAGGAAGCGACCATGGCGACTGAGAAAGAGCCCGGCCTCATCGTCAGGGCGTGGCGCGCGGTCCTGGCCGCGGCGCCCGTGAAGATATGGGCGCAGATCGGCGCGGCCGTCGCATTGACGATGGTGCTCGTCGCTGGGGCCTGGGTGATCTGGAAGGGACCGTGGGCGGCGGTCTACCAGGGCAAGCAGCTCGATGCGCTGTTCTATCTGCTCGTCGGCGTCGAGCTGCTGATGATGGTCGCCCTTGCAGCGATCACGGGCCTGTCGGTGAACGTTCACGGCGGCCGAGACGGCATCCACGCCTCGATCGATCAGGACGAAGCCCAGCCGCTCGAGGTGAAGACGACAGTGGCGACGACTGTGAAGCCGGCGTCTCTGGCTCCAGCAGACGACGGCGAGTTGCCGCCCGAACAGCGGGTGCAGCCATGAGCCGCGAGATACTCCTGGCGGAAGTCGCGAAACTAAGGGCCTCGGCGGACGCGCTTGAGGCCCTCGCTGCATCTGGCCCGTGGATCGTGCCAGCGCCGGCCCCAGCGCCGCCAGTGGCGCCGCCTGAGCCGCCGCCGGGCGTCGTGGGGCTCCAGGAGCCCGCAGCCTTCTACGACCACCTCCGCGCCTCGCGGCTGCTGGGCGATACGATCTCGTCTGAGGAGTTCGCCGGTTGCGAGGCGATACTGATCGCGGCAGCAGGAAAGCTGCCGATGTCGTGGGTCGCTTACTGCTTGGCCACGGCCTTCCATGAAACCGGCGGCTCGATGGCGCCGAACGTGGAGAACCTGAACTACACGAGCGCCGAGCGGATTCGCGCCGTCTGGCCCAGCCGGTTTCCGACGATTGCCAGTGCTCAGCCCTTTGTGCGCAACGCTAAGGGCCTGGCGAACCACGTCTACAACGGCCGCATGGGCAACCGCCCCGGCACGGACGACGGCTGGCAGCATCGCGGGCGCGGACAGGCCCACATCACCGGCCGCGAGATGTACGCCAAGCTGGACGCCGAGCTTGGCCTCGGTGGCGATCTGATCGCCTCACCAGACCTCGCGCTCCGTCCTGACGTCTCCGCGCAGATCCTTGTCGCCGGATCGCTGAAGGGCCTCTTCACCGGCAAGAAGCTGAACGACTTCATCGCGGCCAAGCCGACGCGCGAGCAGTTCGCGAACGCTCGCCGGATCATCAACCCCGACAACAACGGCGGGAAGGTCGCGGACGCCGCGCTCGTGTTCTTCGCCGCGCTCCAAGCAGGAGATTGGCGATGACGCCTTCCGAGTTCCGCCGCCTGTTCAGCCCGGCACATTGGGCGCTTGTCGCCGCTGGCCTCGTCGCCTGCCTGGCCGTTATCGCCGCCCTGATCTGGTTCGCGACGGCGCCGGGCAGAGAGCGCGCCAGGGCAGCCGAAGCCCGCGCCGAGGCCCAGATGTCCCAGGCCCGCACCTCATCGGCCGCCGACGCCGTCGAAAGCGCCGGCCGGCAAGCCCTCGCCGAAGACCAAATCCACCGCAACACGGAGGCTTCTGAAAATGCGATCCGCAATGCTCCTGCGAGCCAGCGCACTGGCGTTGCTCTTGACGAGCTCTGCATGCGCAAGTCGGCCCGTCATGATCCACAGTGCGCAGGAAGGGTGTTCGACTATGACGCCGCCGGAGTGGCTGCAAGGAGTCGATAGCGCGCGCCTGCCGGCCGAGCGGCCCACGCCGGCGCCAATGCTTGAGGCCCAACTCGCCCAGGCGATCGAGGAGCGCACCGACTGGCAGGTCTTCGGCGTCTCCCAGACCGACCGCCTGGAGATCGCCAACGGCCGGATGCGCGAGGCGATCGGCGTGATCGAGCGCTGCGAGAAGCGAGACGCCGCGGCGGTGAAGCGGATCGAGGCTCCCTGGTGGAGACGGCCCTTCCTTCCCCGTCCGGATAGCTGACGGTGTTCGGCTTCTACATGTCGGCGGTCTCGATCCTGGCCGCCGTTGCGCTGTTGATCGCCGATAGGATGATCCGGCGCTGAAAAACATTCTCCATAAGCATGGAGATTGATGCCGTGCCGGGCGGCTCTTCCCGGCCCCACACAAAGGAGAAGACGCATGAGCGTCCGAGCTAAATTCTACGTCCAGAAGATCGAGCACGTTTACACCGGCCCGACGTCGGGCGACTGCGCCAACATCATTCTGTCGCCAGTTTACGGCGATGGCAGCGATAACGCGGCGTGGTCGAAGTGGACCCCGAATGGGAAGCTGGAGATGACGGTGACCAATCCGGCAGCCATCGCGCAGTTCGAGCTTGGCAAGTCCTACTATCTGGACTTTACGCCTGTCGAATAAACTCCGCTGAACAGGTGCAAATTATGCACGAGTTGCCCCGCTGGCTTCGGCTGGCGGGGCTTTTTTGTTGGCGCCGAAATCAAATGAAATCGGTCTCAACCCCTTATCTGGCAAGGAATTTGGCTGGTGCCCAAATCGAAGGAAATCGCCCCCAAACCCTTAGCCAGCAACGGTTTTGGCTGGTGTTCTCTGCGACTGGAAATCGGCCCGCTCCCTTCACCGGGGGCGGGCTTTTTCATGCCCGATCCAAGCCGCCGTCAGGCCAGGGCTTCCGAACGAGCTCATGGCGCCTGTTGCCCTCACGTTCGGCCAGCACATAGCTGAGGAAATCCTGCGTGACCTCGCCGCCGTCGCCCATGACCTTGATCGAGTAGGCGGTCCCCTCGTAGGAGCCGGTGCGCGCGAACATCAGATAGCCCCACCAGCGCGCTTCGTACTCGGTGATCTGGTGCTCGGCATACGTCGCCTGCAGGCTCTCAATGGCCTCGGCCGGCATGTCCGTCATGATCGACCGAATTTCGTCGCCGGTGTGCTGCTTCATGGCCTGGGGTGATAGCCGCGAAGCTCCTCGATTCGCGAGCGTTGGGGCCGGCCGATTGGCTTCAGGTCTTCGCCCTTCGCCGCTCGCTCACGATCTGCTGTAGGAGGCTTGCGGCCTGGCCTTTCACGTCGGCGTCCACGTCGACCAGCACGCATCGACGGCTTCCATGGGCACTGTCAACGCAGAGGTATCCGGCCTCGACCGAATAGCGGGCGCTGTAGCGCTGGCCGAGGTGGGTGATCTGGACTGCCCGATAGTCGATCATGGAGGCCCGCCCCAATCTGGCCTGGTCTCAATCGCGAGGCCCCCACAATGCCCGCATGGGCGCCGCGAGAACCGGAACACGTCACGGACGCCGGTCCCCGACCCGCCGACCCCGCGGCGCTCCAGATCGGCTATCACCACGCCTACGTCGGTCGTCCACCACTTTCCGCAGGCGCAGATGAAGAGGACGCCGGCGCAGCTCCCATCAGCGACGTGCGCGAGGAGGTGGGATAGCGGGACGCCGGGGTCGTGGAGGGCCATGGCGAACGAGAACGCCGCGAGAACTTCACGTCAAGGGAATCGGCCGATATGGCGGTTGAAGAGAGAACGGGCGAAGTCCGAAAGTCTGACGGTCGTCGGACCCATAGTCTGACGGTCTGGCATATTTGCGCTGGATGATGCGGAAAAACCCAACGATCACAGGTGGATAGTTGGTAGGCCGGCTGGGACTCGAACCCAGGACCATTCGATTAAAAGTCGAATGCTCTACCACTGAGCTACCGGCCCTCGACGCCGTACGCGCAAGCCGCGCCGGACGAAGAGGCGCGGACCATATGCGGGCGACCTTCCCGGAGCAAGAGCGCCGCCGAAGCTTTCAACAGGCTGGAACCGCTCATCTTCGACGTCGTTCTAGGCCGGCAGTCAGCCCGGCCAAATCCCCGGTCGGTGTTGCGAAGGCCTCGCCCGGCCCGCGGAAGCCGGGTGAGGCCAGATCGCCTTTGGTCGTCAGCCGGCGCCGATGATTCCCAGGAAGGTCGGGATCGCGACTCCGAAGTAGAGGCCCGTGAAAGCAAGCAACGCAAACAACAGGAAATAGTAGCCGGCGCCGCGGCGATCGCTTCGCCTGGTCTCATGCTCTGTGGTGTGGGTGGCCATGTTTCTTCCCGTCTCTTTGCCCGCGGCTCTGTGTGATTGGCCGCTTTTGCGCCTGACAGCATGATCCCAGGAGGCGTCCCTCGTCCAGGGCCAGCTTAGGGGATCGCGGCTTCAGAAAAACTATATTGGCCATAGGGTCAATGGGGATTAGCTGAACCCATTCGCCGAGACGCAGCGATCCGCTCGTCTCGGCGTTTATGCGTCTGCAACCGGGGCCGTGGACATGAGCGCGACCTTACCGATCGACAAAGTCGCGGCGCGCCGGCCCTTGATCCGTCGCCGCTCGGCGATTCCCGGCTTCTCGCTGACCATGGGGATCACGCTGGCGATCCTGTCGCTGATCGTCCTCATCCCGCTCAGCGCGGTGGCGGTGAAGGCGGCGGACCAGTCGTTCGCAGAGTTCCTGAAAGCCGCGTTCAACGAGCGGGCGCTGACGGCCTATCGGCTGTCGTTCGGGGCGGCCCTGATCGCCGGGATCGTCAACGCCGTGTTCGGGGCGCTGACCGCCTGGGCCCTGGTCCGCTACCGGTTCCCGCTCAAGAGCCTGGTCAACGGGATCATCGACCTGCCGTTCGCCCTGCCGACGGCGGTGGCCGGCATCGCCCTGGCGACGCTCTATGCGCCCAACGGCTGGATCGGCGCGCTCTTCGCCCCGGCCGGGATCAAGATCGCCTATACGCCGCTCGGGGTGATCGTGGCCCTGACCTTCATCGGCCTGCCGTTCGTGGTCCGCACCCTGGAGCCGGTGATGCGCGACCTCTCCTCGGACGTCGAGGAGGCCGCCGCCAGCCTGGGCGCCACCCGTCTCGACACCATCGTCCGGGTGATCCTTCCCGCCCTCGCGCCCGCCTGGCTCACCGGCTTCGCCCTGGCCTTCGCCCGAGCGGTCGGCGAGTACGGCTCGGTGATCTTCATCGCCGGCAACATGCCCTACAAGTCCGAGATCGCGCCCCTGCTGATCATCATCGAGCTCGAGCAGTACGACTACGCCGGCGCCGCCACGATCGCGGTCGTCATGCTGGCGGTCTCGTTCCTGATGCTGTTCGTCATCAACGCCGTCCAGGCCTGGTCGCGGAGGTTCTCGTGAGCGGCGCGCGCCATCCCACCGACGATCCGCGATGGGCCAAGGCCCTGGTCCTGGCGCTGGTCGCAGCGTTCCTGGCCGGCGTGCTGGTCCTGCCGCTGGTCTCGGTGTTCTTCGAAGCGCTGCGGAAGGGCTTGCCCGCCGCGCTGGAGGCGATCGCCTCAGAGGACGCCAGGGCGGCGATCCGGCTGACCCTGCTCACCGCGGCGATCACCGTGCCGTTCAACGTGGTGTTCGGGATCTGCGCCTCCTGGGCCGTGGCCAAATACGAGTTCCCCTTCAAGCCGTTCCTGATCACCCTGATCGACCTGCCGTTCTCGGTGTCGCCGGTGGTCGCCGGCCTGATCTACGTGCTGGTCTTCGGGGCTCAGGGCTGGTTTGGCCCCTGGCTGCTGGATCACGACATCAAGATCATCTTCGCCGTTCCGGGCATCGTCCTGGCGACGATCTTCGTGACCTTCCCGTTCGTCGCCCGGGAGCTCATCCCGCTCATGCAGGAGCAGGGCGCCGACGAGGAGGAGGCGGCCGTCTCCATGGGCGCCTCGGGCCTGCGCACCTTCTGGGCCGTCACCGCGCCGAACATCCGCTGGGGCCTGCTGTACGGCGTCCTGCTCTGCAACGCCCGCGCCATGGGCGAGTTCGGGGCCGTGTCGGTGGTGTCGGGCCATATCCGCGGCTTGACCAACACCATGCCGCTGCACGTCGAGATCCTTTACAACGAGTACGATTTCGTAGGCGCCTTCGCCGTGGCGGCATTGCTCTGCTTCCTGGCGGTCGTCACCCTGGTCCTGAAGACCGTGCTCGAGTTCATCCAGCCGCAGACGCGGCCCGGCGGCCATTGATCAAGAGACGCCCTGCATGACGATTTCCATCCGCTCGGTGGAGAAGACCTTCGGCCGCTACCCGGCCCTGAACGGCGTCAGCCTGGAGATCGCCGATGGCGAGCTGCTGGCGCTGCTCGGTCCCTCGGGTTCGGGCAAGACCACCCTGCTGCGGGTGATCGCCGGACTGGAGTTCCCCGAGAAGGGGCAGGTGCTCTACGGCGACCAGGACATGACCTTCACCAGCGCCGCCGCGCGGCGGGTGGGTTTCGTCTTCCAGCAGTACGCGCTCTTCCGGCATATGACGGTGGCCAAGAACATCGCCTTCGGACTGGACGTCAGGAAGGGCGCGGCCAAGCCCTCCAAGCAGCAGATCGCGGGCCGCATCGATGAACTTCTGCGGCTGGTCGAGTTGGACGGACTGGGCAAGCGCTATCCGACCCAGCTCTCCGGCGGCCAGCGTCAGCGGGTCGCCCTGGCCCGCGCCTTGGCGGTCAGCCCGAGCGTCCTGCTGCTCGACGAGCCATTCGGGGCCCTGGACGCCACTGTCCGCAAGTCGCTGCGCAAGGAGCTTCGGCGCATCCACGACGCCACCGGCGTGACCACCATCTTCGTCACCCACGACCAGGAAGAGGCGCTGGAGCTCGCCGACCGGGTGGCGATTCTGAACCAGGGGGCGATCGAGCAGGTGGGGCCGCCTTCCGAGGTGCATGACAATCCGGCCGGGCCGTTCGTGGCCGGGTTCGTGGGCGAGTCCAACCGCCTGGAAGGGAAGGTGCAGGCCGGCCGGTTCAGGAGCGGCGTCGTGGAGCTGGACGCCGCCGGGGTGCGCGACGGCAAGGCGGTCGCGTTCATCCGGCCGCATGAATTCAAGCTCGCGCCGCAAGCCGGTCTCGCCGTCGTCGCCAAACACATCTCCGCGCAAGGGGCGATCCTCCGCATCGACGCGGCGACCGCCGATGGCCAGCGCGTCGAAGCCGCCTTCGCCCGGCAGGGCGCGGGCGACATCCGCCCCGGCGCCCAGCTTGGCCTCGATGTCGTACGGGCCTATGTCTTCCCGGCCTGAAGCCTATTGCTGCTGCTGGTCGTAGGCCAGAGCGCCGACCTGCCGGCGCCGTCCGGCCCTTGAGAAGGAAGGCTGGGCGATGCGGATGAACTCCGGTTCGGTCACGGCGGCCCGTGCCTGGCGCACCGAAACCCCGACCGCAAGCTGGCTCTCGGCCTCGCCCTTGTAGACGCCCCGCGAGGGCGGCACGTCGTTGTAGTCGCGTCCGATGGCCGCTGCGATGTGACGCTCGCCGGCGAACATGTTGTTGGTCGGGTCGACGCCGACCCAGCGCAGCGAGGGCAGGAACACCTCGACCCAGGCGTGGGTGGCGTCCGGGTCCGAGCGGTCCCCGGCCTGGCGATCGGTGAACAGATAGCCGGAGACATAGCGCGCCGGCACGCCCCAGCTCCTGCAGATCGCGATCATGATGTGCGCGAAGTCCTGGCACACCCCCCGGCCCGCCGCGAGCGCCAGGTCGATCGGGCTGTCGGCGTGGGTGACGCCCGTCTGGTATTCGAAGGACGAGTAGATCGTCTCGGCCAGCAGCCGCATGGCCGTCAGCGGGTCACGCCGACGGAGTTCATGCAGCTCGTGGCGCGCTTCGTAGGCCTTCAGCGCCTCGGTCTCGAGCGCGAAGCCGTGGTGGGTCAGGAAGTCGAAGTTCTCGCCGCGCACGAAGTCGCTGCGCAGCCGGTCCCATTCCCCCTGGTCCAGGGCGTCCGGCATCGGCGGCCGCGCTTGGGTCTCCACAGCCGAGGTCGCCACGATCCGCAGGCCGTCGTGCGGCTGGGGCACGTCGAAATGATAGACCGCGTTGCCGAACGGGTCGGCGTAGGAGAAGAGCTGCGCGGCCGGTTCGACGTCGAGGTCGAACGAGACCAACCGTTGGCCCGCAGCCTTCTGAGGCTGCATCCAGACCTCCATCACGCTTTCGCGGACCGGTTCGGCGTAGTGGTATTGGGTGACGTGACGGACTTCGAGCAGCAAGGGCTTGGTCCTAGGCCGAGAGGCGGGTTTCGAGCGGGTAGGCGACGAAGGTGTCGTAGATCGACTGGTGCAGGGCCGCGCAGTCGTCCAGCACGGCGTCGATGAGGCCTCCGGCGCCGTGCAGCTCGGTCATGTCCGCGTACTGCAGCCGCGCGCGCAGACGGCCGGCCAGCCGGACGGGCAAGGCGTTCGAGGCGACGCCGGCGTGCCTTGCCGCGATGCCAAGATATTCTTCGATCCGCGCGGTGCAGAACCGCATCGAGCGGGGGAATTCCTCGTCCAGCAGCAGGAAGTCCAGCACCTTCCCTGGCTGCACGTCGGCGGTGAACCGGCGCAGATAGGGTTCCAGGGCGCAGCTCATGCGCAACGCGCCGACCAGGGCGATATGGTCGTCCAGCGGACCCTGGGCGCTGAAGCACACCTTGAGCAGCCGCCCGATCAGTTGCGCCCGTTCGAGGTAGACGCCCAGCATCAGGAAGCCCCAGCCCTCGCCATGGCTCATGGTCGCATCGGCCGCGCCCTTGAAGAGGTGCAGGTCGGCGATGACCTCGTGCAGGAACGCTCCGGCGTCGTCGTTGAACGTCCTCGCCGCGTCCGGCGCCGTCACGCGAAGATAGATGAGGTTGAGGCGCTCCCAGGTTTCGGTGGTGATCTGTTCGCGGACCTGTCTGGCGTTCTCGCGCGCCTGAGCGACCGACGAGGCGATCGAGCCCGGATCCTGCCGATCAAGCGCCAGCGCCAGGGCCAGGCGATAGGGATCGGCGGCAGGAACGCTGTCCTGGTCGCCCACCGCCGAGAGCACGATGCGGGTGACCTGGCCGGCGCCGTCGGTACGATCGAGGCTGGCGTCGAGCATCACGTCGGATAAGCGGCACATGTGCTCGGCCCGTTCGACGTAGCGGCCGATCCAGTAAAGGGCGTCTGCGACTCGGGCGAGCATCATGGCGCGACCTCCGCGGCTCCGTCGTCGAGCACCCAGGTGTCCTTGGAGCCGCCGCCTTGGCTTGAATTGACCACCAGCGAGCCCTTGCGCAGCGCCACTCGCGTCAGGGCGCCCGGCGTGACGACGATCTTCTCGCCGGACAGGATGAAGGGCCGCAGGTCGACGTGCCGCGGCTCGATCCGGCCGTCCACGAGACATGGCGCGGTCGAGAGTTGGATTGTCGGCTGGGCGACGTAATTGGCGGGATCGGCCTGCAGGGCCAGGGCGAACGCCTCGCGCTCGGCGCGGCTGGCATGCGGTCCGACCAGCATCCCATAGCCCCCCGAGGCGCCGACCGCCTTGACCACCAGCTTGTCGAGATTGGCGAGAACATGGGAGAGCTGGCTCGGCTCGCGGCAGAGATAGGTCTCGACATTGGGCAGGATCGTGTCTTCGCCCAGGTAGTAGCGGACGATCTCCGGGACATAGGCGTAGATCGCCTTGTCGTCGGCCACGCCGGTGCCGGGGGCGTTGCAGATCACCACATTGCCCGCCCGGTAGGCGTTGAAGAGCCCCGCGGCCCCGAGCCCCGAATCCCGCCGGAAGGTGAGGGGATCGATGAAGTCGTCGTCCACCCGCCGATAGATCACGTCGATGCGCCGCAGGCCGGTGGTGGTGCGCATGTAGACGAGGTTGTCGTGGACCACGAGGTCGCGGCCCTCGACCAGCGGGCACCCCATCAGCCGCGCCAGATAGGCGTGCTCATAATAGGCCGAGTTGTAGACGCCCGGCGTCAGCACCACGATCTGCGGGTTCGGGCGCCAGTCGGCGGCCATGCTCTTGAGGGTGGCCAGCAGCAGGTCCGGATAGCGGTCGATCGGCCGGACCCTGGCCTCCCGGAACGAACTAGGGAAGGTGCGCCGCGAGGCCTCCCGGTTGGCCAGCATGTAGGAGACCCCGGAGGGGACCCGCAGATTGTCCTCCAGCACTGCGAACTCGCCGTCCGGCTGGCGGATGAGGTCCGAGCCGCAGACATTGGCGTAGGCCTGATGCGGGACATAGAGGTTCTGCATCTCGCGGCGATAGGACGGCGCGCCCAGCACGAGTTCGCGCGGTACGATCCCGTCCATCAGGATCTGCTGGGGTCCGTAGATGTCGGCGAGGAACATGTTCAGCGCCCGCAAGCGCTGGGTCAGGCCCGCCTCGATCCGCCCCCATTCGGCGCCGGGAATGATCCGCGGCAGCACGTCGGTGGGGATGATCCGCTCGGTCGAGCTCTCGCCGCCATAGACCGTGAAGGTTATGCCCTGCAGCAGGAAAAAGCGCTCGAGGGTCTTCTGCCGCTCCGACATCTCGGCCTGGCTCAGGGCAGAGATCCGCTGGTGCAGCCCAGCATAGTGGCCGCGCGTCTCGCCCAGGGCGGTGAGCATCTCGTCATAGGGTGTCGGCCAGGTGGCGGCCGGGATGTCCTGCGCGTCGTGCTCATGCGCTATCGTCACGCCGTGCTTCTCCACCGGATTACCCTGCGGCGCCCACTCTGAGCTCAGGAAACCCCGTGGGCAACGGGGGCGGCCGGTGTCGCGCGCGCTCGTTGTGTAAACTCCTGCAAATTGTGCCGTATGGCGTGCGGTTTCGAGGAACGCCGGTGGGTGACAGGTCCAGCCGACGCAAGCTACACCCGTCCATGGGGCGCGATGGGAAGGATTGGCGTGGCACGTTTAGTCGTCGCGGTCGCCGCCTCGGCGGTCATATGTTCGGGTGCTGCGCACGCCGAAGCCCCGCGAGCGAAGATCGAGGGCGAGATGGACTCCGCCCTGCGCGAAGCGATCCAACGCGCCGTGGGCGAGACCGACAGGCCGATCTCGAACCGGTTCGAAGCGCGTCGCCGGGCTCGCACCGCCGGCGAGGACGCCATCGCGGTGCTTCGCTCCGAGGGCTATTACGGCAACGAGGTCGAGGCGGACGTCGGCGACACCGACCCGCCGACCGCGATCGTGCGCATCACGCCGGGTCCGCGCTTCACCATTTCCGATCCCTCGATCGAATGGATCGATCCGGCGCCGTATGAGGCCGTGCGGCAGGCCGGCGAGGCTGTCATGGGCCTGGCGATCGGGGCGCCCGGCCGGGCGCTGGACGTCGTGAGCGCCGAGGGGCGCATCATCGCCGCCGTCCAGAAGCGCGGCTACGCCGACGCCGCCCCCGCTCCTAGGGAGGTTATCGTCGACCATGCCGACCAGACGGTCCGCCCGACCTACAAGATCATCGCCGGCAAGTTGGTGCTCCTCGACGGCCTGAAGGTCACCACCGATGGCCGCAGCCGTATCCCCTGGATCGTGGGGCTTGCACCCTGGAAGCCTGGCGACGTCTACGATCCGGAGGACGTCGGCGAACTCGAGCGGCGGCTGCTGGACACCGGCGTCTACGATTCCGTCACCGTCGGCCTGGCCCCCATAGAAGACACCACCGCCGAAGGGCTGCGGCCGGTCTTGGTCAGCCTCTCCGACCGCAAGCCGCGGACGATCGAACTTTCGGGCAGCTACTCGACGACCGAGGGTGTCGGCGCCGGGGCGCGCTGGACCCGCTATAACGTGCTGGGCCGGGCCGACACCCTGGCGGTCGTCGGCCAGGTGGCGCAGATCGACAGTCACCTCGGCGTCGAGCTCACCTTGCCGCATTGGCGGCGCCCGCAGCAGACCTTCAAGACCGGCGGCAGCCTCTACCGAAGAAACACCGACGCCTACGACGAAACCGGCTTCGGCGTCCGCGCGGACGTCCAGCGCCGGTACGGCAAGACCTCCTACATCACGCTTGGCGGGTCAGTGGACTACAGCCAGGTCGATGAGAAGCAGACCGTCCTGGTCAGCTCCCTGGGAGGCAGCCTCTATACGGTCGCGGGCCTGGCGCTCGCCTATCTGGACCGCTCGGACGACCCCCTCGATCCGAAACGCGGCTGGCGGCTCGAGGTGCGCGCCGAGCCGACCTATCTGTTCGGCAGCGAGAGCCTTCCATACCTGAAGGCCCAGACTCAGGCCTCCACCTACATCCCCTTCGGGCCCCAGGCGCGGACCGTCATCGCCGGCCGGGTCAGAGCCGGGGCCATGTTCGGCGCTACCATTTCGCAGGTTCCTGCTCCCCGGCGCTTCTACGCCGGCGGCGGCGGCTCTGTGCGCGGCTACGCCTTCCAGGCGATCGGGCCGCGGCTCGAGGACAACACGCCGCAAGGGGGCGTCTCCCTGCTCGAGACCTCGCTTGAACTGCGCCAGAAGGTAGGCGAGCGCTGGGGCGTCGTCGGCTTCGTCGACGCCGGCGCCGTCGGGACCGACAAGTTCCCGACCGGCGACGACTTCAGCGTCGGCGTCGGCGTGGGCGTCCGCTACGACCTTGGCTTCGGGCCGATCCGCGCCGACATCGCGTTCCCGCTCGACCAGCGCGAAGGCGATCCGTCGTTCCAGATCTATCTCAGCATCGGGCAAAGCTTTTGAGCGAGACACCGACCCCGGGCGAAACGGCGGCTAAGGAGGTCGCCAAGGTGGCGAAGAGCTCGGCCCTGCCGAAGATCGTCCTCATCGTCTGCGCGGTGCTGGCCGTCCTGCTCGGCGGGCTGGTGCTGACCGCGCGATATGGGGTTCTGTTTCCCGAGGGACGACTGCTGATCGAGGCCCGGGCCAGCGGGCTCAAGCTCGGCCGCTTCGGCCGCCTGCATATCGAGGGGCTCGGTGGGGACATCTGGCGCGACTTCTCGGTTCGTCGGCTGACCGTCAGCGACGAGAAGGGCATCTGGCTGGAAGCCCGCAACATCGACATGGCCTGGAGCTACGCCGCGCTGTTCCAGCGGCGCTTCCAGGCCGACACGATCACCGCCGAGAAGGTGATCGTCTACCGCCGGCCGACCATGGAGCCGAAGACCGAGTCTCCGGGCCTGCCGATCACCATAGACATCCAGCGGGCGCAGGCTCGGGTCGAGATGATGCCCGAGTTCAGTTTCCGCCGCGGCGTCTACGACGTCACCGCCGCGGTGAACCTGCGCCGCCGCAACGGGGGGCAGCGCGGTACGATCGCCGCCGCCAGCGTGTTGCACCCGGGCGACCATCTGAACGCCAAGTTCGACTTCGGGGGCGGTAGGCCGTTGATCGCCACGGCCGACGCGGTCGAGGCCAAGGGCGGGGCGCTGGCCGGTGCGCTGGGCCTGCCGGCTGACCAGGCCTTCGACCTGAAGGTCAACATCAACGGCGGCAGTCCGCAGGGGCGGTTCAGCGTCGTGGCCATCTCGGGCGCGACCCGGCCGATCGACGCGGTCGGCTCGTGGAACGCGCAAGGCGGTTCGGCCCGGGGCCGGATCCAGCTCTCGGCCTCGACCCTGACCACCGGCCTCGTCCAGCGGCTCGGCCCCGAAGTCCGCTTCGACGTCGTCGGTCGGAAGGCCGCCGAAGCTTCGCTCTTCGACATGAATATGGAGCTTTCGGCAGAAAACCTGACGATCAACGCCGCCGGCAAGGCCAATCCGGGCCAGCGTCGGACCGGGCCGAATGGGGTGAAGATCACCGCCGCGGCCAAGGAGCTCTCGAAGGTCACCGGCGGTCCGTCCATGGGCCTGGGGCGCGTGGACGGCGTGCTGAGCGGCACGCTGGACGACCTGCGTTTCGCGGGGACCGCGGACGTCGCCCGCCTCGACCTTGGAACCTATGGCCTCGACCGTGTCTCCGGTCCGTTCGTCGTCACCCGCAAGGCGAAGGTGCTGGCGGTCAACGGGAAGGTCGCAGGGCAGGGGGGGCGCGGGACCGGCCTGCCGGCCGCCTTGCTGGGTGCGAGGCCGGCCGTGGCGTTCGACGCCTCTCGGCTGGCCGACGGGCGTCTGCTGCTCAGGGAAGTCGATGCGATCGGGGCGGGGCTCAAGGTCACCGCCAGTGGCGGCCGGAGCCTGCTGGGGGGCCTTAATTTCAAGGGAAACGCCACGTTCTCGAACCTCGCTGCGGCTCGCGCCGGCGCCTCGGGCGGCCTGACCGCCGAGTGGTCGGCGAACCAGGGCGGCGCGGGCAAGCCCTGGGTGCTGACCCTCAACGCCCGCGGCGCGCGCTTCGCCTCCGGCTTCTCGGAACTGGACCGCCTGCTCGGCGCCTCGCCCCGGCTGCAGGCCAGCGCCGAGGTCGCCGGTCGCCGCGTGTCCATCTCCCGGGGGACGCTGAATGGCGCGGCGCTGAACGCCTCGACCGCCGGGGTCTTGGCCGAGGACGGCGCCATGCGCTTCAAGCTCGACTGGTCGGCCAACGGCCCCTTCCGCGCGGGCCCGGTGGAGATCACCGGTAAGGCCAGCGGCACGGGCGCGCTCACTGGTACGATCGGCGAGCCGCGGGCCGACCTTCTGGCCGATATCGAGGCCATCGACCTCCCGCGCCTGCCGCTGCGCGACGCCAAGCTGACTCTGAGCTTCATGCGTTTGGCCGATGGATCGAGCGGCGTCGTGACGCTCAACGCCGCCAGCACCTACGGCCCCGCGGCGGCCCGCTCGGCCTTCCGCTTCCCGCGTGGCGGCGTGGATCTGTCGGACCTTTCTGTGCAGGCCGCCGGCCTCTCGGCCAACGGCTCGGTCTCGCTCCGCCGCGCCACGCCGTCGGCCGCCGACCTGCAGGTGCGAGTGGCCAAGGGCGCCTTCCTCGAGGGCGGTGAGATCGCCGGCGCGGTGAAAGTCGTCGACGCCGCGGGCGGTCCCCGCGCCACGCTCGACCTGACGGCGGACCAGGCCGTGCTTCCCGGATCCAGGATCGCGGTGCGCAGCGGGCGGATCACCGCCAACGGTTCGCTTTCCCAGCTTCCCTACCGCGCGGACCTGCAGGGCGTCTCGGCGTCGGACCGCTGGAATCTGGCGGGCGGCGGCGCCCTCAGCTCAGGCGATGGCGGTTATCAGCTCACCTTCGACGGTTCGGGGCGGTACGGTCGCCGGGAGCTGAAGACCATGGAGCCGGCGGTCCTGCGCATGGGCGGGGGCGAACGTTCGGCCCGGCTTCGCCTCGCCTCATCGGATGGCGGCGGCATAGACCTGGACGCCCGCTTAGGGAAGGACGACGCCGACATCCAGGCCCAGGTGCGCCGGCTCGGCCTCAGCCTGCTGAACGCCGACCTCACGGGCCGCGCCGACGCCACCCTGCGGCTCACGGGCCGGGGCGAACGGCTCGAAGGCGTGCTCGACGCCAAGCTCGATGATGCGCGCAGCCGCGGCTCTCCCGCCGACCTCGGCGTGGACGGCGCCTTCAACGTGCGGCTGGCCGACCAGTCGATGCTGATCGACGCCGACGTCACCAACGCACAGGGCCTGCGCGCCAACGCCAAGCTGACGCTGCCGGCCGAGACCAGCGCCGGCCCGTTCCGTATCGCCATCAACCGCACCCGGCCGATGAGCGGGACCTTCTTCGCCGATGGCGAGGTAAAGCCGCTGTGGGACCTGCTGGTCGGCGGCGAGCGCGAACTGGCGGGCCATGTCCGGATGCAGGGGAGCCTCGCCGGAACCCTGGCCGATCCCCGGGCGACCGGCGAGGCCCAGGTGGACGGCGGCCGGTTCTCCGACGGGGCCACGGGCCTTGTCCTGACCGACGTGGCGCTGAGGGCCACCCTGGCGAACAACGCGATCGACATCGTCCAGGCCACCGGCGCCGATGGGAATGGCGGGACGCTGTCTGGAGCCGGACGGCTCAGCCTGCTACGCGACGGCGCGTCGACCCTGCGCCTCGACCTCAAGGGCTTCCGCCTTATCGACAACGACCTGGCCACCGCCTCGGCCACCGGCCAGGCGACCCTGGACCGCGGCGCGGACGGAAAGATGCGGCTGGCCGGCGGCCTGACCATCGATCGGGCCGACGTCACCGCCAGACTCTCCAGCGGCTCCGGCGTGGTCAATATGGACGTCATCGAGATCAACAAGCCGGCCGACCTGAGGCGGACCCTTCAGCCAGTGACGCGCACGGGCGGCCCGTCGGTGGCGCTGGATGTCAGGTTGCGCGCGCCTCGGCGGGTCTTCATCCGCGGGATGGGCCTCGACGTCGAGATGTCCCTCGACGCCAGCGTCGGCGGCACGACGGCCCGGCCGACCCTGTCGGGCACGGCCCGCGTGGTGCGCGGCGAGTACGATTTCGCCGGCAAGCGCTTCGATTTCGACGAGCGCGGCGTCGTCTATCTGGCGACTTCCCCGCAGGCGATCCGCCTGGACCTCTCGGCCACGCGCGAGGATCCTTCGCTGACGGCGGTGGTCCGAATCCGGGGCACGGCCGCGAGGCCCGAGATCACCCTGACCTCGAGCCCGGTCCTGCCCAATGACGAAGTGCTGTCGCAGGTGCTGTTCGGTCGCTCGGCCTCGCAACTCTCGCCGCTGGAAGCGGCCCAACTCGCCTCGGCCATCTCGTCCCTGGCGGGCGGCGGCGGCTTCGACGTGGTCGGCAACCTGCGGACCTTCGCCGGGCTGGACCGGCTGGCCCTGGCCGGTGGGGACGAGTCCGGGGTGACGGTCGCCGGCGGCAAGTATCTTACGGAGAACGTCTATCTGGAGATCGCGGGCGGCGGTCGCGAAGGGCCGTCGGCTCAGGTCGAGTGGCGGGTCGGGCGGAATCTCTCGATCATTTCCCGGTTCGCAGGGGAAGGGGACGGGCGTTTGGCCGTCCGATGGCGCAAGGATTACTGATTTGATCGCGCGGGGGCTGCTTATGATCATCGCCGGTTTGACGCTCACCGGCTGCGAGCGAGCGGTGAGCGCGCCCGCCAATCGCGGCGTCTGCTGGCGTCAGGTCGATGGCCTGAACGGCAAGCCCGACTTCCGCGTGGTGGCGCCCAATGTCGAGACGCTGGAGGACTGCGCAAGCCGCCTCGAAGCGCTGAGGATGGCGCATGGGCGACCGGTGACCGGGGCCTTCCAGGGACGCTTCATCTACGTCACCGACCAGGAGATCACCGCGGCGGCCGGGCCCAAGGCTCAGCGCTACCGTGTCTTCACCCCCGACCAGAGGGTGAAGATCCAGGACGGCGTCCGCACGCTCATGGCGCGGGAGAAGGGTGCGGCTGGCTAGTGGCTGATCCGCGGGCGCAGGACGTAGTGGCCCTCGCGGAACGCCTCGAAGATCAGCGAGGCCTGCGGGTGGCCGACCGGCTCGCCGCTTTCGTCGGGCACCAGATTCTGCTCGGAGACATAGGCCACGTAGGCGTTGTCCTGGTTCTCGGCGAGCAGGTGATAGAAGGGCTGGTCCTTGCGCGGCCGGATCTCCTCGGGGATCGACTGCCACCACTGCTCAGTGTTGGCGAAGGTCGGATCCACGTCGAAAATCACGCCCCGGAACGAATAGTGCCGGTGCCGCACGATCTGTCCGATCGCATATTTGGCCAGACGCGGCTCGGCCATCACGATGGGCGGCGCCGCCAGACCATTTCCGCTTTTTTCGATTCGAGCGTCCATGGAAACGACTCTAGTTCTCTCCGCCTGACTGGAAAGTGAACGTACTGCTCATCTTCTGCGGTGCAAGAGCGCGCCTTTCGGCAGGCGAACGGCCTTGCTACAGTCCGCCCGAAACGAGGTGCGTCTGTTCGCGCTTCCCAGGGACGGAAGACGGTCCATGACATTGGCGCTGTTGAGCGCGTTCGAGTTGAGCGTACTCCAAGCCGTTGAATTCGCTGCGCTCGGGTCTTGCGGGCGGTGAACGCGACAATCGAACGCCCAAGGCGTGCTGCGGCAAAGCGCAGCGCCGGCGCTCCGACGCAGGATTCGCCGTGCTACGGCGCGCTCGATCTGGGCACGAACAATTGCCGCCTGCTGATCGCCACGCCCGCCGGCCGCAGTTTCCGGGTGGTCGAGGCCTATTCGCGCATCGTCCGCCTCGGTGAAGGCCTTTCGCAGACCGGCCGGCTTTCCGAACAGGCCATGGAACGGGCGCTGGCCGCCTTGAAGGTGAGCGCCGAAAAGGTGCGCCGTCGCAAGGTCGTGCGGTTGAAGGCGATCGCCACCCAGGCCTGCCGGGCCGCCGAGAATGGCCGGGAATTCGTCGCCCGTGTGGCGTCCGAGACCGGGATCAACCTGCAGATCGTCACGCCCAGGGAGGAGGCCCAGCTCTCCGTCGCCGGCTGCCTGAACCTCCTGGACCGCAGCGTCGACGCCGCCCTGGTAGTGGACGTCGGCGGCGGCTCCACCGAGCTGTCGTGGGTGGACCTGAACGGCGAGGGGCTGGAAACCGAGCTCTCGAAGTTCACGGCGTCGCAATTGCCGATCCGCGCATGGCTCTCCATTCCAATTGGGGTCGTGACCCTCGCCGAACGCTTCCCCGAGGGCGCGCGGGCGACCGATGGCTGGTATCGGGCCATGGTCGAGTCGGTGAAGGACGAACTGGCCGAGTTTCGTCACGCCGACCCGATGCGGCCGATCTTCGACGCCGGCCAGGCCCACATGATCGGCACGTCCGGGGCGATCACCAGCCTGGCTGGGATGCATCTCGGACTTGCGCGCTACGACCGCAGCCAGGTGGACGGCATCTGGATGACCCGCGGCGAATGTGACGACGCCGCTCGCAAGCTGCTGGCGCTCAGCCCGCAGGAGCGCGCCGACCAGCCCTGCATCGGTCCCGACCGCGCCGACCTCGTCCTGGCGGGCGCGGCCATCCTCCAGGCCGTGCAGGAGCTCTGGCCCTGCGTCCGGGTGCGGGTGGCCGATCGCGGGCTTCGCGAGGGCATCCTCATGTCGCTGATGTCCGGGTTGGGCAAGCGCAAGCGCCGGCGGCGCCGTCGCGGACGTGGATCGCGCGCCGTATCCGCGGTAAATGCCGCCGAATGAGCGAACCGCCGCGCAAACGCATGGTCCGGCCGCCGACCGGCGGGCTGGAAGAGGGCAGGGGCAAGCCTGCCCGCCTCAGGACGGCCAAGGACCGGACCGCGTCCTCCCAGGCCTGGCTCGAGCGCCAGATCAACGATCCCTTCGCAGCCAAGGCGCGGGCTCACGGCTATCGCAGCCGTGCGGCCTACAAGCTGACGGAGATCGACGATCGGCTCCGGCTGCTCAAGCCGGGCGCCCGCGTTGTGGACCTTGGCCTGGCGCCGGGCGGCTGGACTCAGGTCGCCATTGAGCGCGGCGTGAAGGACATCGTCGGCGTCGACCTCCTGCCGGTCGATCCGCTGCCGCCCGCGCACATCCTGCAGATGGACTTCACCGATCCGGCCTGCGGGCCGAAGCTGATCGAGCTGCTGGGCGGCCGGCCTGACGTCGTGCTGTCGGACATGGCGCCCAACACCGTAGGGCACAAGCGTACCGATCACCTGCGGATCATGGGCCTGATCGAGGCGGCGGCCGACTTCGCGATCGAGGTCCTCAAGCCCGGCGGCGCGTTCGTCGCCAAGGCGTTCCAGGGTGGCGAGACCTCCGAAGTCATCGCTCAGCTCAAGCGTCATTTCACCGACGTGAAGAACCTCAAGCCCAAGGCCAGCCGCGCCGACAGCTCGGAGCTCTACCTGGTCGCCACCGGTTTCAAGGGCTGAGGTCCGCTATCCCCGCGGCGGCGGCGGGGTCTTGGTCCCCTCGGCCACCAGCCAGGCCTTGAACTGCTCCAGCGCCCGCCCGCCGGCGCCCGGCGCCGCCAACAGCGCAAACGCGCTCTCGGCCTTGCGGAAGCCATAGGGGGCGACCAGCCGCCCGTTCCGCACATAGTCGGCGACCAGGGGCCATGACATCACCGCCACGCCCAGGCCCGCGATCGCCGCGTCCAGGGCGAAGTGGAGGTGCGCGAACGGCTGCTCCGGCGCAGGGGGAAGTTCCTCGCCCGCGAGGGCCGCCCAGATCGGCCAACCTTGTGGATGGGTCTGTGCGGCCAGCCGCGGGCCGCGCAGGGGCGCGTCGGCCCAGCGCTTGGCGAGCTCAGGCGACATGACCGGCCCCAGGTGATTCTGGATGAAGCCCGTGGCGCCCGGCTCGGCCAGTCGGCTAGTGGGCACAATGCGCACGACCGCGTGGGCGCCGCGATATGAGGTGGCGTGCGACGGCAACTCGGCCAGTTGCAGCCTCACGTTCGGATGCGCCTGGGCGAAGCCGGAAAGGCGAGGGATCAGCCATTTCACCGAGACGCTGGCGTTCACCGCGACGTGCAGGTCCTCGCCGCTGGTCCTCACGCGCCGCACCGCCGAGGCGATCTGGTCGAAGGCGCCGGTCAGGGCCGGCAGCAGCTCCCGCCCGGCCTCGGTCAGTTCCAGCCGGTGCTTGGGGCCGGCGAACAGCTTGGTCCCGAGGATATCTTCCAACGCCTTGACCTGCCGGCTGACGGCGCTGTGGGTGACGTGCAGCTCCTCGGCCGCGAGGGTCGCCCGTCCGGTCCGCGCCATCGCCTCGAAGGCTCGCAACGCGTTCAGCGACGGCATCGATGTGAGATTTTCGAACATTGTACTTCAAATATATCGGTTTCCTCACTTCTCCAACCGGCGCACAAGCTCTCCATGTCAGGAGAGCCCACCCACAGCCGCGCACGGCAGGCGACGATCACCCTCGTCCTGGGGCTCGGCCAGACGGTCGCCTTCGCCTCCAGCTACTACCTGATGGGCGTCATGGCCGACCCGCTGGCGGCCGACCTGGGCCTGTCGCCGGCCGTGGTGTTTGGGCTGATGTCCGGCGCGCTGGCGATCTCGCCGCTGTTGTCTCCAGCCACCGGCCGATGGATCGACGCGCGCGGCGGCAAGCCGGTCCTGCTGGCCTCGAACCTGGTCTTCGCGCTCGCTCTTGGCCTCTTGGCCGCGTCTCCGAACCTGATTGTTCTGTGCCTGGCCATGCTGGCGCTCGGGATCGGCATGACCATCGGCATGTACGGAACCCCGTTCGCGATCCTGGTGTCCCTCTACGGCGAAGGCGCGCGCCGACCGATCACCGCGGTCGCGCTCCTGGGCGGCCTGGGTTCGGCCCTGGGATGGCCGCTGACCGGCCACCTGATCGAGACCTACGGCTGGCGAGGCGCCTGCCTGGCCTGGGCGCTGGTCCACCTCGCGGTCTGCTTCCCTATCGTCGCCTTGGTGACGCCTCGGCCGGCGCCCCGTCCGGCCCAGGGGAAGAGCCCACACGGGGCCGTCGCCTGGGACCGGCGCATGGTGCAGCTCGCCATCCTCTTCGCCTGCGCATGGTTCATCTCCAGCGCCATGGCCAACCATCTTCCAAGGCTGCTCGCTGCGATCGGCCTTCCTGTCGCCAAGGCGGCCGCCGTGGCCGGGCTGGTCGGCGTGGCCGCGGTGTCGGTGCGCTTCGCCGAGTTCACGGTCCTGCGAAAGGCGCCGCCGCTGATTTCCACGCGCATCGCGACCCTGATGCATCCGCTCGGCGCGACAGCCGTGGCGGTGCTGGGACCGGGCGCGGCGTCGCTCCTGGCCCTGGGGCAGGGGGCGGGGAACGGCATGCTGACCGTCGCCAAGGGCGTCCTGCCGCTCAGTCTCTATGGACCCGAGAACTACGCCTATCGCTCGGCCCTGCTCAGCCAGCCGGCCCAAGTGCTCCAGATCGGCGGCCCTGCGCTCTACGCGCTGGCCCTGGCTGAGTCGCCGAAGGTCGCCCTGACCCTCTCTTCCGGCCTCTGCCTGGTCATGTTCGCCATGACTTTTGGGCTCCAGGCCGCCTCTCAATCAAAAAAGGAGCAGGCTGCGGCATGATTCCCCTCGACCCGACCCTTGCCGGAAACACCCTCATGGGCTTATACGCGGCTCGCAAAATGGAGCCTTACATGGACATTCGCGAAGGTCTCACCTTCGACGACGTTTTGCTGGAACCGGGCGCATCGGACGTGATGCCAACCCAGGTGGACACCGCCACCAGGTTCACCCGCGAAATTAGTCTCAACATCCCCCTCGTGTCCTCCGCCATGGACACGGTCACCGAAAGCCGCCTGGCCATCGCCATGGCCCAGGCCGGCGGTCTGGGCGTGCTGCACCGGAACCTCACCGTCGAGGAGCAGGCCGACCAGGTCCGCGAGGTGAAGCGCTACGAAAGCGGCATGGTCATCAACCCGCTGACCATCCACCCGGACACCACCCTTCGCGAGGTCCGCGAGATCAAGGCGCGCCGCAAGATCTCCGGCTTTCCGGTGGTCGAGCCGGGCACCGGCAAGCTGGTGGGCATCCTCACCAACCGGGACATGCGCTTCGAAGGCCGTGACGACATCCCGGCCAAGGAGTTGATGACCAAGGACAACCTGATCGTCGTCCGCCAGGGCGTCAGCCAGGAAGAAGCCCGCGAGCTGCTTCGCAAGCACAAGATCGAGCGCCTGATCGTCGTCGACGAGGAGTACCACGCCGTTGGCCTGATCACGGTCAAGGACATGGAGAAGGCCCAGGCCTATCCGGCCGCCGCCAAGGACGCCCAGGGCCGCCTGCTGGTCGGCGCGGCCTCCACGGTGGGCGACAGCGGCTACGAGCGCTCCATGGCGTTGGTGGACGCCGGCGTGGACGTGGTGGTGATCGACACCGCCCACGGCCACAACGCCGACGTCGCCAAGGCGGTCGGCCGCATCAAGCGCGAGACCAACCGCGTCCAGATCGTCGCCGGCAATATCGCCACCTATGACGGCGCCCGCGCCCTGATCGACGCCGGCGCCGACGCGGTGAAGGTCGGCATCGGCCCGGGTTCGATCTGTACGACCCGCATCGTCGCCGGCGTCGGGGTGCCGCAGCTCACCGCCATCGCCGACGCGGTGCGCGCCGCCAAGAATACGGACGTCCCGGTCATCGCCGACGGCGGCATCAAGTATTCGGGCGATCTGGCCAAGGCGCTCGCCATGGGCGCGCACGTGGCGATGATGGGCTCGGCCTTCGCCGGCACCGACGAGGCGCCTGGCGAAGTGTTCCTCTACCAGGGCCGCTCCTACAAGGCCTATCGCGGCATGGGCTCGCTGGGCGCCATGGCCAGCGGCTCGGCCGATCGTTACTTCCAGAAGGAAGTCTCGGCGCTGAAGCTGGTGCCCGAGGGCATCGAGGGCCAGGTGGCCTACAAGGGGCCGATCGGGGCGATCCTGCATCAGATGGTCGGCGGTCTCCGCGCGGCCATGGGCTATGTGGGCGCGCCGGACCTCGAGCAGTTCCGCCAGAAGGCCCGGTTCATCCGGATCACCGGCGCGGGGCTTCGCGAGAGCCACGTCCACGACGTGATGATGACCCGCGAGTCTCCGAACTACACGAGCCCGGTCTAATCCTTTTCCTCCCCTGCGTAGCGGGGGAGGGGGACCATCCGAAGGATGGCGGAGGGGGCGAGCGCCAGGCACGGAGCTTGAACCAGCCCCTTCCACCGGCTTCGCCGGTCCCCCTCCCCCGTAAATGGGGGAGGGAAGTCGCAACGACCAACCTGGAGCCATCCTCTTGCGTGACGGCGGCCGCCTTTCTGCAGCGATCGAGATTCTCGCCGATGTCGAGACGCGCCACCGTCCGGTGAAGTTGGCGCTCAAGGCGTGGGGCGACGCCTCGCGCTTCGCCGGGGCCAAGGACCGCGCCTGGGTTTCTGGTCTCGTGCTCGACGTTCTGCGCCGCCGTCGCTCGCTCGCCTGGCGGATGGGCGACGACAGCCCTCGCGCCGCCGTGCTCTGCGCTCTGCATGTGCTCTGGAACTGGCCGGTGGAGCGGATCGCCGAGGCGGCCGGCGACAAGCCTCACGGTCCCGGAGCCCTGAGGGCGGCCGAGCGCAACGCGCTCACCCAGCCGCGCGACATGGCCGATGCGCCAGCCCCGGTCCGCGGCGACTATCCCGACTGGCTGGAAGCCTCCTTCGCCCGCGCCTTCGGCGACAAGGCCGCGTTGGAAGGCGAGATGCTGGCCGAACGCGCGCCGATCGACCTGCGAGTCAACACGCTCAAGGCCAGCCCCGATCAGGCGCTCCAGGCCCTCGCGCCGCTGAACGCCGAGCCCACCGACGTCCTCCCCACCGCCCTGCGTATCGCCGCGCCCGATCCCAGCCAGCGCAGCCAGTCGCTTGAGGCCGTGCCCGCCTTCTCCATGGGCTGGTTCGAGGTGCAGGACCTGGCTTCGCAGATCGCGGCCGCGGCGGCCGGCGACATCCGGGACACTCAGGTGCTCGACCTCTGCGCCGGAGGTGGCGGCAAGACCCTGGCGCTGGCTGCGGCCATGGGGAACACCGGTCAGATCTATGCCTATGACAGCGACGGCCGGCGCCTGGCCGACACGGTGCGCCGGTCCGAGCGGGCAGGGGTGACCAACCTGCAGGTCCGCTCGCCGATCTATCCCGACGCCCTGAAGGGCCTCGACCGCGCCATGGACCTCGTCTTCATCGATGCGCCCTGCACCGGCACGGGCGCCTGGCGTCGCCATCCCGACACCAAGTGGCGCCTGAAGCCCGGCACGCTGAAGCAGCGGATGGCCGATCAGGACGCGGTGCTCGACCACGCGGTGGGCTTCCTCAAGCCCGGGGGCCGTATCGTCTACGTGACATGCTCGATCCTGCCGGAAGAGGACGAGGATCGCGTCGCCGCCTTCCTCGATCGCCACGCCGGCTTCCACATTACGCCCGCGACCGACAATCCCCGCCTCGTCCAGCACTTGACGGACGAGGGCTATCTCCGCCTCTCCCCCTACAGCTCCGGTACGGACGGTTTCTTCGTCTCCGTGCTGCAACGCGCCAACTGAGCAGGACACGCATGACCCAGCCCGCCCACGAGAAAGTCCTGATCGTCGACTTCGGCAGCCAGGTGACCCAGCTCATCGCCCGCCGGGTGCGCGAGAGCGGCGTCTATTGCGAGATCCACCCTTTCGACAAGATCGACCAGGTGCTGGAGACCTTCACGCCCAAGGCGGTGATCCTCTCCGGCGGCCCGGCCAGCGTCCATGAGGACGAGAGCCCGGCGGTCAGCCACAAGATCTTCGAGCTCGACGTCCCGGTCCTGGGCATCTGCTATGGCGAGCAGACCATGTGCGCCGAACTGGGCGGAAAGGTCGAGCCCGGCACGACGCGCGAGTTCGGCCGCGCCGAGATCGAGATCGTCAAGGAAAGCCTGCTGCTGGACGGCTTCGGCGGCGTGGGCCATCGCGAGACCGTCTGGATGAGCCACGGCGACAAGGTCACCGCCCTGCCGATGGGCTTCGAGGCCGTGGCCGTGTCGGAAGGTTCGCCCTTCGCGGTCATCGCCGACGAGGGCCGCCGCTATTACGGCATCCAGTTCCACCCGGAAGTGGCCCACACCCCGCGCGGCGCGCTGATGCTGCGCAACTTCACCCACAAGATCGCCGGCCTGAAGGGCGACTGGACCATGGCGGCATTCCGTCAGGAGATGGTCCAGAAGATCCGCGACCAAGTGGGCGAGGGAAGGGTGATCTGCGGCCTTTCCGGCGGCGTTGACTCCTCGGTGGCCGCGGTCCTGATCCACGAGGCGATCGGCGACCAGCTCACCTGCGTCTTCGTCGACACCGGCCTGCTGCGCAAGGACGAGGCGACCCAGGTCGTCACCATGTTCCGCGACCACTACAACATCCCGCTGGTGCACGTGGACGCCGGCGACCTGTTCCTCGGCGAACTGGCCGGCGTCTCCGACCCGGAAACCAAGCGCAAGACCATCGGCCGCCTGTTCATCGACGTCTTCGACCGTGAGGCGGCCAAGATCGAAGGCGCGAACTTTCTGGCCCAGGGCACCCTCTATCCCGACGTGATCGAGAGCGTGTCGGCTCGCGGCGGCCCCTCGGCCGTCATCAAGAGCCACCACAATGTTGGCGGCCTGCCGGACTACATGAAGCTCAAGCTGGTCGAGCCGCTGCGCGAGCTCTTCAAGGACGAGGTCCGCGCCCTGGGCGTCGAGCTCGGCCTGCCGCCGCAGTTCGTCGGCCGCCATCCCTTCCCGGGACCTGGCCTGGCCATCCGCATCCCCGGCGAGATCACCAAGGAGAAGGTGCGCGTCCTGCAGGACGCCGACGCTATCTATCTGGACGAGATCCGCAAGGCCGGCCTCTACGACTCGATCTGGCAGGCCTTCGCCGTCCTGCTGCCGGTGAAGACCGTCGGCGTGATGGGCGACGCGCGCACCTACGAGGACGTCCTGGCCCTGCGCGCCGTGACCTCCACCGACGGCATGACCGCCGACTTCTTCGAGTTCCCCTGGGAGGTCCTCGGTCGCTGCGCGACACGGATCATCAACGAGGTCCGCGGCGTGAACCGCGTCGTCTACGACGTCACCTCCAAGCCGCCTGGCACCATCGAGTGGGAGTAAGCAGGCTGGAAACGGCGGGTTGGGGATAGCCCAGGATAGAGTTATGAGGCGGAGCCAGTCGTTCGCCTCCGATGGTCTTCGAACGCCAACGAGCGCGAATGGGCGCCCGGTGAACGTTACTCTTCCTCCAGTTGGACGCCTCAACCTGCCAGGAGTGTTCCCGGGATAGTGGCTTCGCCCCCCCCATCGAGTGTCCGGTAATCAGGAACTTTCCGGGGCCGGCCTTGGATTCGAGCAGCGCCTCCAGATCATCGCCTATGCGGGAACCCGGTTCACCTTGGCGATCCTGGTGACCCCTCGCGCCCGACGTCGCCGCGACCGGCGAACGCCAGCCTTAGCGGCGCGCAAAAAGAAAACGGCCCGGAGCAGGTGCTCCGGGCCGCGTCTTCAGGTGATGGCCGGTTCGATTAGGCGAACTGGTTCATCGTGTTGTGGACGCCACCGGCCTTCAGGGCCGCTTCGCCCGCGAAGTATTCCTTGTGGTCGTCGCCGATGTCCGAACCCGACATGTTCTGGTGCTTCACGGAGGCGATGCCTTCGCGGATTTCCTTGCGCTGGACGCCAGCGACGTAGCCCAGCATGCCCTGGTCGCCGAAGTATTCCTTGGCCAGGTTGTCGGTGCTGAGCGCGGCCGTGTGGTAGGTCGGCAGCGTGATCAGGTGGTGGAAGATGCCCGAACGCTTGGCCGCATCGCGTTGGAAGGTGCGGATGCGCTCGTCGGCTTCGGCGGCCAGTTCGGTGGCGTCGTATTCGGCGCTCATCAGGCCGGCGCGGTCATAGGCCGAGACGTCCTTACCGGCCGATTGCCAGGCGTCGTAGACTTGCTGACGGAAGTTCAGGGTCCAGTTGAACGACGGGCTGTTGTTGTAGGCCAGCTTCGCGTTCGGGATGACCTCACGGATGCGGTCCACCATCGAGGCGATCTGCTCGATGTGCGGCTTTTCGGTTTCGATCCACAGCAGGTCCGCGCCGTTCTGCAGCGAGGTGATGCAGTCGAGGACGCAGCGGTCGGCGCCGGTGCCTTCGCGGAACTGGAACAGGTTCGAGGGCAGGCGCTTCGGACGCAGCAGCTTGCCGCCGCGGTTGATGACCACATCGCCGTTCTTCATGTCGGCCGGCGCGATCTCTTCGCAGTCGAGGAAGGCGTTGTACTGGTCGCCGATGTCGCCCGGGGTGTGGCTGACCGCGATCTGCTTGGTCAGGCCGGCGCCGAGGCTGTCGGTGCGGGTGACGATGATGCCGTTGTCGACGCCCATTTCGAGGAAGGCGTAGCGGCAGGCGCGGACCTTCGCGAGGAAGTCTTCATGCGGCACGGTGACCTTGCCGTCCTGGTGGCCGCACTGCTTTTCGTCCGAGACCTGGTTCTCGATCTGCAGGGCGCAGGCGCCGGCTTCGATCATCTTCTTGGCCAGCAGGTAGGTCGCCTCGGCGTTACCGAAGCCGGCGTCGATGTCGGCGATGATCGGAACGACGTGGGTTTCGTAGTTGTCGACCTTGTCCTGGATTTCCTGGGCCTTCTTGGTGTCGCCCGCGGCGCGCGCGGCGTCCAGGTCGCGGAACAGCATGCCGAGCTCACGGGCGTCAGCTTGCTTCAGGAAGGTGTAGATCTCTTCGATCAGCGCCGGGACCGAGGTCTTCTCGTGCATCGACTGGTCCGGCAGCGGGCCGAATTCCGAACGCAGCGCGGCGACCATCCAGCCCGACAGGTAGATGTAGCGGCGCTTCGTGGTGCCGAAGTGCTTCTTGATCGAGATCAGCTTCTGCTGGGCGATGAAGCCGTGCCAGCAGCCCAGCGACTGGGTGTAGTTGGCGGGGTCGGCGTCGTAGGCCGCCATGTCCGCGCGCATGATGCCGGCGGTGTACTTGGCGATTTCGAGACCGGTCTTGAACCGGTTCTGCAGGCGCATGCGGGCCACCGATTCCGGGTTGATCCCGTCCCAGGTGCCGCCCTTGCTCTTGATGAGCTGGCCCATCTCGATGATGTGGTCTTGATACGACATATGCCTCTTCCACGATCTGTCCGGGCGAACTCTTTCCCGGCGTCCTGAGGCAGCCACCTACGGCGCGAACTCCGCTCTGTGGAGTCGATCCGAGGTGCGGATGTCAAACTTTACAGAACCATCGTGTAATGTTGTAATGTGTGTGCATTACGGTGGAGTCTAGTTCATGGCCGAGCGTCGCCTCTATGTGGGGCCAAGCCTTCGGCGGCTGCGGCGCGATCACGGCCTGACCCAGGCGGACATGGCCGCCGACCTCGAGGTTTCGCCCTCCTATATCGCGCTTCTGGAGCGCAACCACAGGCCGCTCAGCGCCGAAATGCTGCTGCGCCTTTCCCAGACCTACAAGATGGACATGGCGGTCCTGGCCGGCGACGGCGGGTCGGACGAGCTGGCGCGACTGCAGGGCGTGCTCAAGGACCCGATGTTCGCCGACATCGACCTTCCGTCGCTGGAAACGGCCGACGTCACCACCAACTTCCCAGGGATCACCGAGGCTCTTCTGCGGCTCTACACCGCGTATCAGGAGGAGCAGCTCGCCCTGGCCGATCGCGGCGCGGAGGTTCCGGCCTCCAGCGGTGCGCGGGGCGCCGAGGACTCCGATCCGGTGGCCGAGTCGCGCCGGTTCCTTGCGGCCCGCCGCAACAGTTTCCCTATCCTCGATGACGCCGCCGAGCGGCTGGCTCAGGTCATCGCCAGCCATGACGGCATGGTCGGGTATCTGAAGGCCCAGCACAATCTGCGGGTCCGGCGCCTGCCGTCGAACGTCATGGTCGGCTCGATCCGGCGGCTGGACCGCCACCGCAAGGAGGTGCTGCTGGATGATGGCCTCGACGCCGCCAGCCAGACTTTCCAGCTTGGTCTGCAGATCGCCTATCTGGACATGCGCGGCGAGATCGAAAGCGTGGCCGCGGAGGGCAGCTTCACCACCGAGAGCGGCGAACGTCTGACCCGCCGGGCCCTGGCCAGCTATGCGGGCGCGGCCCTGATGATGCCCTACACGGCTTTCGCCAAGGCCGCGGAGACCCGGCGCTATGACATTGAGGCCCTGGCCCGGCAGTTCGGGGCCAGCTTCGAGCAGACCGCTCACCGACTCACCACCTTGCAGAAGCCGGGGCAGGAACGGGTGCCGTTCTTCTTCATCCGCGTGGACGAGGCCGGCAACGTCTCCAAGCGCCTCGACGGCGCGGGCTTCCCGTTCGCCAGGCATGGGGGCGGGTGTCCGCTCTGGTCGGTGCACCACGCCTTCCGCACGCCCCGTCAGATCGTCACCCAATGGCTGGAACTGCCAGACGGCCAGCGCTTCTTCTCGATCGCCCGCACCGTCACCGCCGGCGGCGGGGCCTATGGCGCGCCGCGGATCGAGCGGGCCATCGCGCTTGGTTGCGCCGCCGAACACGCCGACCGGCTGATCTACACGCAGAATCGCGCGGGGCAGGGACCGGACGATGCGACGCCCATCGGGGTCACCTGCCGGATCTGCCACCGCACGGAGTGCACGGCCCGTTCGGCGCCGCCGATCGGCCGTCAGATTCTGCCGGACGACATTCGCCGCACCAGCGCGCCTTTCGGCTTCTCCGACAGTTGATCGCACTGTCGGCAGAAGCGGTTGTGAACGCTGCGCCGCGAGATAAGGGCTTCAAACGCGCGCGCTTCCGTGCAGTAAAGCGCCCCCAGAGAAACAAGCGCCTAGCCGAGAGCACGGGACGGGAATGGATATCAGCAAGAGTCTTTGGGTCGATGATCTGTTGCACAGCTTCGTTGAGAAGGAGCTGTTGCCGGAGACTGGCGTAGGAGCCGACGCCTTCTGGGCCGCGCTGGAAAAGATCCTTGCGGACTTCACCCCGCGCAACGCGGCGCTGTTGCAGCGCCGCGACGAACTGCAGGCGCAGATCGACGCCTGGTGGCGGGAGCGCAAGGGCAAGCCCTTCGACGTCGCCGAGGAAACCGCCTTCCTGCGTGAGATCGGCTACCTGCTGCCGGAGCCGGACGATTTCGAGATCGCCACCCAGAACGTCGATCCGGAGATCGCCAAGCTCGCCGGACCGCAGCTCGTCGTGCCGGTCTCCAACGGCCGTTACGCCCTGAACGCCGCCAACGCCCGCTGGGGCAGCCTCTACGACGCTCTCTACGGGACAGACGCCATCGAGCCGCCGACCGGCGGCAAGGGCTATGACCCGGTGCGCGGCGGCAAGGTCATCGCCTATGCCCGCGCCTTCCTCGACCGTGCCGCGCCGCTCGCTCGCGGCTCGCACGCCGACGCTGTGGCTTACGTCGTCGGCGCGCAGGGCCTGGTCGTTCGCCTGAAGGACGGCAAGGAAGTCGCGCTTGCGACCCCCGCGCAGTACGTTGGCCGCCGCGGTTCGGCCGAGGCGCCGGGGGCGGTGCTGCTGCGCCACAACGGCCTGCACCTCGAGATCCTGATCGACCGCAGCCACTCGATCGGCAAGGACGATCCGGCCGGCGTCGCCGACGTCATCGTCGAGGCGGCCCTGACCGCCATTCAGGACTGCGAAGACTCCGTCGCCGCTGTCGACGCCGAGGACAAGACCAACGTCTACCGCAACTGGCTCGGCCTGATGCGCGGCGACCTCTCGGCTACCTTCGCCAAGGGCGGCCGCACCGAGACCCGCCGCCTCGACGACGACCGCCGCTATGTCGGCCTCGATGGTTCGGAAGTCGTCCTGCCGGGCCGCAGCCTGCTGCTGGTCCGCAACGTCGGCCACCACATGGTGACCGACATGGTCCGCCTCGGCGGCGAGCCGGTCTTCGAAACCGCCATCGACGCCCTGATCACCGTCGCTGCGGCGATCCACGACCTGAAGGCCCGCCGCAACAGCAAGGCCGGCTCGGTCTATGTCGTGAAGCCGAAGATGCACGGCCCCGACGAGGTCGCGCTCGCCGTTCGTCTGTTCGACCTGGTCGAAGACGCCCTGGGCCTGCCGCGCAACACCGTGAAGATCGGCGTCATGGACGAGGAGCGCCGCACCAGCGCCAACCTCAAGGCCTGCATCCAGGCCGCGCGCGAGCGGATCGTCTTCATCAACACCGGCTTCCTCGACCGCACCGGCGACGAGATTCACACCGCCATGGAGGCTGGCCCGGTGGTCCGCAAGGACGCCATGAAGTCCGAGCCCTGGCTCGCCGTCTACGAGAAGCGCAACGTCGAGATTGGTCTGGCTACCGGCTTCCCCGGCCGCGCCCAGATTGGCAAGGGCATGTGGGCCGCGCCGGACCAGATGCAGGCCATGCTGGCGGCGAAGATCGGCCACCCGAAGGCCGGCGCCAACACCGCCTGGGTTCCGTCGCCGACGGCCGCGGCGCTGCACGCGCTGCACTATCACGAGGTGGACGTCGCGGCCCTCCAGGCCTCGATGGGGGCCGCGGGCAAGACCGGCACGGACGAACTGCTGACCCCGCCGCTGGCCCGCTCGAACTGGAACGCCGCCGACATCCAGCAGGAGCTGGACAACAACGCCCAGGGCATCCTCGGCTACGTGGTGCGCTGGATCGACCAGGGCGTCGGCTGCTCCAAGGTGCCGGACATCCATGACGTCGGCCTGATGGAAGACCGCGCCACCCTGCGGATCTCCAGCCAGCACATCGCCAACTGGCTGCACCACGGGGTCTGCACCGAGGCGCAGGTTCGCGAAACCTTCGGCCGCATGGCCAAGGTCGTGGACGGCCAGAACGCCGACGATGCGGCCTACCAGCCGATGGCCGCCAACCCTGACGCCAGCATTGCCTACCAGGCAGCGCTGGAGCTGGTGTTCGAGGGCCGAGTTCAGCCGAACGGTTACACCGAGCACGTCCTCACCCGCCGCCGCCGCGAGCGGAAGGCCGAGCTGGCCAAGGGCTGAACCCCACGCCGCGCTTGCGGTGCGGCTTGATGTTCTGCAAATGTTCCACCCTCTTCCGGGCGAAGGGGGTGGAACATGCGCGGCTCTCAAGACAGCTTCGATTTCGGCTCGACTTCAGGCGGCGGTCGAGTGGCCGACGTCCTGTTTTTCGCGATCCGACCGCCGCCGGACGAGGTCGCGGCTCTCGCCGATCTTGGCCGGCGGCTGGTTCGGGCTAGCAGCCTGAAGGCCACCGCCGTCGCCGCCCAGCGTCTGCATATCTCGCTGGTGGGCTGGCGGCCCGACAGCGCCGCCGGCGTCGATGTCGCACGCGAGATCGGCCGTCGGATCGTCTGGCCGGCCTTCGATGTCGTTCTGAGCGCTGCGATGAGTTTCGGCCGTTCGGGATCTCGCCCGCTCGTGCTCGGCTGTTCGCCGGGAGCCGCCTGGGCGCTCACCGGGCTGCATGATCGGCTGCTGGAAACCGCCGCTTTGTGCGGTGTCGGCTTGCGCGGTCGCGCGGCCTTCGAGCCGCATCTCACCCTGGCCTATTCGCAGTCGGCCATAGCCGAGCGTCTGTTGCGCGCGCCGATCCGCTGGAGGGCCAGCGAGCTGATGCTTATCCGCAGCGAGCGGGGCAGGGGCCGCCACACCGAACTCGGACGTTGGCCCTTCCGAGCCATGCCTTCACAAGGCTAGTCCAAGCGGACGTGAATTTGAGGGATTCGGCGGATGACCACGATCTACGGGATCAAGGCCTGCGACACGATGAAGAAGGCCCGCGCCTGGCTCGAGGCTCATGGCGTGGCTTACGACTTCCACGACTACAAGGCGGTCGGCATCGACCGCGCGCATCTCGAGGATTGGACGCGCCGGGTCGGTTGGGAAGTGCTGCTGAACCGCTCGGGCACGACCTTCCGCAAGCTGCCCGACGCCGACAAGACCGGCATCGACGCAGCCAAGGCCATCGACCTGATGCTGGCGCAGCCGTCGATGATCAAGCGCCCGGTGCTGGAGAGCGGCGGCAAGCTGCTGGTCGGATTCAAGCCCGATCAGTACGAGGCGGCCTTCGCCTAGAGCGCGTTCCGCAAAGCGGAATCCGGTTTTGCGATCAGAATGCGCTCAAACCGTTGATGCTAGAGCCCGAACGGATAGGTCTCGTCGGGGCCTGTCGGCGGCGGGGCGGGCAGGGCGTCCACCGGTCCGGTCTCGTCGAACCAGACATAGGCGTCGAACTGCCCCGCCAGCGAAGCGGCGGAATAGTGGCTGAGTCGTTCGGTGTCCTGCCGATAGATCACCCCGATGAACCGTTCGAGCCGTGGTTCGGCCAGCGCCTCGCGAAGCGTCTCATGCACGCCTGATCGGAGGTCCAGCAGGAAGCGCGGCAGCCCGGCCTCATGCGCCAGCCGCTCGTAGCTGCCCGCCAGCGAGGGACGAATCTGCTTGATCTCCAGCGGCCCGTCCCAGTCGGTGGCGCAGGCGACTGTCCCTGCATGGGTCCCCATGCCGACCAGGGCGGCCTGCGGACCGAACCGCTCGCGACAGAGTTGGCCGATATTCAGCTCGCCGCGGTTGCGGCCCATCTCCGTCTTGGAGGCGTCGCCGATGTGCGAGTTGTGCGCCCAGACGACCGCCTTGGCGCCGGCGCCGCGGGCGGCGAGCACCTGCTCCAGCGTCTCGAACATGTGCGTGTCGCGGAGATTCCAGCTCTCGGCCGCGCCATAGTAGATCGCGCGATAATAGGCCTCGGCGTTTTTCACCAGTCGCGCGTTGGCCGCGGCGTCCAGCGCGTCGCTGCCGTCCGCCAGGCGCCGTTCCAGCAGGTCGCGCAGCACCGCCATGACCGCTGCCTCGCAACGGGCATAGCCTTCGCTCAGCGCCATTCGCCCATAGGCCTGTGGCTCCTTGGCCCAGGGGGTCAGGCAACCGTACCGCTCCCGCGCCACCTGGGCCGCCGGCGGATCGGTGCGGTCCAGGTAGTCCAGCACCGCGCGGATCGACGCCGACAGGCTGTAGAGATCCAGGCCGTGCAGGCTGACCTGGTCATCGGCCGGCCGTCCTTCGTTCCAGTCGCGGAGCCATCGGACGAACTCGGCGAACTCCCGGTTCCGCCACATCCAGGTAGGAAAGCGCAGGAAAGGCGCCTCGCTTTCCGCCGACTGGGGCTGGCCACGGACATAGCGGTCCAGCGTCGCCGCATCCGGCCAGTCGGCCTCCAGGGCGACGACACGAAACCCATGTTCCCCGATCAGCCGGCGGCTGATCGCGGCGCGCGCGCGATAGAACTCCGACGTCCCATGGCTCGCTTCGCCGAGCAGCACGACCCTGGCCTGCGCGAAGCGGTCGAAGGCCGCGCCGAACGCCGCGTCCTCAGGCGCCGGCAGCGGCTCAGCCGCTTCCCGGATCAGCAAGGCAAGCCCATGAGGCTCGCCTTTCGGTGGCTCGGCTGGCTGCCGCTGGGCTGAGGCTCGTTCCTCGCCCCAGCCTTCCTGACCGATCAGTGGGACGAAGCCGACCCCGCCGAGGTCTTCCTGTTCGAAATCGCCGGCGGATGTGCGGGTCAGCCTGACCAGCCGCTGCTCGCCGCCCGGCTCGCCGACCGGCATGACCAGTCGGCCGCCCGGCTTGAGTTGGGCCTTCAGGCTCTCGGGCGGGCGCGGCCCGGCTGCGGCGACAAGAATGGCGTCGAAGGGCGCGGCCTGCGGCAGGCCCAGGCTGCCGTCGCCGCAATGGATCTCGACATTGTCGATTCCCAGGCGCTTCAGCCGCTCGGTCGCGGCTTGCGCCAGGTTCTCGTGCCGCTCGATGGCGTCGACCCGCCGGGCGATGGCGCCCATCACGGCCGCGGCATAGCCCGATCCCGCCCCGACCTCGAGCACCGTGTCCTTCGGCTTCAACGCCGCCGCCTCGACCATGGCCGCGACGATGTAGGGCTGGGAGATGGTCTGCCCGGCGTCGATCGGAAGCGGCGCATCGTCATAGGCGAAGTCCTGTAGCGCCTCCGGTACGAAGGCTTCGCGCGGAACCTCGCCCATGGCCTTCAGAACGGCAGGATCGTGGACGTTTCGGCGCAAAAGCTGCCGTTCGACCATCAATGCACGGGCATGAGGCATGTCGATCATGGCGATCTCCTCCCGGCTCCGAACTCGGACAAGGGCGACCCGTTCCGCGTGCGATGAGAGAGTTTGCTCTCGATCACGAACATGAAGAAGATTTCATTCCGGTCCCTGCATCCAAAGGGGCAGGGCGGCGCCTCTTTCCTCGCAGAAACGGGGCCAACGGCCCGTGTCGAGAGAAGGAGAAACGACAATGGAAGAAGTCCTGGTCCCACTAGGGTTCTTCGCGATGATCGCCGCGATCGTGATCGTGCCGCGGTATCTGAAGAGCCTCGAACGCCAGAAGCTGCAGGAGACGCTGCGGGCTTCGATCGAGAAGGGCGCCGAACTGCCGCCCGAGGTCGTTCAGGCGCTGACCAGCGACGTGAAGGCCCCGCCTTCGCCGTATCGGGATCTTCGTTCCGGCGTGATCTGGCTCGGCCTGGCGGTCGGCCTCGCCGCGATGGGCTTTGCGATCTCCTTCGAGGAGCCGGACGCCCTCTACCCGATGCTGGGCGTCGCCGCCTTCCCGGGCTTCATCGGCCTTGCGCTGATTATCCTGGCCGCCTTCGGCCGTCGCAAGCACTGACCCTCAAAGGGGGAGGGGAATGCCCAGATGAAGGGCGCTCAAACATCAAGGCTCACCAGTCTGCATGACGTCGAACTCGCGGCCCTGTCCGCCGCGGGCGATCGTGCGGCCTTCGGTGAGCTTGTACGCCGACACGGCTCGTCGGTTCGCGGTCTGCTGCGCCGGATGGGCGCGCCCGCGAGCGAGGCGGACGATGTCGCGCAGGATGCGTTCCTCGCCGCGTTCGAGCGGATCGGCGAGTTTCGCGGCCAGGGGACGTTCGTCGGCTGGGTCAGGAAGATCGCGGCCCGCCAGTACCTGCGCCGCCTTCAGCGCGACAAGCGCATCGCCAGCCTGGCCGCCGAAGCGCAGGACCTGGTGGAAGAGCCCCGCGCGGCGGACGGCGCGGGCAGGATCGACCTGGACGAAGCTTTACGCGCCCTGGCCCCGGCCGAGCGCATCTGCGTGTCCATGTGCTACGGCGCGGGGCTCTCTCATGCGGAGGCCGCCGACGCCTTGAATCTGCCGCTGGGAACGGTCAAGTCCCATGTCAAACGTGGTCTGGATAGGCTCAGGGCGCGACTGGCGCCGCCGAGCGGACAATCGGAAGGGAGGCGCGAGAATGGCTGAGCTCGACTTCGAGCGGCGTCTGGAACGCCTCTTCGCAGAACCTCCGGCTTTCCCGGACGCCGAGGCCTTCGCCTCGCGCGTTGAGCAGAAGCTGACCCGCGGCTGGAACCTGCGCCGCTGGACGATCGGCGTCGCCGGCCTGGCGGGCGGGGTGATCGGGGCCAGCCAGCTCCTGATGTCGAACTTCATGCGGCAGGTCGAAACCGCCTCGGAGGGCTCGACCCAGCTCCTGCAGGCGGGAGTGCAGCAATTGGCCCCGCGCGCCGAACTCCTATCCATGCTGCCTGCCGGTTCATCCGTGGTATGGATCGCCAGCGGAATGGCGGTGCTTGCCATCGGCTTCGTGGTGACCCGTGTGTTTGAGGAGTTCTAGCCATGTCGGCCCAACGTCAGGAAACGATCCGTCGGGTGAGCGCGCCCGATATCACCGCGCGTAAGGGGGCGACGCCGATCGTCTGCCTGACCGCCTACACCGCGCCGGTGGCGGAGATCCTCGACGAGCACTGCGACATCATGCTGGTCGGCGACTCCGTCGGCATGGTGGTCCACGGCCTGCCCAACACCGTGGGCGTCACCATGGAAATGATGATTCTCCACGGCCAGGCGGTCATGCGCGCGGCCAAGCGCGCCATGGTGGCGATCGACATGCCGTTCGGATCGTACGAAGGCGCGCCGGAAGAGGCCTACGCCAACGCCGCGCGGCTTATGAAGGAGACCGGCGCCCAGGCGGTGAAGGTCGAGAGCGGCCCCACCGTTGCGGCGACTATCGAGTACCTGGTCAAGCGCGGCATCCCGGTGATGGGCCACGTGGGCCTGCGGCCGCAGGCGACCCTGATCGACGGCGGCTTCAAGGCCAAGGGCAAGTCGGCCGAGGAGCGGGCTCGCATTCTGGAGGAAGCCAAGGCCACCGCTGCGGCCGGCGCCTTCTCGATCGTGGTCGAAGGGGTGGCCGAGGGCCTGGCCCGGGAGATCACCCAGGCCGTGACCGTCCCGACCATCGGCATCGGCGCCTCGGCCGGCTGCGATGGTCAAGTCCTGGTGGTCGACGACATGCTGGGCCTGTTCGACTGGACGCCGAAGTTCGTGCGCCGCTACGGCGACCTCCGCGGTGAGATCAGCAAGGCGGTCGCTGCCTATGCCGACGATGTCCGCGCCCGCCGTTTCCCCGGCCCGGCCGAGATTTACTACGCCAAGGCGGGTTGAGCCTTCCTGTCGAAAGGATGAACGAACGGCTCCGGTCTGGTTCAGACCGCCACTGTTAGCTTCTTCCCAAGGTCGCCAACCGGTCCTTCGGGGCCGGCGGCGGCGCGGGCAAAGGAGCTAGAGCCATGACGAATAAGATGATGCGGGCTGCGATGGCCCTGACGATCGCCGGCGCTGTCGCCCTTCCGGCGAGCCAGGCCGCCGCGGGGACCTCGAAGACGGAAAGCGCGCTCATCGGCGCTCTGCTCGGCGGTGTCGCCGGTGCCGCTGTCGGCGATGGCAAGACCGGCGCAGTGGCCATCGGCGCCGTCGCGGGCGCCGCCCTGGGTGTCGCCGTGGACAAGAGCAACGACCGCAGCAAGTACCGCAGCGGCTACAGCTATCGTCAGCCGCAGTCCTATTACGGCGACAGGGGCTACCGGGTCAGCGATCGTGGCTACTACGGGCCGAGCCGCTACACTCGCTACGACTACGGCTATCGCCGCTAGAATGTGAGCGCCGCGAAAGCGGCGCTCATTTTCATTCATGATAACAATCTGCTGCGGCCCTGTTTGAAGGTTCCGCGGGTTTATCGTCTGGCGGGAGTTCGGCGCCTGCACGATGTCGAAATGGCGGCCGCGGCCCGCGGAGCTGTGAAAACCGGTTTCGTTCGTGGCTGAACGCGCTCTAGTTTCCGGCCGATGGGGCAGCTTCTCAACGTCGTCCGCGCGGCCGGTTCGAAAACCACGGTCCGCATCCTGATCGCCCTCGTGGCAGGCCTCGTCGTCGGCGCGCTGCTCGCGGGACAACCCTATATCGAGCGCCTCATCGCGATCGCCGATCCGATCGGCGGCATGTGGCTCGACGCCCTGCGGATGACCATCGTGCCGCTGGTCTTCTCGCTGCTGGTGGTAGGCGTCTCCTCCGCCGCCGGGACCGTGGCGGCTGGTGGGACCGCGGCGCGGGCGCTTGCAATGTTCGCGGTCCTGCTGATCGCCAGCGCTACCTTCGGGGCCCTGGTCGTGGGCGGGGTCCTCAGCCTGTGGCCCGCGCCGTCCGCCGCCGTCGCCGGCCTGCGCGAGGCGGCTGGGCATTCGACGACGAAGCTGCCGGAGTTCCCCGGCGTCGCCGCCTGGCTGCGAGCCTTCATCCCGACCAACCCGCTACAGGCCGCGGTCGAGACCAACATGGTCCCCCTGGTGGTTTTCGCCCTGCTGTTCGGCCTGGCGGTGACGCGTATCCGCGACGAGCTCAGGAACGTCCTTGTCGGCGTCTTCCAAGGCGTCATGGACACCATGCTGGTGCTTGTTCAGTGGGTGCTCTACGTCGCGCCGATCGGGGTCTTCGCCCTAGCGCTGATCGTCGGCGCCAAGGCCGGGGTGGGCGCGGCCGGCGCGCTGGGCCACTACATCCTGATCCTCTCGGGGGTCTGCATTTCCGTCGGGCTGCTGTGCTACCTGCTGGCTCTGCTGGCCGGAGTTTCGCTCGGCGCATTCGCTCGCGCGGTCGCCCCTGCGCAGGTGGTGGCGTTCTCGACCCAGTCTTCGATCGCGTCGCTTCCGGCGATGGTCGCAGGCGCCCGTCAGCTTGGAGCCTCGGAAACCTCGATTGGGATGGTGCTGCCGCTGGCAGTCTCCCTGTTCCGGATCACCAGCCCGGCCGCCAACATTGGCGTGGCCGTTTACAGCGCGCACGTCTACGGCGTTCCGCTGAACCCGGCCCTGGTGATCGTCGCCATCGGCGTTGCGGCTGTGATCAGCCTGGCCTCGGTCGGACTGCCCGGACAGATCACCTTCTTCACCACGACCGGGCCCCTGTGCCTGGTGCTCGGCGCGCCACTCGAACTGCTGCCGATCCTGCTGGCGGTGGAGACCATCCCCGACATCTTCCGAACCGTCGGCAACGTCACCGCTGACCTGGCGGTCACCTGCCTGTCGGGCCGGACGGCGGGGGACGAGCCATGACGAAGGCCGCGCCTGCCCGAGGACGTCGTCGCAAGGGGGAGGGGGCCGACCTGCGGGGCGCCATCCTCGACGCCGCCGAGCAGCTCTTTTCCGCCCATGGCTTCTATGGCGTCACCACCCGGCAGGTGGCTGCCGAGGCAGGCGTCGATGCGGCGCTTATCCACTACTACTTCGGGACCAAGCGCGACCTGTTCGATGCGGTGTTCGCCCGCAGGGCAGAGGTGCTGAACTCCGTGCGCCTGGCCGCTCTGCACGCTTATGAGGCCGAACACGCGGGCAATCTCACCGCCGTGGGCGTCGTGGAAGCCTTCATCGCGCCTATGATCGAGATGTCGCTGACCGGCGAGCCGGGCTGGAAGAACTATTTCCGCCTCGTCGCCTTGGTGAACAACACGCCGGCCTGGGGCGGGGAGACCATGCATCGGTTCTTCGATCCCATGGTCCACGAGTTCATAGGCGCCCTGCAGCGAGCCCTGCCCGAGGCCGAGCTGCGCGATCTCTACTGGGGCTATCAGTTCCTTACCGGCTCGATGATGCTGGCCCTCTCGGAGACCGGCCGCATCGACCAGCTTTCCGACGGCCTTTGCCGGTCCACCGACCTGGCCGCCGTGCGGGCGAGGCTTTTCGACTATGGCGCGGCGGGTTTTGAGGCCATCGTAGGCCGGAATCGCTGAGCCCACGGCGAGCGTTGCAGCGACGCGTCGCCCGCTATAGGTTCCGCCGCTCTGAACCTACCGTTTGTTCGCCCGGAGTCCCCCCGACGTGGTCGATATCTTTGATGAAGTCGAGGAGCAGCTTCGCTCTGAGCGTTACAAGTCGCTCGCGCTGAAGGTGCTTCCTATCCTGGGCGGAGTTCTGGCCGTCGCCCTCGTGGCCGCCTTGGCGATCTGGGGCTACCAGCATTTCCGGAACCAGGCCGCGGCCGAAGCATCCGAGAAATACGCTCAGGCCATCGACGCCTTCAACGCGGGCCGCCGCGACGAAGCCATCCGCCTATGGGGCGAGGTCGGCGAAGGATCGTCCAAGGCCTACAAGTCGCTGGCCCTGCAGCACCTGGGCGGGATGAAGCTGGCCGACAACAAGCCGGCCGAGGCGGTCAAGCTGTTCGATCAGGCCGCCGACGCCGCGCCGAACGCCATCATTGGCGACGTGGCGCGCCTCAAATCCGCCTTCGCCCTGCTGGACACCGCTCCCTACAAGGATATGGAGGCGCGTCTGACGCCGCTTACCGAAGAAGGTCGTCCGTACCGCGCCGAGGCGCGCGAAGCGCTTGCCTTCGCCAAGCTCATGGCTGGCGATCTGGCTGGCGCGCGCAACGATTTCGTCGTCATCGGCCTGATGGCCGACGCCGGCGAGGCCGCGCGTCAACGCGCCCAGGCCGCGCAGGCGATGATCGACTCCGGAACCGTCAAGGCGCTGCCGGCGACGGTGAAGGCCGCGCTGGCGCTTCCGCCCCTGCCTCAAGCCCCGCCGGCCGGAGCCCCCGCTCCGGCCCAGGCTGCTCCCCAAACGCCCGCTCCCGGAGCCCAATGACCTCCATGCGCCGTCCCAGCCTCCTCGTTCTGTTCCTGGCGGCGAGCGTCGCCGTGAGCGGCTGCTCGACCGTCAACCGGCTCAATCCCTTCAATCGGGATGACGAGGCGCCGCAGGAAACGGCCGCCGAGGGGCAACGCATCGCCATCGTCGCCGCCGACGAAAAGCTGGAAGTCGCCGAGGCCCTGAAGGGGGCCGATTTCTTCCTGCCGACGCCCGAGGCGATCACGAGCTGGCCGCTGCCCGGCGGAACGCCGGAACAGGCGGTCGGCCATCCGGAAGCCGGCGGTAGTCTGTCGATCGCCTGGAAGCGCGGCTTCGGCGAAGGCTCCGATCGCGGTCATCATGTGACCGCCCCGCCCGTCGCGGCCAACGGCAAGATCTACGTCATGGACGGCGGCGCCACGATCACCGCGTTCGATGCGCAATCGGGTTCGCAGGTCTGGCGCACCAACGTGCGGCCGGATTCTCGCCGAGACAAGGAAGCGTTCGGCGGCGGTTTGGCGATCGCCGACGGCAAGCTCTACGTGAGCTCCGGCTACCGCTTCGTCGCCCAGTTGGACGCCGAAACCGGCGCCGTGGGCTGGCGCACCAACACCGAGCAGCCCCTCCACGCCGCGCCGACCGTCTCCGGCGGCCGCATCTTCGTGGTCGCGGTCGACAACACCTTGCTGACCTTCGACACCGCCACCGGCGCTGCGGGCTGGAACTATCAGGCGCTCACCGAGCCGGCCCGCGTCCTGGCGGCGTCGAGCCCGGCGGTCTCGGGCGACACCGTCGTCGCATCGTTCGGTTCAGGCGAACTGGTCGCCCTGCGGGCCGCCAACGGCAACGACCTGTGGAACGAGGCGCTCAGCCGCGCCAACCGCAACAACGCTCTCTCCGAGATCCGCGACATCGCCGGCCGCCCGGTCATCTACCAAGGCGACGTGTTCGCCGTGAGCCACTCGGGCGTCTTTGCGGCGACCGACCTGCGCACCGGCCAGGCGCGCTGGAGCCTTCCGGTCACCGGCATCACCACGCCGTGGCCCGCGGGCGACGTGGTCTATGTCGTCTCCAAGGCCGGCGAGGTGATCTGCGTCGCCCGCGAAAGCGGCCAGATCTACTGGATCCAGGACCTGGGCGCGCCGCGTGAGAAGCGCGCCAGTGGCTTCCTGGGCATCGGCCGCAAGAAATTCACGGTCCGGCCGGTCTGGTCCAGCCCGCTGCTGGCGTCGAACCGCCTGATCCTGGTGGGAACCAGCGGCGAGCTTGTCGCGCTGAACGCCAAGACCGGTGCGGTCGAGAAGACCATGAAGATCGGAGGGCCGGCCATGATCGGTCCGATCGCCGTCAACGGAACCGTCTATGTCGTGACCGATGAGGCTCAACTCATCGCCCTGCGCTAAAAGACTGGGTGCAGGACTGAACAATGCCTATGCGGCTTGCCATCGTCGGACGACCCAACGTCGGGAAATCGACGCTTTTCAACCGGCTGGCCGGGAAGAAGCTTGCGATCGTCGACGACCAGCCCGGCGTCACCCGTGACCGGCGCTTCGGCGTTGGGCGCATCGGCGACATCGACCTTGAACTGATCGACACGGCCGGCTTCGAGAATGTCAGCGACGACAGCCTCGAAGCCCGGATGCGCCAGCAGACCGAAACCGCGATCGAGGAGGCGGACGTCGCCCTTTTCGTGGTGGACGCGCGCGAGGGCGTGACCCCCATAGACAAGGTGTTCGCCGAACTGCTGCGCAAGCACGACAAGCCGGTGATCCTGGCCGCCAACAAGGCCGAGGGGAAGGCGTCCGACGCGGGGGTGAACGAGGCATTCGGGCTGGGCCTTGGCGAGCCCATCGCCATCTCGGCCGAGCACGGCGAGGGCATGGCCGACCTCTATCAGGCGCTGCTGGCGGTCTGGCCGGAGGTGGACGAGGAAGAGGACGAGGACGCCGACAAACCGGTCCGCATCGCGATCGTCGGACGCCCCAACGCGGGCAAGTCGACCCTGGTGAACAAGCTGATCGGCGAAGACCGTCTGCTGACCGGTCCCGAGGCCGGCATCACCCGGGACGCCATTCCCGTCGACTGGACCTGGGAGGGCCGGCCTGTACGGCTGGTCGATACCGCGGGCCTGCGACGCAAGGCCAAGGTCCAGGAAAAGCTCGAAAAGCTGTCCACCAGCGACACCATTCGCGCAATCACCTTCGCCGAGGTGGTGATCCTGGTCATGGACGCGACCCATCCGTTCGAGATCCAGGACCTGCAGATCGCCGACCTCGTGGAGCGGGAAGGCCGGGGCCTGGTCTTCTGCCTGACCAAGTGGGACCTGGTGGAGAACCAGGGCGCTCGGCTCAAGGAGATCATCGAGGAAGCTGGGCGCTTGCTGCCGCAACTGCGCGGCTCGCCTGTGGTGGCCCTGTCCGCGGAGACCGGCCGCCACCTGGACCGCCTGATGCCGGCGGTGTTCAAGGTGCATGGCGATTGGTCCACCAAGGTGAAGACCCGGGACCTGAACGACTGGCTTCAGATGGCGCTCGAGCGGCATCCGCCGCCCGCCGTCAATGGCCGCCGGGTGAAGCCGAAATACATGGCCCAGACCAAGTCGCGGCCCCCGACCTTCGTGCTGTTCGCGACCCGCGCGGATCAGTTGCCGGACCACTATCGCCGCTACCTGATCAACTCGCTGCGCGAGAGCTTCGACCTGCCCGGCGTTCCGATCCGGGTGACGGTGAAGTCGAACCGCAACCCCTATGCCGAGGGCGAGGAGAAGGGTGGGCCGGCGCCGAAATCGTCCGCGCCGACCTTCGCGCCGAAGATCGCCAAGAAGGTGGCTCAGCCCAAGGGCGTGGCCGCCGTGCGCGCCAAGGGCGCCGGCGCTGCGGTCGAAGTCGTGGAGAAGCCGAAACCCAAGGCCAAGCCGAAGACCAAGCAGGTCGCGCCGGGAAAGCCGAAGGTCGGCGCAGGCCCCACGCCCAAGGGCCGCGCCGCCAAGCTGGCCCGCCCCGGCGTCAAGCCGAAGCGAGCTTCCCGGCCGACTTCCAGTCGGCGAAGCGGACGTTGACCTTCGGCAGGCCGAGATCGGCCTGCGCCAGCTCGACGATCAGCGGACCGATTTCCGACGGATGGGGCAGGGTCATGGGATCCTCGCCCGGCATCGCCTCCGCGCGCATCTTGGTGCGCATGGCGCCCGGGTCGATCAGGGCCGCGCGGACCGTGGTGTTTTCGAGTTCGTCGGCCCAGGTCCGGACCAGATGCTCGACGGCCGCCTTGGTCGCGCCGTAGGGCCCCCAGAACGCCTTCGGCCGTTCGACCCGACCGCTGGTGAAAAAGAGCCCGCGGCCGGAAGGCGCAGCGCGCAGCAGGCGCTCGGTCGAGCGGATCAGTCGATAGGTCGCCGTCAGGTTGGCCGCCACGACCTTGTCCCACAGGGGCGGGTCGATATGGCCGACGGGGGTCAGCGCCCCAAGGATGGCGGCGGCATGAACCAGGACGTCCAGGCGGCCGAAGCGCTGGTGGATCGCCAGGCCCAAGGCGTCGATGTCATCGCCCTTGGTCAGGTCCAGCGGCACGAGCGTGGCCGATTTGCGGGTGACCGCCTTGATCTCGTCGTCGAGTTCCTCGAGCGCGCCCTGGTTGCGCCCCGTGGCGATGACCTGGGCGCCGGCCTTGGCGAGGGCCAGGGCGCATTCGCGGCCGATACCGCGCGTAGCGCCCGTGACCAGGGCGATGCGGCCGTCGAGGGGAAGGGATTCAGTCATGACTGGGCTCTTGAAGCGGGCGGTTGGCGTAGCGCTGCGCGAGCACCGCGCAGGCCATCAGTTGGAACTGGTGATAGAGCATCACCGGCAAAAGCACGAACCCTACGGTGGCGGCGGGAAACAGGACGCCCGCCATCGGGACGCCGGCCGCAAGGCTCTTGTTGCAACCAGCGAAGGCCATGGCGATCTCGTCGTCTTTCGAAAAGCCGCGGGTCCGGGCCAGGGCGATCATGAAACTCAGCGAAAGCGCCAGCAGGATCAGGCAGCAGACGATAATGCGCGCCAGGTCGACGGCGGAGACCTTCGACCAGATCCCGGCGACCACGGCTCCTGAAAACGCGTTGCAGACGACCAGCAGGATCGAGCCTCGGTCCGCCAGGGCCAGACGCTTGCTGTGCTTCAGCATCCATCCGCTGATCCAGCGCCGCAGCAGTTGGCCGGCGACGAAGGGCGCCAGGAGTTGCAGCAGGATCGCCTCGAACGACCCGAAGGAGAGGCCGCCGCCTTGCGAGTTCCCTATCAGCAGGCCGACCAGCAGCGGGGTGACGAACATGCCCAGCAGGTTCGAGACCGACGCGCCGCAGACCGCCGCCGCTACATTGCCTCGGCCGATGATGGTGAAGCCGATCGCCGATTGGATCGTGGACGGCAGGCAGGCCAGGTAGACGAGCCCGGGCGCGAGCGCCATCGGGACGATCCAGGAGGGCAGGTGCGAGGCGCCGAGGCCAACCGCCGGCCAGAGCAGGAAGGTGGTGGCGAGCACGACGCCATGCAAACGCCAGTGCATCAGGCCCTTCAGCACGGCGTCAGGGCTGAGCCTGGCCCCATGCAGGAAGAACACCAGCGCGATCCCGGCCTTGGTCAGCCAGGACACCAGGTCGGCGGTTTCCCCCCGCGCCGGAAGCACCGACGCAAGGACGACCATGCCGACGATCGCAGCGATGTATCCGTCCAGGCCTAGGGTCTTGAGCCGGGCCCGTAGGCCGACGCTCACGCGTCGACCAGGAACGAGAGCTGGCGGTCGGTCCCGTCGTTACGGCCTTCGGCGATTTCACGATCCAGCAGGCGGGTCGGGTAGTCGCCCGTGAAGTAGTGGTCGGTGAACTGCGGGCTCGCCGGGTCGCGCGGTTCGGACTGCATGGCGGCGTAGAGGCCGTCGACCGAGAGGTAGCCCATGCTGTCCACCTCGAGGATCTTGGCGATCTCCTCGACCGACTTGTTGGCCGCCAGCAGGTGCTCGCGGTCGGGCATGTCGATGCCGTAGTAGTCGGGCCACATGATCGGCGGCGAGGCCGAGCGCAGGTGGACTTCCTTCGCGCCGGCCTCACGGACCATGCGGACGATCTTCAGAGAGGTCGTGCCCCGGACGATCGAGTCGTCGATGAGCACCACGCGTTTGCCGGCCAGCACGGCGCGGTTCGGGCTGTGCTTCATGCGCACGCCGAGCTCGCGCACGCCCTGGGTCGGCTGGATGAAGGTTCGGCCGACATAGTGGTTGCGGATGATCCCCATTTCGAAGGGGATGCCGCTTTCCTGCGAATAGCCGATCGCAGCCGGCACGCCGGAGTCCGGCACCGGCACCACGACGTCGGCTTCGACGCCGGATTCCTGGGCCAGGCGCTGCCCCATGCGCTTGCGGACGTCGTAGACCGAGCGGCCGTTCACGACGCTGTCCGGGCGGGCGAAGTAGACGTATTCGAAGACGCAGGGCCGCGCCCTGGCGGCCGGGAAGGGCTTCAGGCTGCGGATGCCCTTGTGGTCGATCACGACGATTTCGCCATGCTCGACGTCGCGCACGAACTTCGCACCGATCATGTCGAGGGCGCAGGTTTCCGAGGCCAGCACCGGCTTGCCGTCGAGTTCGCCAAGAACCAGCGGACGGATGCCGAGCGGGTCGCGGGCGCCGATCAGCTTCTTGTTGGTGAGGGCGACGAGGGCGTAGCCGCCTTCGATCTTCGAAAGGGCGTCGATGAAGCGCTCGACGAACTTGGCTTTGCGCGAGCGGGCCAGCAGGTGGAGAATCACTTCGGAGTCCGAGGTGGACTGGAAGATGGCGCCTTCGGCGACCAGTTGATCGCGCAGGGTCAGGAAATTGGTGAGGTTGCCGTTGTGGGCCAGGGCGACGCCGCCGGCTTCGAGGTCGGCGAACATCGGCTGGACGTTGCGGATGAAGCTGCCGCCAGCGGTGGAATAGCGGGTGTGGCCGATGGCCGAGTGGCCGGGCAGGCGATCGACGAGGTCGGGCCCCGCAAACGCATCCCCGACGTGCCCCATGTGGCGCTCGGTGTGGAAGCGCTGGCCGTCGAAGACTGCGATGCCGCAAGCCTCCTGGCCGCGGTGTTGAAGGGCGTGTAGGCCAAGAGCCGCGATCGCCGCCGCAGCCCGGGTGTCGTAAACGCCGAAGACGCCGCACTCGAGTCGCGGCGTGTCGTCGTCAGGGTCCCGGAAGCTCGGCTGGCGGTATCGATCTTGATCCTGAGTCATCGGGATTTCTCCACCAGATCGTCGAGCCTGCGTCGTTCGCGCGGGTCATAGCCCCCAGCGTCGCCAGAGTCACGCTGGTCCGTCGCCGAACCGTCAAGAACCGCGCCGCCTATGGACGGCGCAAGCCTGTCTGCCATGTCTAAGCCCTTGGGCGCAAAGGCCTTTAGGATATGAGCCGAAGCGCTGGTCAGCGGATAAAACGCCGCACCGGTCATCCATTTCGGCACCCGGTCCGGCGGTGTGGCCGCTTCGAAGGCCAGGTGGAGAGCGCCGAGCACGACAAGCGCGCGCAGAACCCCAAATCCCAGGCCGATCGTGCGGTCCAGCACGCCCAGCACATGGGTGTTGTGCACCCCGCGCACCATGGCGCCCCCGGTGATACGCAATGTCGCATACACGACGACAAAGACCACGAGGCCGGCCACCACGGAGGCGAGCCAATCCGGATCGATGCTTTCCCTCGCCAGCGGGGCGGTCCAGCGTAGCCCGTAGATCGCGATGACGGCCGCCAGCACGAAGGAGAGGGCGCGGACCATCTCGCGGGTCGCGCCGCTGAAGAAGCCCAGCGCCGCCGAGGCCAGGAGGATCGAAAGGACGACGATGTCGAACCAGGGCAAGGGGCTCACTCCCACTGGTTGTCGCCGATGCGGCGGATGGCGTCTCCGAGGCGCGTCACGCCGGTGACTTTCATGCCGTTCGCATCCAGGTCCTGGGGGCCGAGCACGTGCTTGAAGCCGAGCTTGGCGGCCTCGCGCATGCGGGAGTCCATCCGGCTGACGGGGCGGATATCGCCCGAGAGGCTGATCTCGCCGAAGACCACGCAGTCCTGAGGCAGGGCCTCGTCCAGGGCCGAGGAGGCGAGGGCGGCGGCAGCGGCTAGGTCGGCCGCCGGCTCGGTGACGCGCAGGCCGCCGGCTACGTTCAGATAGACGTCGCGGTCGCCCAGGGAGAGCCCGCAGCGAGCTTCCAGCACGGCCAGGACCATGGCCAGGCGTCCGGAATCCCAGCCCACCACGGCGCGCCGGGGCGTGCCGTAGGCGGACGGTGCGACCAGGGCCTGGAACTCCACCAGAACCGGCCGCGAGCCCTCGATCCCGGCGAACACCGCCGCGCCCGCGGCGCGCTCGCCCGAGGTGTCGAGAAAAAGAGCCGACGGGTTCCTGACCTCGCCGAGGCCGGCGTCGCCCATCTCGAAGACCCCGATCTCGTCGGTCGCGCCGAAGCGGTTCTTGGCGCCTCGCAGGATGCGGAACGGATAGCCGCGCTCGCCCTCGAAGGTCAGGACGGCGTCTACCATGTGCTCCACGACCCGCGGGCCGGCGATGGCGCCGTCCTTGGTGACGTGGCCGACCAGGATCATGGCGACGGACTGCTTCTTCGCCATTCGCACGAGTTCGCCTGCCGCAGCGCGGACCTGGGTGACCGAGCCGGGCGCGGCCTCGTGGGCGTCGCTCCACATGGTCTGGATCGAGTCAATCACCACCAGATCGAACTTCTCGCGCTTCAGGCCGTCGAGGACCTCGCGCAGGGAGGTTTCGGCCGCCAGGCGCACCGGGGCGTCGCCCAGGCCCATGCGCTGGGCGCGACCGCGCACCTGCTCGATGGCCTCTTCGCCCGAGATGTAGGCGCAGCGGACGCCTCGGCGGGCCGCGTTGGCCGCGACCTGCAGCAGCAGGGTGGACTTGCCGACGCCGGGGTCGCCGCCCAACAGGATGGCCGAGCCGGGAACCACGCCGCCGCCGCACACACGGTCGAACTCTTCGACCCCGGTCGAGAGGCGTGGCGGCGCCTCGACGGCGTCCTCAAGTCCTTGAAAACTCAAACCTCTGGCGCGCGAGGCCTTGCTGGGGGCCAGCGCGCCCGGTGGGCGGCTCTGGACCTCCTCGACCAGGGTGTTCCAGGCGTTGCAGGCCGGGCATTGGCCAGCCCACTTGCTCTGCACCGCGCCGCAGGACTGGCAGACATAGACGGCGCCGTCGCGGGCCATGGTCGCTCCGTGATTCGAAGAAGCGGTCAGTCTAGCTCAGACCGCGCCGACATAGACCCGTTCGGCGCGGCCGCCGAGGCGGACCAGACACTCGTGGGCGACCGTGCCGGCGGCCTCGGCGGCCTCGTCTATCGGCACGTTTTCTCCCAATAGCTCCACATACTGGCCGATGGCGGCCGGATCATCGCCGATGTCGATGGCGATCAGGTCCATGGTGACGATGACCAGCGGCCGGCGCGCGCCGGCGAACCAGGCGTAACCGCCGCCCTTGCCGCTCGACCGGATGATGCCGTCCGCATAACCGGCGGCGATGATCGCGAGCCGCATGGGACGCGTGGCGACGACCGAAGAGCCGTAGCCGATGATCTCGCCGGGAGCGACGCTGCGAATGTAGAGGATGGGCGCTTCGAAGGTGGCGACGGCTTCCAGTCGGTCGTCCGGGCGTTCTTCCGGGCCGCCGCCATAGAGGCTGATGCCCGGCCGGATCAGCTCGGCGCGATAGTCGGGGCCGAGCATGATGCCGGCGGAAGCCGCGAAGCTGGCCTGGGCCTTCGGGAATAGCGGGCGGATGGCGTCGAAGCGCGAGCGTTGAAGCGCGTTGCGGGCGTCGGCCGGATCGGTCGCCGAGCCGAGATGGCTCATCAGCAGGCGTACATCGAGATGGCGCAGGCGGTCGGGCGAGGCGGCCAGGGCCTTGGCCTCATCGAGAGCGAGCCCTTGGCGGTTCATGCCGGTGTCGACCTGCAGGGCCACGGGCAGGGCTCGCCCTTGTGCGGCCGCGAAGGCCGAGGCCGCGTCGATCTGCGGCAGGCTGGCCAGCACCGGGGTCAGGTCGGCGGCGATCAGCCGAGAGCCAGCGCCCGGAATGAATCCATCGAGGACGTAGATGGTCGCCGGCCGGTTCGGGCCAAGCTCGGCCCGCAGGCTCTCGCCCTCCGACAGGCGGGCGACGAAGAAGGCCTTGCAGCCTTCGGCCCACAGTCGCCTGCCGATCGGGCCAGCGCCGAGGCCGTAACCGTCGGCCTTGATCACCGGCGCGGCCTGCGCGCCCCCGGCGGCGATCCGCAGGACCGCGAGATTGCGGGCCAGCGCATCGAGGTCGATGGTGAGACGGGCGGCGGTGGGGAACGGCATCGGCGCTCCATAGCCGAGCATGGCCGGCTACGCGACCCCCAGGCCTATTCCATTCTGCATGACGTCGACCTGGGGCGATCACCCCAACTCAGTGCGGGTCGTAGTAGCCGTCGCGGGCGAGGTTGCCGAACTTGGTGATGTCTTCGTTGAAGGAGAGCTTCACCGTGCCGATGGGGCCGTGACGCTGCTTGGCGATGATCACGTCGGCGGTGCCGCGGACCTTGTCCATCTCCTCCTGCCAGGTCAGGTGCTCGGGCGTGCCTTCGCGCGGCTCGGAGCGGCCGAGATAGTAGCTCTCGCGGTAGATGAACATGACCATGTCCGCGTCCTGCTCGATCGAGCCGGATTCCCGCAGGTCGGAGAGCTGCGGCCGCTTGTCCTCGCGATTTTCCACCTGGCGGGAGAGCTGTGAGAGGGCGATGACCGGAACCGCAAGTTCCTTGGCCAGGGCCTTCATGGACTGGGTGATCATCGAGACTTCCTGCACCCGGTTGTCGTTGCGGCCATCGCCGCCGGTGACGAGCTGCAGGTAGTCGATGACGATGAGGTCGAGGCCGTGAGTCCGCTTCAGGCGTCGCGCCCGGGCGGCCAGCTTGGCGATGGTGATGCCGCCGGTGGCGTCGATGAACAGCGGGGCGTCCTGGATTTCCAATGCCGCGTCGCGGATGCGACCGAACTCCACCGCGTCGATCTCGCCCTTGCGCAGCCGGTCGCCGGAGACGCCCGACACTTCGGCGAGCAGGCGCATGGCGAGCTGGTCGGCGGACATTTCGAGCGAGAAGAACGCCACCACGCCGCCGGCGACAGTCTTCTTCGTGCCGTCCGGCTGCGGCTCCCAGGCGTAGTTGCGGGCGACGTCGAAGGCGATGTTACAGGCCAGCGAGGTCTTACCCATCGAGGGGCGCGCGGCGAGGATCAGAAGGTCGGACGGATGCAGGCCGCCGATCTTGCGGTCGAGGTCGAGGAGGCCGGTGGAGATCCCGGCCAGACCGCCGTCGCGAGCGTGGGCTTCGGCGGCCAGGGTGACGGCGCCGTGGACCGCTTCGGAGAAGGTCACGAAGCCCTGATTGTTCCCGCCCGCCTCGGCGAGGGTGAAGAGCTGCGCCTCGGCCGCCTCGATCTGGTCGCGGGCCGAGCGCTCGGCGTCGCCCTGCTGGGCCTGGAGGGCGATTTCACCGCCGATGCGGATCAGGTCGCGGCGCAGGGCGAGGTCATAGACCGCCCGCGTGTAGTCCGCGGCGTTGGCCGCGGGCGGGGCGCGGTCGACGAGATCTGCCAGATAGCGGATGCCGCCCAATTCCTCGAAGGCCGGATCGCGGCTGAACTGCTCGGCCAGGAGGATCGGCTCGGCGAGTTGGCCCTTGCGCACCGCGGACTCGATGGCGGTGAACAGCCGCTGGTGGAACGGCTCGTAGAAGTGCCGGGCCTGCAGGTAGTCGCCGATCCGCTCGAAGGCGGCATTGTCGTAGAGCAGGGCGCCGAGCAGCGCCTGTTCGGCCTCGATATTGGCCGGCGCGTGCGGGATCGCGGCGTCGTTCTGGGGCGGGCGGAGGTCGAGGGCTGGGACGATAGCCATGGGGGAATGATCATAGCGAAACCACCGAGGGTCGGTCTGCCGCCGCCGCCAAGCCGCTCACAGCTTTGAGGTGGGCTGTGGACAGCGTGGAAAACGAAAACGGCGCGGGAGATTGTCCCCCGCGCCGCGTCAGTTTCGGTCGTGGCCCGGCTTACCAGCGGTAGGCGAGACGTCCGTAGACGAACCGTCCGTTGAAGCCGAACGGCGAGAACGACGAGAACGGCGCCGCGGAGGTGGTGTTCTGCGACGGGATGATCTGGCGGGGATAGACGTCGAACAGGTTGTCCGCCCCCAGCGAGACGGTCACCCCGATCGGGAAGGTGTAGCGGCCTTCGATGTCCACCAGGCCACGCGTGCCGGTGTTGTTGTCGGCGCTGCCGTCAGCCGCAACGCCCGGCGAGAGCACGTCGCCGTAGAAGGTGGTCCGCACGGTCGCGCCCCAGGCTTCGCGGTTCCAGTCGCCCTGCAGGGTCAGCTTGTGCTTGGGCGTGCCGTCTTCGAAGCGCAGGACAGCCTGGCGGGCGAACAGCGAAGTCGGCGTGGGGAGAATGCTCTCCTTGGTGACCGGGGTCTTGGTCACGTCCACGTCGTTGTAGTTGCCTGCCGCGGTCAAGTCGAAGGTCCCGGCCTGATCGTCCACGATGCGGTAGCGCGCGACCACGTCGACGCCGACCGTTTCGGTGTCCACACCGTTGATGAAGAAGCGCGCGGCCGTGGCGCCGAGCGGCGAGAGCAGGTCGTAGATCACCCGGCCGTTGGAGCCCGGCACGGCGGTCGGGCTGCCGGTCAGGGTTTCGGAGAGGACGATCCGGTCCTGCACGTCGATCTTGTAGCCGTCGACGGTGAGTTCGAAGGCGCCACGCCGGAAGACGAAGCCGAGGGCGTAGTTGTCCGAAGTCTCGGCCTTCAGCGGCTCGGCCCCCAGAGCCCGGGCGACCGGGCTGGTCGCCGGATAGGTGCCGGTCTCGTAGGGAACGTTGTCGATGTAGAGGATCGAGGTCGAGGTGAAGTACTGCTGCTGCAGGGCGGGCGCCCGGAAGCCGCTGGAGATCGCGCCGCGGATGGCGAATTCCGGCGTGAAGTCATAGCGCGCCGCGAACTTGCCGGTCGTGGTGTCGCCGAAGTCCGAATAGTCCTCGTAGCGGACGGCGGCCGACAGGGTCAGGTTGTCGATGACCTCGCCTTCCAGGTCCAGATAGACCCCGACATTGTCGCGATCGACGTCCACCTCGTTGGACGGGGTGAAGCCGGTGAAGCCGCGGGAGCCGAAGCTCACGCCGCCGATCGGGCCGCGGGCGTAGGAGGCTTCCTCGCCCTGGTTGATCTTGTAGGTCTCCTTGCGCGCCTCGAGGCCGAAGGCGACGTTCAGCGGACCGGCGAAGCCGACGTCGAAGGCGCGGCTGAAGTCGGCGCCGACGACGATCTGGTCATAGGTGAGGCCACCGGCCTGGAACGAGGTCGGAGACGCCGCGCCGAAGGACGGGTTGATCGTGTTCTGGACGCCGAAATCGATGTCGTTCTTGCCGTAGACGACGTTGATGTCGGTCTTGAAGCCGGCGATCTCGCCGCGAATGCCCAGGCCCGCGCTATTGTCCTCGGTGTCGGTGGTCAGATAGGGCAGGTAGCCGTTCGGATAGACCGACAGCACGTTCTGCTGGGTGTCGGTGGGCAGGCGGAAGGTGGCGGCGCCGGAGGCGTCGCGATGCTGATAGCCGTACCAGCCGTAGAGCTCCCAGACGTCGTTCAGCGGCTTGCCGGCGTTCAGGTAGAGCGAGAGGTCGTCCGTCTCGCCGTCGCCGAAGCGGGAGGTGATGCGGTTCGGCGTCACCCGGACGTCGATATCGCTGCGGTTGGTCGGCTCGCGGCTGCGATACTCGGCCGACACGGTGAGGAACCCGTCGCCGAAGAGGCTGAGACCCTGCCAGCCCGAGACCGTGGTGGTGCGGCCGTCGGTGATGTCGTCGTCGCGGCCATAGTAGCCGTCGAAGCTGGTGACATAGGCGCCGTAGGTGACGGAGAGCCCGCCGCCGCTGGCCGCTTCGCGCAGGCGCATGTTGACGACGCCGGCGATGGCGTCGGAGCCGTACTGGGCCGAGGCGCCGTCGCGCAGAACCTCAATGCGGTCGATGGCGGTGGACGGGATCGCGTTCAGGTCGACGGCGGCCGAACCGCGGCCCACCGAGCCGTTGGTGTTCACCAGGGCGGTGGCGTGCCGGCGCGTGCCGTTGACCAGGACGAGGGTCTGGTCCGGGCCCTGGCCACGCAGGGTGGCCGGGCGGATGGAGTCGGTGCCGTCGGTGTTCGACGGGCGCGGGAAGGTGATGGAGGGAACGGCGGTCGCAAGCGCCGTCGCCAGTTCGGTCGTGCCGCGTTGCTGGAGGGCCTGGGCGGAAACGACGTCGACCGGCGCCAGGGTTTCGAGGCGGGAGCGGCCGACCGTGCGGGTGCCGGTGACGACCAGTTCCTCGACGTTGTTCGTGGCGGTTTGAGCGAATGCTTCGGCCGAGACAAGGCTCGCCGCCGACGCTGCGGCGAGCAGGTACGCGCGATACTTCATTGATTTCCCCAGTTGTGCCCGTGAATCGGGAAGGTTGTTTTTGGCCCTACGGGGACAGTAGGAATTAGGGCGCGTCAGCGAAATGACATAAATGCAACGCCGTTCTTCAAAGCGCAGCTTGAAGGCAAAATAAAAGCGGCGCGGACCTTAGAGGATCCGCGCCGCTTGAACGCTTGCAGAAGCTTTCGACGGGCTTATTGCTCGCCGAAGTCGCCTTCTTGCTGACCAGCGCCGCCTTCCAGCATGTCCTGGGCGGCTTGCTCGTCGGCGAGACGGTCTTCCTCGAATTGCGAGGCGATCACGTTCTCACCGCGGGCTTGACGGTCGGCTTCGTCCTGACTGCGGGCGATGTTGACGTTGATCGTCACCGCCACTTCCGCGTGCAGGCGAACCTTCACGGGATGCAGGCCGAGGGTCTTCAGCGGCTTGTCCAGGACGACCATCGAGCGGTCGATCTTGCCGCCTTCGGCGTTGACGACGTCAGCCACGTCACGGCCGGTGACCGAACCGTAGAGTTGGCCGGTCTCGCCCGCCTGACGGATCATGACGTACGAGGCGCCGTCCAGGGCTTCCCCGGCCTTGCCGGCGGATTCCTTGGCCTTTTGGTTGCGGGCTTCGATCTCGGCGCGTTGCGCCTCGAAGACCTTCAGGTTGGCGGCGGTGGCGCGCAGGGCCTTCTGACGGGGCAGGAGGTAGTTGCGGGCGAAGCCGTCCTTGACGGTGACCACATCGCCCAGGCCGCCACGGCCTTCGACGCGTTCGAGCAGAACAACTTTCATGTGCTGTCCTCCCTTACTTCACGACGTAGGGCAGGAGGGCGAGGAAGCGGGCGCGCTTGATGGCCTTGGCCAGTTCGCGTTGCTTCTTGGCCGACACCGCGGTGATACGCGAGGGCACGATCTTGCCGCGCTCGGAGACGTAGCGCTGCAGCAGCTTCACGTCCTTGTAGTCGATCTTCGGCGCGTTGGCGCCCGAGAACGGGCAAACCTTGCGGCGACGGAAGAACGGACGGCGGGGAGCCGCGGCCGCCGGGGCGGCGGAGGTTTCATCAGTCATATTGAACCCTCCCTTTCTTAGGACTGGAATTCTTCACGGCGCGGTTCGCGATCACGATCGCGGCGAGCCAGGATGGGGGAGAGCTCCAGGTCGAGTTCATCGACGCGGACCGTCAGGGTGCGCAGAACGTCTTCGTTCAGCGACAGTTGGCGCTCCATCTCCTTCACCGCCGCCGGAGGGGCGTCGATGGCGAGCAGGGAGTAATGCCCCTTGCGGTTCTTCTTGATGCGGTAGGTGAGGTTGCGAAGACCCCAGTACTCGATCTTGGCGACGGAGCCGCCGCCTTCTTCGATCAGAGCCTTGATTTGGTCGTTGAGGGCTTCGGCCTGTTGCGGCGAGATGTCCTGCCGCGAAATAACAACGTGCTCGTAGAGCGCCATGGTTCCTTTTCCCTTGTGGAGGGCGGCGCGTCCGACGCCGGGTCGCGTCGGAAACGATGGCTCTTGCGGCGCGGCGATCGGGAGTTTCCCGATCCTATTGCGTTCCGGCCCAAGACCGCCTTCCGTGAAGAGGCGGGCTAGTACGGGAAAACCGAGTTCAGGGCAAGGTTTTTTGGGCGGGGACGGCCGCCCTGTCACGGGAAGGCCGAGGCGCATCGTTCAGTGTCATCCCGGCTGGAGCGAAGCGGAAGGCCGGGACCCGTACGCGCCGAGGATGGAAAGCTTGGCGGAGATCGACGCCAAGCCCTGCATGATCTGGTGTTCATGGGTCCCGGTCTTCGGTCTTGCGACCGAAACCGGGATGACACCGAGTAATAGCCTCGCCAGCGGGGAAGGGCTTACTTCGGGTGGCTGGCGCGCCAGGCCTTCACCGCGCCGAGGGTTTCGGCGACGTGGTCGTTGGCCTTCAGGTCCGAATAGGCGTGGATCACCTCGCCGGTCGGGGCGATGACGTAGGAGGTGCGGTTCGACCAGCCCGGCTTCACGGCCAGGGTCGCGTCGTACTGGGCGGCGATCTTGGCGCTGGGGTCGGCGGCGACCGGGAACTTGCCGGAGCACTTCTCGGTATCGGCCGAGAAGGCGGCCAGCTTGTCGAGGTTGCCGGCGGTGACGCCGATCACCGTCGCGCCCTGGGCTTTGAACTGGTCGATGGATTCGGCGAACAGGCGGGCTTCCAGATTGCAGCCGGCGGTTTCGGCTGCCGGGAAGAAGTAGAGCACCACCGGGCCGGCCTTACGGGCCTGGGCCAGGGAGAAGTTGATCGGCTTGCCGGCCTGGAAGCCCGGGGCGGTGAAGTCGGGGGCCTTGACGCCTTCCTTCAGCGCGGCGAACGCGGGGGTGGCGGCGAGGGCCGCGACGGCGGCGGCGAGTGCGAGACGACGCATGGGGATCCTCCGGAGCGCCGCGACTATAGGAGCGCCGCTGGCCTTTGTCTTCCGCGCGCTTGCGGGCTAGAAGCCGCTACGACTTCCGGAACGGATCATCCCATGGACAAGGCGGCCCTGGCCCGCAACGCCCATCGCGTCCTGCGCGAGGCTCACATCCCCGAACTGCCGAACCCCTATTTCGGCAAGGTGCGGGACAACTACGACCTGCCGGACGGGCGGCGGATCATCATCGCCAGCGACCGGATCAGCGCCTTCGACCGCATCCTGGCGGCGATTCCATTCAAGGGGCAGGTGCTGACCCAGACGGCGCGTTTCTGGTTCGAACGGACCGGCGACATCTGTCCCAACCACGTCCTGGCCTATCCGGACCCCAACGTCGTCGTCGGGCGGCGACTGGACATCCTGCCGGTGGAGATCGTGGTCCGGGACTACCTGGCCGGCACGACGGGCACCTCGATCCTGACGCTCTACAAGAAGGGCGAGCGCGAGATGTACGGCCATCGCCTGCCGGACGGGATGCGCGACAATCAGAAGCTGCCGCACCCGATCATCACCCCGACCTCCAAGGCCTTCGACGGCGGGCACGACGAGCCGCTGACCCCGGCGCAGATCGTCGAACAGGGGCTGCTGACCCAGGAACAGTGGGACACGCTGTCGAACTACGCGCTGGCGCTGTTCACGCGCGGCCAGGAGATCGCGGCGCAGCGTGGGCTGATCCTGGTCGACACCAAGTACGAGTTCGGGACCGACGCCGACGGCCAGATCGTGCTGGCCGACGAGATTCATACGCCGGACTCCAGCCGCTACTGGTTCGCCGAGAGCTATCGCGAACGGTTCGAGCAGGGCCTGCGCCCCGAGAGCTTCGACAAGGACTTCGTGCGCGCCTGGGTCGCCGAGCGCTGCGATCCCTACAATGACCCGATCCCGGAGATCCCGGAGGCGATGCTGGTGGAGACCGCGGCGGTCTACATCCAGGCCTTCGAGACCATCACCGGTCAGGTCTTCGAGATCGAGGACAGCGACGAACCCGTGCTGGAACGGATCCGCCGCAACCTGAGCCCTTTCTTCTCCTAAGCGATCAGGCGGCCAGTTCGGCCTCGACCTGGCCCAGGCGCTCCTTGCCGAAGAACATCTCGTCGTCGACGAAGAAGGTCGGGACGCCGAAGACGCCGCGGGCTGCGGCGCGCTCGGTGTTGGCCAGCAGCTCGGCCTTCACCTCGGGGTCCTGGGTGGCTTCGAGGATCGCCTTGGCGTCCAGCCCGGCCTCGGTGAGCGCCTGTGCGACGACCTGGGGATCGTCCATCTTCAGGCCGCGCTCCCACATGCCCGACAGGACCGCCTCCAGATAGGCGTCCTTCACCCCCATCCGGCCGGCCGCGATCAGGCCGCGCATGATCAGCAGGGTGTTGACCGGGAAGTACGGATTGGCGCGGTATTCGGCCAGGCCGTGCTTCTCGATGAAGCGCCGGGTTTCCAGCGCTTCGTAAGCCAGCTTGCCATGGACTTCGGCGAAGGCGGTGACGGGCGACTGGTTGCCGGTGATCTTGAAGATCCCGCCCAGCAGACAGGGCGTGACGAGCAGTTCGGCGCCTGTGCGCGCAGCGATGTCCGGCAGGACGCGACTGGCCAGATAGGCGTTGGGGCTGCCGAAATCGAAGATGAACTCGACGGTCTTGGGCATAGGCTCTCCTTACCAGGCCTCCGACCAGGGGCGCAGATCGAGTTCATGCGTCCAGGCCGAGCGTTGTTGCTTGTGCAGCCACACGTAGTTGGTGGCGATGTCTTCGGGCTTGAGGATCGCGTCGCGGGCGAGGCGCTCTTCGCGGTCGGCGATGTTGGTGCGGGCGAAGACACCGTCGATGGCCCCGTCGACCACCACGTGCGCCACGTGGACGCCCTGGGGCCCGAGTTCGCGGGCGGCGGACTGGGCGACGGCGCGCAGGCCGTGCTTGGCCGCAGCGAAGGCCGAATAGCCCTGGCGGCCGCGGACCGATGCGGTCGCGCCGGTGAAAAGAATCGTCCCCTTGCCGCGGGGCGTCATGACCCGCGCCGCCTCCCGGGCCGTCAGGAAGCCGGCGAAGCAGGCCATCTCCCAGACCTTGTGGAACACCCGTGAGGTGGTTTCGGTCAGGTCGAAGCGGACGTTCGCGCCGATGTTGAAGACCACGACCTCCAGGGGGCCGACCTCGGCCTCGATGCGATCGAAGAGGGCGATCATTTCCTCTTCGGAGCGGGCGTCGACGCCGTAGGGGTGGGCCTTTCCGCCTTTGGCGCGGATGGTGGCCGCAAGCTCTTCGAGCTGGTCCATGTTGCGCGCGCGGCGCGTGACGCAGACCTCCAGCCCTTCGGCGGCGAAGGCGCGCGCGATAGCACCGCCGACACCGTCTCCAGCGCCGACAACCAGGCATGCCGCCATGGCGTTTCTCCAGTGAGTTTATTTTCTGGATTGACCATGGTATCGAAACTGGACCTGGTCAATGGCGAAAGGGCCGGCCGATGAAATGGGACGACCTGGCAGGCGAGCGCTGCTCGGTGGCGCGGTCGGTGGCGGTGATCGGCGACCGCTGGACGCTGATGATCCTGCGTGACTGCTTCCTGGGGGTTCGCCGGTTCGAGGGCTTTCAGGAGCGGCTGGGAATCTCGCGGACGATCATCGCCGATCGGCTGAAGCTGCTGACCGACGAGGGCGTCCTCTATCGTTCGCAGTACCAGGAACGGCCGCCGCGCCACGAGTATCGGCTGACGGAGAAGGGGCTGGCCCTCTATCCGGTGATCCTGGCCATCGTCCATTGGGGCGACCAGCACTATGCGGGCGCGGAGGGGCCGCCCATGCTGCTGCGGCACAAGGCCTGCGGATGCGACTTTCATGCGGTGCAGACCTGCTCCGAGTGCGGCGAGCCGGTCCATGCGCGCGCGGTCGAGGCACGACCGGGCTTTTAACGCGCCGCGTCAGGCGTAAGGTTCGTCCCTGGGGGAGGAACCCGAGAAATGATTGAAACGCGCCCAGTAGCCGCCAGTCTCGCCGAATTGGCCGAGCGTGAAGGCGATCCGACCTCGACCGTCTATCAGCGCCTTTTCGCGCGCTCGCCGGAGATGGAGGCGCTGTTCATCAACGACGTCAGGGGCGCGGCCCGCGGCGAGATGCTGGCGGTGGTGTTCGAGACCTTGCTCGATCTGGAGAGCACGGGCCACTACGCACCGAACATGATCCGCGCCGAGGTGGTGAACCACGAGAACATCGGCGTTCCGCCCAAGGTGTTCGCGAGCTTCTTTCCAGTCGTGATGGAGACCGTGCGCGACAAGCTGGGGGATGCGTGGACGGCCGAAACCCAGGCTGCGTGGGACAGGCTGCTGGGAGAACTCGACGCTCTGGTGAAGGTTCGCTCAAAGGTCTAGGCCGGCAACCGGGAATCCGTCATGGTCGCGCCCGATGGCAAACGAACCCTTTTTCAAAAGGGACGGTCAATATTACGTCCCGACTCCCGCCAGCCGTGGTCCCTGGAATCCTCAATCGCTCCATGGACGGGTCATTATCGGCCTTCTCGGCTTTGTTCTTGAGCAGAAGCACGGAGATCCGGAATTCCTTCCGGCCCGGCTCACCGTCGACATGTACCGGCTGCCCGGCTTCGACCCTATCGAGGTGAAGACGACGGTCGTGCGCGAAGGCGGTCGCATCCGCGTGGTGGACGCCGAGTTCATCTCCGGCGGCGTCTCCATGGCGCGCGCCTCGTGCCAGTTTCTCCGCCGCACGGAGAACGCCGACGGCGTGGTCTGGAAGCCGGAGCCCTGGAAGGTCCCGCTGCCCGCGGAGATCGAGCCGCCGGCCGATGGCCGCGGCATGGGCGGCATGTGGGCGATGCGCTCGCTGAGCGGCGGCTTCGGCACGGCCGAGCAACGCCGCACCTGGATGAGCGAGGTCCGCGAGATCGTCGAGGGCGAGGCTCTCACCCCGTTCCAGCGCGTCGCGGTCGCCTGCGACTTCGTCAGTCCCCTGACCCATGCGGGCGACAAGGGGCTGGGCTACATCAACTCCGACGTGACGCTCTACCTGCACCGCCTGCCGACCACCGAATGGATCGGCTTCGAAACCGCCTACCACGGAGCCGACGACGGCGTGGCCGTTGGGGACTGCCGCATCTATGGGGAAGATGGTCCCCTGGGCGTCGCGGCCTGCACCGCCCTGGCCCAGCGCAAGATGCCGCCGAAAGAACCGGCCAAATAGAGTGCGCGCAGGGGGCGTCACGGGCTAGGTTCCGGCCATGCCGCCCCCTGCGCTTTCGCTTTCAGATCTCGCCAAGTCGGTCCCCGGTGGGCGGGTGCTGTTCGAGAGGTTGAACCTCGAACTGGCCCCTGGCGAATTCATCGCGATCATGGGCGAATCGGGGGTCGGGAAGTCGACGCTCCTGAACCTCATCGCGGGGCTGGACGCCCCCGACCGGGGACAGGTGGCGATCGATGGCGTCGACATCGCTCGCCTGGACGAGGACGCCCGCACGCGCCTGCGGCGCGACAAGGTCGGCTTCGTCTTCCAGGCCTTCCACATTCTTCCGCATCTGGACCTGGCGCAGAACGTGGCTCTGCCGCTGGCCTTGCAGGGCGCGCGTGAAGGGGAGGCTCTGGAGCGCGCCGCCGCCCTGCTGGCCGAGGTCGGGCTCGAAGGGCGCGCCCAGGCCTATCCCAAGGAACTCTCAGGCGGAGAGATGCAGCGCGTGGCGATCGCCAGGGCGCTGATCCATCGTCCGACCCTGCTGCTCGCCGACGAGCCGACCGGCAACCTCGATCCCGACACCGCCGCGCGGGTGCTGGAGGTGTTCGCGGGCAAGGCCAGGGAGGCCGGCGCAGCCGTTGTCCTGGTCACCCACTCGGAAATCGCCGCCTCGGCCGCGGACCGGACCTTCATCCTCGGACGGGGCGGGCTGGTCGCGCGTCATGGCTAGGCAAAGCACGCTGGCCGCACGCTGGATGGTGCTCGGCGAATGGCGCGCCCATCCGGGCCGCGTGGTGACCGCAGCGATCGCGATCGCCATCGGCGTCGCGCTGGGGCTGGCGGTGCACTTGGTCAACGCCTCGGCGCTTAGCGAGTTTTCCAAGGCCGTCAGCGCGGTCAATGGCGAGGCGCAACTGCAGATCCGGGCCACCACGCCCTTCGGCTTCGCAGAGAACCTTTATCCGGTCGCGGCGCGCGCCGAGGGCGTTGCGATGGCCAGCCCCGTGGTCGAGTTGGACGCGGTCACCGACCGTCCCGACGAAGGCCTCACGGTGCTGGGCCTGGACGTCCTGCGCGCGGCGCGGGTGACGCCGGCGCTGGTCGGGCGGCCGCTGGCCGACGCACGGGGCGGACCGACGCCCGACGCCGTCTTCGACGAGGATGCGGTCTTCCTGTCGTCGGCGGCGCTGGCAGGGCGCAAGGTCGGCGAGCGCATCGAACTGGCGGTCGGCCCGCGCCGCGCTTCGTTCCGGATCGCCGGCGTGCTGCCGGGCGTCGCGGAGGGGAAGCGGGTGGCGGTGCTGGACATCGCCGCGGCCCAATGGCGGCTCGGCCAACTGGGGCGCCTGCAACGCCTCGACCTGCGGGCCGCGCCCGGAGCCGACGTCCAGCAGATCGCCGAGAGGCTGGCGAAAGAGCTTCCGGCCGACGCCCAGGTAGTGAGCGCCGAGGCCGAGGCCCGCCGCAGCGACGCCCTGAGTCGGGCCTATCGGGTCAACCTGAACATGCTGGCGATGATGGCGCTGCTGACCGGCGGCTTCCTCGTCTATTCGGCGCAGTCCCTGTCGGTGGCGCGGCGGCGGCCGCAGTTCGCGCTGCTGCGGGTCCTGGGCGTGCGCCGCCGGGGCCTGTTGCGCCAGGTGCTGGCCGAGGGCCTCTGCGTCGGACTGGTCGGCGGGTTCGCCGGGGTGCTGCTTGGCGTGGGGCTGGCGGCGGCGGCGCTGCGCGTGATGGGCGGCGATCTCGGCGGCGGCTATTTCGGCGACAGCCGGCCAGAACTGGTCGTCTCGCTGGGAGCAGCCTCGTTCTTCCTGTTGCTGGGGATCGTGACGGCGGTCGCCGGCAGCTTTGTACCGGCCAGGGAAGCGGCTTCGGCCCAGCCGGCGGTCGCGCTCAAGAACCTTGGTGACGCCATCGACCCGCGGCGCACGCCGCCGATATGGCCCGCGGTCGCCCTGGTCGTGGCCGGCGGAGTGTCGGCCCTGGCGCCAGCGATCGGCGGGATACCGCTCTTCGGATACCTGTCGATGGCGCTGTTGCTCGCCGGCGGTATTGTCGCCACACCCTGGCTGGCGCGGACGCTGCTTGCCCCGGCGCGACGACACGCCAGCGGCGTGGTCGGAGTGGACTTGGCGATCAAGCGCCTATGGGGCGCGCCGTCCCAGGCCGCGGTGGCGCTATGCGGCGTGGTCGCCAGCACGAGCTTGATGGTCGCCATGGCGGTGATGGTCTGGAGCTTCCGCGGCTCGGTCGAGGCGTGGCTGGATCAGGTCCTGCCAGCGGACCTCTATCTTCGCACCGAGGGGACCGGCCTGGGCGGCGGCTTCGACCCTGACGACCAGAAGCGTCTGGCGCAGGCGCCCGGCGTGCGGGGAATCTATTTCATGCGGACCGTCCCGTTGCGGGTCTCGGCGGACCAGCCGCCCGTCGCCCTGATCGCCCGGCCAGAGGGCGGGCTGGGGCCCGGAGCTCCGCCGATGATCGGGCGGGTGGCGCCGGCGCCGGCGGGCGCAGTACCGGTCTATGTCTCCGAGCCTGCGAGTTGGCTCTACGGCTGGCGGGTCGGCCAGAGCATCGAACTGCCGCTCGGCGAGGCCGGGGCGTCGCCACGATTCTTCGTCGTCGGCGTCTGGCGCGACTATGCCCGTCAGCACGGTGCGGTGACCCTGGACAGTCGCGACTACAGCCGGCTCACCGGCGATCAAGCCCGCGGCGAGGCGTCTGTCCTGCTCGATCAGGGGGTCAGCGTCGACGCGGCGGAGGCGACGATCCGAGAGGCGCTGCGGCCGGAACTTCGCGCGCACCTGACGATCGCCCAGCCACGGGCGTTGCGGGAAATGGCGCTGCGCATCTTCGATCGCAGCTTTGCGGTCACCTATGGCCTGGAGGCCATCGCCATCATCGTCGGGCTGGCCGGCGTCGCCGCCACTGTGTCGGCCCAGACCCTGGCCCGGACCAAGGAGTTCGGCATGCTTCGGCACCTCGGCGTGACCCGGGGCCAGATCCTGTCGATGCTGGCGGTGGAGGGGCTGTTGCTGGGCGTCATCGGGGGCATCGCCGGCCTGACCCTGGGCCTGGTGATGGGCCAGGTGCTGATCCATGTAGTGAACCCGCAGTCCTTCCACTGGACCATGGAGACGCGCCTGCCTGTCGCCTTGCTGAGCGGGGTGATCCTGGCGCTGATCGCCTCGGCGGCGGGGACGGCGTTGCTGGCCGGGCGCAGGGCGGTCTCCGCCGACGCCGTTCGGGCGGTGAGAGAGGACTGGTGATGCTCCGGGCCTTGCTCGCGCTCATCCTCGGGCTTGCGGCTCTGTCGCCGGCGACAGCCCAGGCGCCGACCTATCGCGCGGTGGTTCCCGGGGCGGCCATCCGGCTTCCAGGCGATCATGGCGCGCATCCCGATTTCCGGACCGAGTGGTGGTACGTCACCGGTTGGCTAACCACCGACGGCGGCGAGCAGCTTGGCTTCCAGGTGACGTTCTTCCGTTCGCGACCTGGCGCAGGCGAGGACAACCCGAGCGCCTTCGCACCCCGGCAGATACTGTTCGCGCACGCGGCGCTGTCGGACCCCCGCAACGGAAAATTGCTCCACGGCCAGAGGATTGCGCGCCAGGGATTCGGGCTAGCGGAAGCCTCGACCAAGGACATGGACCTGGTCATCGACGACTGGACGCTTCGGCGACGGCCTGACGGGCGCATGGTGACCGCCGTGCGTGGCGAGGGCTTTGCGCTGGATCTCGGCTTCCAACCGACCCAGCCGGCGATCCTGCAGGGGGCGGGCGGCTATAGCCGCAAGGGACCGGCGGCCGGGCAGGCGAGCTATTATTACAGCGTCCCGCACCTGAAGGTGTCGGGCCAGATCGTCCGCGGCGGCAAGCGGAGCAAGGTCACCGGCTCGGCCTGGCTGGATCGGGAGTGGTCCTCGACCCTGCTCGATCCGCGCGCGGTGGGCTGGGACTGGGTCGGGCTGAACCTCGACGACGGGGCGGCGCTAATGGCTTTCCAGGTGCGTGACGGGGCGGGGAGGGCGCTTTGGGCCGGCGGCTCCTATCGCGGCCCCGACGGCGCGCTTACGGCCTTCAAGCCGGGTGACGTGCGCTTCTCGACCGAGCGTCGCTGGAAGTCCCCCAGGACCGGGGCGACCTATCCGGTCGAGCGGAACCTGGCGGTTCGGCTGCCCGCCGGCCAGCGCGTCTGGCGGCTCAAGCCCCTGTTCGACGACCAGGAACTGGACAGCCGCGCCTCCGGCGGCCCGATCTACTGGGAGGGCGCGGTGACCACGGCGGGCGGGCGCGGCTATCTGGAACTGACGGGCTATGCCACGCCCATGAAGCTTTAGGGCGTAACCAAGATCTTCACGTGCGCCTCAGGATCGCCGAGGTCCTTGAAGGCCTGGGCGACGCCGTCGAGGCCTACCGTGCCGGTGACGACGCCCTCTACGTCGATACGACCTTCGGCGATGTCGTGCAGGGTCGCAGCGAACTCCTCGGGCGTGTAGCCGAAGACGAAGGTCAGCTCGATTTCCTTGGTGATGGCGATCGCGGGCTCGATCCGGTCGGTCTCCATGCAGACGCCCGCCACCACGATCTGCGCCCCGGCGGGAGAGGCCTCGATCAGGCTCTGGAGGACCCCCGGCGATCCGACGCATTCGAACACCACCGGCCGCCCGAAGTTCCTTCCCATCATGCGCGCCATGTTCTGGGCGGCGCGGGCGGTGGGGACGCCGAAGCCTTCCCAGCGGGCGTGCGGACTTTCGACCGCCGGATCGATCACAGCATCGGCGCCCAGCGCCTCAGCGGCCTTGCGGCGCCTGGGCGAGTAGTCGGCGGCGATGACGGGGCCATGGCCCCTGGCCTTGAGGCCGGCGATCACCGCCAGACCGACGGGGCCGCAACCGATCACCAAGGCCACGCTGTCCGGATCGAGGCGCGCTTTGGCGACGGTGTGGGCGCCGACGGCGAAGGGCTCGGTCAGCGCCGCCTTGTCGGTCGGCAAACCATTGGGGACCGGCAGCAGCAGGGCTTCGGAGAGGATCATCTGCTCGGCGAAGCCGCCGGGCAGGCGGTTGGAGAAACCGAGCATCTCGACGCCGCCGGCCGGGGTCATGGTCGCGGGGATCGATACCACCCGCGCGCCGGCCTTGAGCTGGCCGCTTGTGCCGGCGCCATGATCGAGTATCTCGGCGCAGAACTCGTGGCCGAACACCGTGTCGGCGGTGGGATCGAAGTCGCCCGTGAGGCCGCCGGCACGGCGGGTCAGGTCGATCATGTGCTCCATGTGGTGGAGCGCGTGCAGGTCCGAGCCGCAGATTCCGCAGGCCAGGGTGCGGACCAGCACCTGGCCTGTGTCGGGCTTCAGAGCTTCGATCTGGTCGCAGACGAGCTGCCTGTTTCGCCGGATGACGGCGCGCATCGGCTTCCTCCCATTTTTATCGCCGCCTTGCCGGGGCTTGGCATATCCCCTAACCCTCCCGCCTCTGAATCGTAAGTGCGGAGACGCGCCAATGAGCCTCGCCTTCATCTTTCCTGGCCAGGGCAGCCAGGCCGTCGGCATGGGCGCCGACCTTGCCGAAGCCTTCGGCTCGGCGCGTGAAGTGTTCCAGGAAGTCGATGACGCGCTGGGGCAGAAGCTCTCGGCGCTGATGCGCGAAGGGCCCGAGGGCGACCTCACCCTGACCGAGAACGCCCAGCCGGCGCTGATGGCCGTGTCCCTGGCCGTGACCCGGACCCTGGAGAAGGAGTTCGGCGTCGGGATCGAGAAGGCGGCCTTCGTGGCGGGTCACTCGCTCGGCGAATACTCGGCCCTGGCGGCGGCGGGCGCGATCAGCCTTGCCGACACCGCCCGGCTCCTGAAGCTGCGCGGGCAGGCGATGCAGCGCGCGGTGCCGGTGGGCGCCGGCGCCATGGCCTCGCTGATCGGCCCCAAGACCGACGTGGCGCTGGCGGAAGCTGCGGCCCTGGCCGGCTCGGCCGTGGGCGTCTGCGTCGTGGCCAACGACAACAACAACGGCAACGTGGTGATCTCCGGCGACAAGGCCGCGGTCGACCTCGCCATCGAGAAGGCCAAGGAGTTGGGCGCGCGGGCGATCCCGCTCAACGTCTCGGCGCCTTTCCACTGCCCTCTGATGCAGCCGGCCGCCGACGAGATGGCCCAGGCGCTGGCCGACGCTACGATCATCGCGCCGCGCGCGCCGGTGGTCGCCAACGTCACCGCCCGTCCGACCCTCGATCCGGAAGAGATCCGCCGCCTGCTGGTCGAGCAGGTCACCGGCCGGGTTCGCTGGCGCGAGAGCATGATCTGGCTGGCCGGCGAGGGCGGGGCGACCCGATTCGCCGAGGCCGGCGCCGGCAAGGTGCTGTCGGGTATGGCCAAGCGCATCGCCCCCGACGCCGAGGCGACGCCGCTGAATACGCCGGCGGACCTCGAAGGCTTCGCGAAGGGACTCTGAAATGTTCGACCTGACGGGAAAGACCGCCCTGGTCACCGGCGCGACCGGCGGCATTGGCGGGGAGATCGCCAAGGCGCTGCACGCGGCCGGCGCCCACGTTGTGCTGTCGGGCACCCGCGAGGCGGTGTTGCAGGACCTTGCCCAGACCCTCGGCGAGCGGACCTCGGCGGCGCCCGCCAACCTCTCCGACCCCGAGTCGGTCGACAGCCTGATCGGCCGTGCGGAAGAGGTTGCTGGAAAGCCCATCGACATCCTGGTCGCCAACGCCGGCATCACCCGCGACGGCCTGCTGATGCGGATGAAGGACGAGGACTGGGAAGCGGTCCTCAAGGTCAATCTCGAGAGCTACTTCCGACTGAGCCGCGCAGCCATGCGCGGCATGATGAAGCGCCGCTGGGGCCGAATCATCGGCATCACCTCGGTGGTCGGGGTTATGGGTAATCCGGGCCAGGCGAACTACGCCGCCTCCAAGGCCGGCATGATCGGCTTTTCCAAGGCCTTGGCCCAGGAAGTGGCGACCCGCGGCATCACCGTGAACTGCGTGGCGCCCGGCTTCATCGAAAGCCCGATGACCGACGCCCTCAACGAGCAGCAAAAGGCCCAGATCATGGGCACAATCCCCGCCGCACGGCTCGGCACGGGCGCGGAAGTGGCCGCCGCCTGCGTCTATCTGGCGAGCGAGGAAGCTGCCTACGTGACCGGCCAAACGCTGCATGTGAATGGCGGCATGGCCATGATCTGAGCCCGCTGGCGCGGCTGTGGCGAACATGCTACGTCGCCGCCCGAACCGGCGAGGCGAAGGTCTCTACCCGTATATCCGCAACGGTTGACATCCAGTCGGCCGTCGCGGATGGATTTAGCGAAACACAAGGGACTTAAGCGAATGTCCGACATCCTCGAGCGCGTGCGCAAGATCGTCATCGAACACCTGGACGCCGATCCGGAGAAGGTCACCGAGAAGGCCAGCTTCATCGACGACCTGGGCGCCGACAGCCTCGACAACGTCGAACTGGTCATGGCCTTCGAGGAAGAGTTCGACATCGAGATTCCGGACGACGCCGCCGAGCACATCCAGACCGTCGGCGATGCGGTGAAGTTCATCGGTGAGCGCCTGGGCGCCTAAGGCGAACCTACGGAATTCATTGACTATTTGACCGCCGCGAAGCTCTCCGGAGCCCGCGGCGGTCTGCGTTTGGAGGCCCGCTCATGCGTCGCGTCGTCGTCACCGGCATCGGTCTGATCACCCCGCTCGGTCAAGGGACCGAGGTCACCTGGAAAGCCCTGCTCGAAGGCAAGTCCGGCGCCGGCCGGATCACCACCTTCGATCCGACCGACTATGCCTGCCAGGTCGCGTGCGAAGTGCCGCGCGTGGACGGCCGCGGCGGCGGCGGCCCGGACGTCGCAGGCTCGTTCAATCCGGACGACACCCTGCCGCCGAAGGAACAGCGCCGGGTCGACGACTTCATCCTCTATGCGATCGTCGCGGCCGACGAGGCCGTCAAGGATTCGGGCTGGGTCCCGCAGACCGAGGAAGACAAGGACCGCACGGGGGTCATCATCGGCTCCGGCATCGGCGGCCTGGCGACCATCGAAAAGACCAGCGTCGAGCTGTTCGAGAAGGGTCCGCGCCGCGTCAGCCCGTTCTTCATCCCCTCGGCTCTGATCAACCTGGCTTCGGGCCAGGTCTCGATCCGCCATGGTTTCAAGGGCCCGAACCACTCGGTGGTCACGGCCTGCGCGACCGGCGCCCATGCGATCGGCGACGCGGCCCGGCTGATCAAGTACGGCGACGCCGACGTGATGGTCGCAGGCGGCGCCGAGGCGGCCATCTGCCCGGTCGGCATCGCCGGCTTCATCGCCTGCCGCGCCATGTCCACCGACTTCAACGACGCCCCGGAAAAGGCCAGCCGGCCGTATGACAAGGACCGCGACGGCTTTGTGATGGGCGAGGGCGCGGGCGTCCTGGTGCTGGAAGAGTACGAGCACGCCAAGGCGCGGGGCGCGAAGATCTACGCCGAGGTGGCGGGCTATGGCCTGGCCGGCGACGCCTATCACATCACCGCTCCGGCCGAGGACGGCGACGGCGGGTTCCGCGCCATGAAGGCGGCGATCAAGGACGCGGGCGTCACCCCGGCCGAGATCGACTATGTGAACGCGCACGGCACCTCGACCCCGCTGGGCGACGAGATCGAACTGAACGCGGTCACCCGTCTGCTGGGCGATGCGGCCAAGGGCGTGACCATGTCCTCGACCAAGTCGGCGACGGGACACCTGCTGGGCGCCGCCGGCGCGATCGAATCGGCCTTCACGGTCCTGGCCATTCGCGACCAGATCGCGCCGCCGACCATCAACCTGGACAATCCCTCGGTGCAGACCGAGATCGACCTGGTTCCGCATAAGGCCAAGCCGATGAAGATCGACGTGGCTCTTTCCAACAGCTTCGGATTCGGCGGCACCAACGCCTCGGTGATCTTCAAGAAGGTCTCGTGAGCCGCCGACCGCGCAAAACCTCTGCGAAGCGAAAGGGCCGCCGGCGCAACGGCGGCGGCCTGACCCCCATGCGCCGCCTCCGCATCATCCTCGGCAGCGCCGCGGCGACCTTGGGCGTCGTGCTGGCGCTGGCGCTGGCTGCGGGGCTGTGGGCCTATCAGGGGCCGGGGCCGGCCACTGACGGCGGCGCGACCCGCGTCGTCCTGCTGCGCAAGGGCGCGGGCCTGACCGAGATAGCCTCCACGCTCGAGCGGTCCGGCGCGATTCGGTCCAAGTCGCTCTTCGCCGCGGCCGCCCAGATTACCGGCGCGGCCAAGTCGCTGAAGGCCGGCGAATACGAGTTCAAGAGCCGGGCCTCCATGGCCTCGATCCTGCGCGACATCCGCGACGGGAAGATCGTCATCCGCCAGATCACCATCCCCGAAGGGATGACCTCCGAGGTCGCGGTGGCGTTGCTGGCGGCCAGGCCCGACCTGACCGGCGTCGTCCCGGCCCCGCCCGAAGGCTCCATCCTTCCCGAGACCTACCAGTACGAGCGGAACGAGGACCGCGCCGCTGTGCTGAAGCGGATGATGGATGCGCGCGACGAGCTGCTGGCCCTGCTGTGGGCCAACCGCCAGCCGGGCCTGCCGTTCAAGACGCCGGACGAAGCGGTCATCCTGGCCTCGATCGTCGAGAAGGAAACCGGTATCGCCAGCGAGCGTCCGCAGGTGGCGGCGGTCTTCGTCAATCGGCTGCGCCAGAACATGCGGCTGGAGAGCGATCCGACCATCATCTACGGCCTGAACGGCGGCAAGCCGCTCGGCCGGGGCCTGAAAGCTTCGGAAATGGCCGCCTCGAACCCCTACAACACCTACCAGATTCCGGGCCTGCCCCCGACCGCGATCGCAAATCCAGGGCGCGCAGCGCTGGCCGCCGTGCTCGATCCGCCCAAGACCGATTACCTGTTCTTCGTCGCCGACGGCGGCGGCGGACATGTCTTCGCCTCGACCTACGAGGAGCACCTGAAGAATGTCGCCAAATGGCGCGCCGTGGAACGCCAGCGGGCCGCTGCGGCCCTGCAGGAGAGGGCGGCGGAGCTGAAAGCGCAGTAGGCGAGGCGCCGCCCTGGCCTGGCGAGCTTGACATCTCCATGGGTCGCGTATCATCGATATGCGACTGCCTGGGGAGGAACGGGATGCGGTACGCGTTGAACGCCGTCGCCGTAGTCGGACTTGGGTTTTCGCTCGCAAGCTTCACTCCCCAGGCTCGCTTCTCGCCCGAACTCCTGGCGGCGCTGGATCCCAGTCGTATGGCTTCGTCGCTTTGCAGCGCGCCTCGAGCGGGTGGGGCCTTGGCGCGGGTTCTCGTTATGGCCGAAGCGGTGGCGGCGCCGGCCAGCCAGGCCGGGCCCATTCCGCTCTACGAGGACCTGACAAGGTCGCCGTTTCCCGTGACGACGTCCAATCAGCAGGCGCGGCGCTATTTCAGCCAAGGTCTGCTGATGACCTATGGCTTCAACCACTCGGGCGCCGTCCGTTCATTCAGAGAGGCTCAGAAGCTCGATCCGGACTGTGCGAGTTGCTGGTGGGGCGAGGCGGTCGCGCTGGGTCCCAACATCAATGCGCCGATGGACGAGCGGGACCGCGATGCGGCGCTGGCCGCCATGGATCGAGCGATGGCCTTGCGCGAGCGGGCCTCGCCGGTCGAGCGCGCGCTGATCGAGGCGGTGGCCCGCCGCTATTCACGCGATCCCCAGGCTGACCGCGCCACGCTCGACGGCGCCTATGCCGACGCCATGCTGGAGGTCGCGCGACGCTTCCCGGCCGACGATGACGTCGCCGTCCTGGCGGCCGAAGCGGTGATGGACACCAGCCCGTGGAATTATTGGGAGGCCGACAAGAAGACACCGGTCGGACGAAGTGGTGAGGCCGTGCGGCTGGTCGAGACGGTTCTTGCCCGCAATCCGGCTCACGTGCAGGCCGGGCACCTCTACATCCATCTGCTGGAGGCCAGCGACGCCAGGCGCGCCGAGGCCGCGGCCGACCGGCTTTCCAGCCCGGATGCGCCGAGCGCCGCGCATCTCGTCCACATGCCCTCGCACATCTACCAGGTCCGCGGGCGATACGCGGACTCGATCCGCGTGAACATCGCCGCGGCGCGAGCGGACGAAGCCTTCATTCGCAGCGCCAACGACCATAGCCTGGTGCGCTACGGGTACTATCCGCACAACGTCCACTTCATCGTCATCTCCGCCCAGATGGCCGGCGACATGGACACGGCGATCGGGGAGGCGAGACGCCTGGCGACGATCCTGGATCCTGTGACCTCGGCCAGGATCGCATGGGTTCAGGTCATCGAGGCGGCACCCTATCAGGCGATGGCCCAGTTCGCCGAGCCGAGCGCCATCCTGACCATGCCGGCGGCCGATGTGCGACTGCCCTATGCCGTCGCCATGCGCCACTATGCGAGAGCGGTCGCCTACGCCCAGCTCAGGGACCAGGGCGGCTTTGACCGGGAAATCGCGGCCATGCAGGCGTTGGCGAAGTCCGGTGCGTTCGAGGGGATGATCCAACAGGGCGTGCCTGCGCCGGAGTTGATCGCCCTGGCCGAGAACGTGGCGCGTGGGCGGATGGCGGCCGCCAAAGGCCGCTATGACGACGCCATCGGCCACTATCAGAGGGCCGGCGCGATCGAGGCCGGCGTTCCATACCAGGAGCCGCCTTACTGGTACTATCCAGTGAACCAGTCGCTCGGCGCGGCGCTGTTCCTGGCCGGACGCTACGACGAGGCCAGCAGCGCTTTCCGGGCCGCCCTGGCGCAGACGCCCAACAACGGCTGGGCCCTCTATGGCCTGGCCCGTAGCGAGGCGGCTCTGGGGCGCGATGTGGACGCCGCGGCGGCGCAGATGGCCTTTTCACGAGCCTGGGCGGGTGATCGGTCCTGGCTGCGGATGGAGCGGCTTTAGCGTTCCGACGCGTAGCGCCTCGTTTCGAAGAGCGCGAGGCTATCGCGGTTCGGGCACGATGCGCAGATAGGGGCGCGGCGCCTCCCACCCATCCGGGTAGAGCGTCTTGGCCTCGTCGTCGGAGACCGATCCGGCGATGATCACCTTGTCGCCACTCTTCCAGTTCACCGGCGTCGCGACGCGATGCCGGGCGGTGAGCTGGATCGAATCCAGCACCCGCAGAATCTCGTCGAAGTTGCGGCCCGTGGTCATGGGATAGCTGAGCATCAGTTTGATCCGCTTGTCCGGGCCGATAATGAACACCGTGCGCACCGTGGCGTTGTCAGCCGCGGTGCGGCCTTCCGAGCCGCCTTCGATCTGCTCGGGGAGCATGTTGTAGAGCTGGGAGACGTGGAGATCGGTGTCGCCGATCATCGGATAGTTGGGCGCGACGCCCTGGGTCTCGCCGATGTCCTGGGCCCAGCGGGCGTGATTGGCTACCGGATCGACACTGAGACCGATGATCTTGGTGTTCCGCGCATCGAACTCGGGCTTCAGCTTGGCCATATAGCCGAGTTCCGTCGTGCAGACGGGGGTGAAGTCCTTGGGATGGGAAAAGAGGATCGCCCAACTGTCCCCGATCCAGTCGTGGAAGTTGATCCTGCCTTCAGTTGTCTCGGCCGTGAAGTTCGGCGCCTCGCTGTTGATACGAAGTGACATCACCCCGGTTCCTTTCGACAAACTCCAGACGGTCGCCCATGCGCTGAGTATCAGTGAAATATAACGCAGTTATCGAAGCCATAAAATGGCGAGACCTACGTAGGTTTCCTGACGTGGAAGCCCCTAGGGACGCATGCTAGAGGCGCCGGTGTCTACACGGAGCCTGAATCGAACATGCGCGAACTATCCCCCAAGACCCTGACCATCGTTAAGGCCACGGCGCCGGTGCTGGTGCAGCACGGAGTGGCGATCACCACGCGCATGTATGAACGGCTGTTCGTGAACGCCGAGATCAAGGCGATGTTCGATGTCGCGGCCCAGCAGTCGGGCGAGCAACCGCGGCGCTTAGCCGCCGCCATCGTCGCCTTCGCCCAGAATGTGGACAACCTGCCGGCGCTGGCCGGGGCCGTCGAGAAGATGGCCGACCGTCACGTCGAGACGAAGGTGAAGCCCGAGCACTATCCGATCGTGGCCGCTGCCCTGCTGCCGGCCATCCGCGATGTGCTGGGCGAGGCCGCCACCGACGAAGTGCTGGAAGCCTGGGGCGAAGCCTACAACCTCCTGGCCGACGTGCTGATCGCCCGTGAGGCCCAGAAATACGCGCTCGAAGCCGCCTAATAGCTTAGCTTCGGATACCAGTCGCCGCCGCGTCCCTCGGGCGTGAGGTCGAGCATCGACCATAGCGAAGCGATATCGGGCGCGTCGCGCGGGTCCTGACCGGGATCGGCCATCTCGCGGGTCATTTCGCTGGCCCAGAAGAGGCGCGCCTCGTCGCCGTCGAGGCGGAAGACGACGAGGGCCGGGTTCTCCGAGCCGTCCGGATTGATGAGGCCGAGGTCGCGCGCATAGTCGTCGCCGACGGTCTGCACGAAGTCGAGATCGCGCCAGCCGCGCTCCTGGGCGAAGGCGAGTTGGCGCTCGACCGGGCTGCGGCCGAGAATCTTGAGCGCCACACGCTGCTTGATGTCGGCGGCGTTCCCGTTCACCGCGCCCAGCCAGTTGGTGCACATGGGGCAGGGCCGCTCGCGCTGTGGCCCGAACATCCAAAAGTAGGTCACCAAGGTCTGCTTGTCGCCGAACAGGTCGATCAGGCCGAGCTCGGCGCCGTTCTCATCCTTGAAGCGGTAGTTCTTCGCGACGACAGGACCCTCGGGCAGCGCCTGGCGCTGCGCCGCGACGCGGGTCATGTGGCGTCGGAACTCGATCTCCTCCGCCAGCAGCGCCTGGCGGGCGAGGCGATAGTCTTGGCTCTCGCCCGGAAAGGGCGTGCGGGCCTTGGCGGCGAGCTGTGCGGCGGGGATGGGGGCTGCGTCCATAGGTCGTCCTTTTGGTTATCCCGCGCATTGAACGCGCCGGCCTCGGTAGCGGCGCCAACCTGAGCGTCCGTAACCGCCAACTTCGCACGCGCCAGCCCATCAGATACAGACGAGACATTCATAAGATATATCGATATAACTGAGCGCGACGAAGCCGAAGGGACACCCATGAGTACGCAAGACGCCCAAAGTCCGCCCGCCGAGAGCCAGATCGCTGAGATGATGCGCCGCCGTGGCCTCAAGGAGTGGTGGTTGACGGTGGCCGCGACCGCTCCGGTGACACCGCTCATGCGTCGCGTGACCGTGAAGGTGGAGGGCAAGGAGGCCTTCGAGCCGACGCCGGGGCAGGACATGGTGCTGTTGCTGCCGGACCTGACGGGGAACCTGGGGCGGCGGCATTACACCATCCGGCGCTACGACCCGGCCAGTGGGCTGGCGGACATCGACCTCGTCATCCACAGCAAGACCTCACCGGGCGCGCGATGGGCGCTGGAAGCGGCGCCGGGGGACACGGTGAGTGCGTTCGGCCCGCGCGGGCGCAATGTGATCCGGCCGGGTGCGGACTGGCGGCTTTTCGTCGGCGACGAGACCTGCATCCCAGCCATATTCGGTATGATCGAAGCCCTGCCGGCCGGCGCCACGGCGCATGCGATCATCGAGGTGGCCGACGAAGGCGAGAAGCAGGCGCTGGCGACCAGCGACGGCGTGACGATCGACTGGCTGACCCGCGCCGGCGCGCCGGCCGCGCCGATGAGCGCCGGCCTTATCGAGCGCCTGGCGAACTACCAAACCCCGGCCGGTCATGGTCACATCTATGTCCTGGGCGAGACGGGTACGATCCGTCGTCAGCGCCACGACCTGCTCGACCGCGGCTTCGGCAAGGACCAGATTTTCGGGGAGGGCTATTGGCGGCCCGGCCGGGTCGGCGGTCACGATCACCTGGCGGAGCATTAGGCCGCAGAGCCCCGTAAAGCTTGGCAAACCCCGGTCGGCTGTGCGACCCCTCCGCCCTTCGATCGTGGAGTCTTGGATGCCACTTAGCGGAATGACGGGCTTTGGCCGCGCCGAGGGCGCGGCGGGAGATTGGAGCTGGGCCGTCGAGGCGCGCTCGGTCAACGGCCGCAACCTGGAGATCCGGTTTCGCGGACCGCCCGGCTTCGACGGACTGGATCGCGTCGCGCGGGATGCGGCGCAGGCGAAGTTCGCCCGGGGACAGTTGACCGTGGGCGTGCAGGCCAAGCGGTCGGAAGGCTCGATAGATGTCCAGATCAACCAGGCGGTGCTGGAGCGCTATCTCTCCATGGGCTCCTCGCTGGTGACGGCGGGCAAGGCCTCTCCGCCCAGCGTCGACGGGCTGCTGGCGCTGCGCGGGGTGATCGAAGCCGCCGAGGCGGTGGACGATCCGGAAGCGCAGGCGACGCTGGAGAACGCCATCGCCCTCTCGATCGGCGCGGCCTTGGAAGCCCTGGCCGTTTCGCGGCGCGAGGAGGGGCTGGCCCTGACCGCGGTGCTGATCGGCCTGACCGACAAGATCGAGGCGCTGGTCGGCCAGGCCTGGGATCTGGCGGAAGGCCAGCCGGCGGCGATCAAGGAGCGCTTCGAGCGGCGGATGGTCGAGTTGGCGGGCGAGGTGGTCAGCCAGGACAAGATCGTGAACGAGGCCGCCGCCATGGCCGTGAAGGCCGACGTGCGCGAGGAACTCGACCGCCTGCGCGCGCACGTCGAGGCGGCGCGCTCGCATCTGGCCGCCGATGGGCCGCAGGGCCGGCGCTTGGACTTCCTGACCCAGGAGTTCATGCGCGAGGCCAATACGCTTTGCTCGAAGTCGGCGCTCAGCGCTTTGACGACCGTGGGGCTCGAGCTTAAGGCCACGATCGAGCAGTTCCGCGAACAAGTGCAGAATGTGGAGTAGGACTTTCGTCCATGACTGACGGTCAAGACCATCCCAGGCCCTGGGAAACCACCCGCCGGGGCATGATGCTGCTGGTCTCCAGCCCGTCAGGCGCGGGGAAGACCTCGCTGTCGCGCCGGCTGGTGTCCGACCATGCCGACCTGATGCTGTCGATCTCCTGCACGACCCGCGCCCCGAGGCCGGGAGAAGAGGAGGGGCGCGAGTATTATTTCGTCGACCGCCCGACCTTCGACGCCATGATCGAGCGCGGCGAGTTCCTGGAATGGGCGGACGTGCACGACAACCGCTATGGCACGCCCAAGGCGCCGGTGATGGAGGCCCTGGAACAGGGCAAGGACGTACTGTTCGATATCGACTGGCAGGGCGCCAAGCAGGTCGCGGACGCCGCGCCGCAGGACAGTGTGCGGGTCTTCATCCTGCCGCCGTCGTGGGAGGACCTATCGCGCCGTCTGCATGCGCGAGCCCAGGACAGCGAGGAAGTGATCCAGAAGCGCCTCGTGAAAGGCAAGGACGAGGTCGAGCACTGGCGGCTCTACGACTACGTCATCGTCAACAAGAACTTCGACCGCGCCTATGCGGACCTCGGCCACATCTACCGGTCGGAGCGCATGAAACCGGGCCGAAATCCCTGGCTTCCCGACTTCGTCCAAGCCCTGCTGCGCGAATAGTCGCAAGACTTCCGAGACGTCGGCGTCGCCGGGCCGGCGGTGCGCGTCTCTTGCCTTGGTGCAACTTATGATTAACCATGAGCGCTGACGCCTGTCGCCGTGTGTTGGCGCGGGCTCAAGTGTGCTCGGCTTAGATCTAAAGCGCAGATTTTTCAGAAAATTCCCTAGGGAAGGGTCGGTTATGAAGTTGCTTCCCGTTCTCGGCGGCGCCCTGGCGGCTGCCTGCCTTTCCGTCTCGACCGCCTCGGCCGCGACGATCACCCGGCACTTCGAATTCGTCGCCAGTACTTTCGGCGGGCCGCTTTCGGAGGTCACGGGCACGTTCAGCCTGACCTTTGATCCGTTGGTCAGCTCCGCAGGTTCGCTGGACGCGCTGAGTATCTCCGAACCTAGCCTGACCATGACCGTGGCCAACACCGGCTTCGCCTACAGTTTCGGCGGAACGCCGCAGTTCAGCAATCTGGTCGTCGGCGGCACGGTCGGCGGGGTCGGCAGCGTTTCGCCCGGCGCCAGCGACTTCGTCCTGTCGTTCCTTGGCGCGGGCGCCGATCCCCTGAGCCCGCTGCCGCTTAACTTCGCCTATTCCACCGGCGACGGCGAAATCTGGAGCGGTACGTTCCAGGTTTCCACCTATGAACCGCCGCCTTCGGCAGTGCCGGAGCCCGGCGCCTGGGCGATGATGATCGTCGGGTTCGGATTGGCCGGGACGGCGTTGCGGCGGCGCGCGCTGGGCGTGGCTCACAGGAAAATCTGAGGCGCCCTGTTTGGCGCCGGCGCGACTCCTTCGATGGTTCGGTCAGGACCGGCGAGATCCTTGTGGATAGCCGCCGGGCGCAACCTTGGCGGAGTGGCGCATGTTGATAAGTTCTGCTTTTGTTCCGCCTATGGAGGCGACCATGGGCAAAAGCGACATGCAGCACGAACCGCTTCTGGCCTGCGTGGGGCTGGATCGACATCTGGTGGCCCGGTGCGCGACGCCGGGGTGTGAGCGGACGGCGCCCTGCGACCCGACGCATTGGGTGGCGCAAGGGCTCGGCGGCCTGCCGTTGCGGGTGTTTTCCGAGCGGATGCGCTGCGTGTGCGGCGGTCGCCGTGCGCAATTGACCGTTGCCAGCGGACCGCTGCCGAACCAGTCGGGCGGCGACGTCTACGTGTTTCGCTGACGGCGCCCCGCGAGATTAGGTGATCGGCGCCCCGCGACTGGAGAAAACGGGGCGCCGATCGAAAAGACGCTACTTCTGAAGCATCGCCTTAAGCTCAGCCTGGGTGGCGTTGATCGTCGCAGAGCCATCAGCGATGGCCAGCTTGTCCGTTTCGACGGCGAAGCTGTCGGCGCCCATCTTGATGGTGGCGACCTGCTTGCCGGTGGCGTCCGCCTTCAGATCGGTCACGGTGCCGATCGATGCGCCGGTGTTGTCTTTCACCGTGGCGCCCACGGCGAGGCCGGAGGCCGTGGCGCTGGCGTCAGCCCCGGCGCCCGCGGCCGAGCCGCTCATGGACGAACTCGAAGCGCCGGCGGACGGATCGGCCGACGGGCTGGCGCTGGTGGCCGGTTCCTGGGCTTCAGTGCCCTGTGCGAAAGCCGGCGCGGTGATGGAAAGAGCGAGGGCCGCAGCCCCGAGGGCGAGAATGGAACGCATGAGGGTCTCCCTGTGATTCTGCGAGGCCTCCCCCGACGGATGTCAGATTGACGGGGCTTTGAGGTCGCCAAAAGACCACGATGGGGCGAAATCTTGGCGACGGTACGATTTATGCAGCCCATAAGTGCTTGAATAGCAACAGTTGGTGAGTAAAAATATAGCAGTGGGTATGCGAGAGCGCCCCGACGTCCGGATCGACGCGGGGACCTCCAAGCCGAGGCTGCGAAGCTAGAGAAAGCCTCCTCAACGCTCTTGGTTGCCAAATTGGGGGTGAGGTGGATTGGCGCAGGTCAGACGGTGACGGGCGTGGAGACGAGCCCCGATCGCCCGAAAACGCGCAGATAGCGGGCGATCTCGCCGGCGTCGCCGGTAGCCTTTTCCGGATTGTCCGAAAGCTTGACCGCCGGGCGGCCGTCAGCCTGCGTGACCTTGCAGACCAAGGAGATGGGATCGAGCGCCGAGCCGCCGCCTGGCAGGCAGCCCTTGAAGTCGTTGGTCAGGTTGGTTCCCCATCCGAAGCTGGTGCGCACGCGGCCCGCGAAGCGCCTGTGGGTCTCTTCGATGGAGGCCACGTCCATGCCGTCCGAGAAGACCAGCAGCTTCTCACGCGGATCGCGGCCCTTGGACGCCCACCAGGCGATGATCTCCTCGCCGGCGGGGATCGGCGGGGCGCTATCGGGCCGAAAGCCCGTCCAGTCGGCGACCCAGTCGGGCGCGTCCTTCAGGAAGGCGTGGGTGCCGAAGGCGTCGGGCAGGACGATCAGCAAATTGCCGCCATAGGCGCTGCGCCACTCGTCGAGCACGCGATAGGGCGCCTGGCGCAGGGCCTCGTCATCGGGGGCCAGGGCCGCGGCCACCATGGGCAACTCGTGAGCGTTGGTGCCGATGGCCTCCAGATCGCTCTCCATGGCGATCAGCACATTGGACGAGCCGATCATGGCCGAGCCGAGACCTTCCTTCAGCGCCTCCACGCACCAGCGCTGCCACAGGAAGGAATGGCGCCGGCGCGTCCCGAAATCGGAGATCAGCAGGCCGTCCAAAGCGCGCAGGCGCTCGACCTTCTCCCAGAGCTTCGCCTTGGCTCGCGCATAGAGGACATCGAGCGAGAACCGGCCCTCGCCGCGCAGCACGGCGCGGGTGCGCAGCTCGTTGATGATCGCCAGGGCCGGAATTTCCCACATCGTGGTGTGGGTCCAGGGGCCGGAGAAGGTTAGCTCGTACTGGCCTTCGCGCCGCGAAAGCTCGTAGGGCGGCAGGCGGAAGTCGCGCAGCCAGGCGATGAAGCCCGGCTTGAACATCTGGGTCTCGCCGTAAAAGGTGTTGCCGGCTAGCCAGACCAGTTCGCGGTTGGTGAAGGCGAGGGTGCGGGCGTGGTCGAGTTGGGCGCGCAGCTCCTCCTCGGCGACGACGTCGGCCAGCCGCACGGAGCGACTGCGGTTGATCAGTGAAAAGGTGACGTCGATCTCAGGATGCCGCTCCCAGATGAGTTGGAGCATGAGCAGCTTGTAGAAGTCGGTGTCCAGCAAGCTGCGGACGATAGGATCCAACCGCCAGCCGTGATTGTAGGTGCGGGTCGCGATGTCGGTGAACGCGGACATGGCGGGACTAGAACATGGACTGCGCCGCTTTGCAGCCAGCGGATTGAGCGTGGTTGCAGCGGCAAAGGCATATCGTGTTGCGTGTCTCGCGCCCCAGGTGGAAAGTCGGCGTTCGACGAACGTCGAAAGGGCTGTTGAATGGACTGGAAGACCTTGTTCCTCACGCCGGAAGGGCGGATTGGCCGGCGCGACTTCTGGATCGGCTTTGCGATAATTTTTGCGGCGGGCGTCGTCGCGGGCGTCATCCCGCTGCTCGGCCCGCTCATCGGGTTCCTGCTGATCTATCCGCAAGTCTGCGTCCACGCCAAACGGCTGCACGACATGGGCCGCACCGCCTGGTTGATGCTGATCCCCGGGGCGGTGTTCCTGGGCGCGATGATCGTGGCCACGATGATGGGCGGCCTCGCGGCGATGAGCGGCGACTTCGGAGCCGTGCACGGCGCGGCGATGATGGCCACTGGGCTCGCCTTCATGTTGTCGTTCCTGGTCGGTCTGGCCTTCCTCCTGTGGATCGGGCTGACCGCGAGCCAGCCGGGCGAAAACCGCTTCGGCCCGCCGGCGCGATCGCTGGTCGGGACCGGGGTTTCCGCCGAGGGCTAAGGCGCCCGCATCACGGCGCGGGCCATCATCTCAAGCGCGACCTCGAGGCAGGCCAAGCGGATGGCGGCGCGGCCCACATCGCCGAAATGCGCCTGACGCACGGTAATCGGGCCGCCACGACGGGCGGCGCCGAACCATACGAGGCCGGCTGGCTGGCTGGGGTCTGGGCCGCTCTCGGTCCAGCCGGTGACGGCCAGGACGACATCGGCCGGGGACCCGGCAAGGGCGCCGGCCGCCATCTGTCGTACGGTCTCCTCGGAGACCGGGCCGTGGGCGGCGAGCGTTCCTGAGGTCACGCCAAGAAGCTGCTCCTTCGCCTCGTTGGTATAGGTCACGAAGGCGCGTTCGAAGGCGTGGGAGCATCCCGGCACGTCGGTCAGCAAGGAGGCGATGAGGCCCCCGGTGCAGCTCTCGGCGGTGGCCAGGCGAAGTTTGCGGTCGCAGGCCTCCTGTAGCAGCCGGTGGGTTGCCGCCTCGATCTCGGGCGGAAGAATGGGGCTGAGCGCTTCGGCCATCGGTCATCCCTTGTCGAGAAGTCGAGCTGAAACCCAGGCCGATCGCGGAGGGTTCTTCTTATGGGGGCCGGAAGGAGCGGCGATGACCCAGTTTGCAGTCTTTGGGGCTGGTCCCTTCGGGGCGCTCGCGTTGGAAGGCGGCGCGGCGCGCGCGCCGGATCCGCCGGCCCTCCGAACTCTGCTCGAGGTGATGGCCCGCGACCGCGACGGCGAGCCGGACGTCGAGTGGCCGCCGTACAGCGCCGATGGTGCGCGCGCCGTGGCCGGGCTTTCCGGCTTCACACGCCTCGTGGTGGGGCCGGGCCTGCTATAGGTCGGCATGGCCGTGCGGCTTGGAATGGCCCTTGTGGCGGAGGTACTTTTCGTCGAGCTCCCAAATGATCGCGTCGGCCTTCTCCTTGCCGACCAGATGGATGAGGGCGTCGAGCTTGGCCTCGGCCCGGTCGTCGTTCTCCTTCGAGGCCGGTGAGCCGACATAGAGGAAGTAGGCGAGGCCCACGACTTGCCAGATGAGCTGCAGGAACTCCGACTGCCAGTTCTCGAACGTGTCCCGCATCATCTCGACGACGTAGCCGGAGATTTCTGGCGGGGCGTGCAGCGTCGCTTGTTCGTCGAGATAGGCGAACCAGCCGAACAGCCAGTGTCCGATGATCGAGATCAGGAAAAAGGCGGCCGTCAGCCAGCCATAGGCGTAGCTCCTCATGCGAACCTCCCAAGGTGTACGTGCAAGCGAGGCAACGGACCGTGATCTTGCGAGTTCCGTTGGTGCACCAGGGAGAAGAAGGATGCGCCGTTCGACCCTTCACCTCGCCGTCGCACTGGGAAGCGGAGCCTTGCTGGCCGCCTGCGACAAGCCTATCGACGATGGGCCTTTCCCGCCGAAGGAAAGCCCGACCGCGTCAGCGACAGCGCCGTCGCCCTCCGAAATTCCTACGACCTCCGGCGGGCCGGCGGGCCAGACTCCGCCCTACGGCCAGCCGGGAGCTGCGCCTACGGAAGTGACGGAGCAGCCAGACAACACCGGGGTCTCGGCCTCCGACAGCAGCGGTTCGGTTCGCTAGGGGCGGGTTTCGATGGGCGTGGCCAGCCGGCCCTCCAGATGCAGGAGATCGAAGCAATGGCGCAGGACGGCGTCGGCATAGTCGATCTGCATCGGCAGAGGCTCGCGGCCGGTGAGCGCGATCCATTTCGAGTAGGCCTGACGAACCACCTCGGTGATTTCGGCGGCGTCGGCGACCGTGGCGATGCACATGGTCACCTCGAACGTCATCATCCCGAGATTGACGCGGGACCGGGGCCTTGCGTCATAGTCTTCGGATGCGCCTGTTCCATTTCAGCGACGATCCGGGGATCGAGCGGTTCGAGCCGCGGCCAGTGCGTGTGCCTTCTGCGCGGCCGCCGGGGCGGGATTGGCTGAACGGGCCTTTGGTCTGGGCCATCGATGACTGGCACGCCCCGATGTACCTGTTTCCGCGCGACTGCCCTCGGATCCTGATCTGGCCATTGGCGACAAGCAGCGCCGCCGATGTGCAGCACTGGTGGGGCGGACGCGACTGTCGGATGATCGCCCATGTGGAATGGGCCTGGTTCGAGGCCCTCAAGAGCAGCGTCCTGCACCGTTATGAGCTGCCGCGGCAGGCGTTCGAGAGCCTCGACGATGCAGGCATGTGGGTGGCCCGCCAGGGCGTCACGCCGATCGCGCGCGAGACGCTCACGGATCTGCCCGAAGCGCTGCGGCAGAGCGGCGTGGAACTGCGGCTGATGGATGACCTGACGCCGTTGAAGGGCGTCTGGTCGAGCAGCCTGCACGCCAGCGGCATCAGGCTGCGCAACGCCCTCAACTGGGCCGCTTAGGCGAGAGACCAAGCTTGCATAAGGATGAAATCGAGATCGACGTCGGCCTGGTCGCCCATTTGGTCGAGGCGCAATTCCCGCAGTGGGCGCGGCTGCCGCTGAGCCGGACCGGCGCGCACGGAACCGATCATGCGATCTTCCGGCTCGGCGATGACCTGGCGGTGCGGCTGCCGCGCCATCCGGGCGCGGCGGAGCAGGTCGAGAAGGAAGGTCGGTGGTCGCCATGGCTGGCGCCGCGCCTGCCGGCTCCCATCCCTGCGCCGATGGGAAGAGGCGCGCCGTCCGAGGCCTATCCCTATCCGTGGTCGATCAGCCCCTGGTTGGAGGGCGAAACCGCGGCCGAGCTGGAGCTTTCGGGCGACGTAGGGCTGGGGAGGGAGTTGGGCGCCTTTGTCACCGCCCTGCGATCGACGCCTGCGGAGAACGCGCCAGGCCCGGGCCAGCACAACGCCTGGCGCGGCGTCGCCTTGAAAGCGCGCGACAAGGCCACCCGGCGGGCTATCGACGAACTTGGCGATCGGATCGACTCGAAGGCGGCGCTGGCGGCATGGGAGGCGGCCCTCGACGCGCCCGCATGGGAGGCCGCGTCGGTCTGGCTGCATGGCGATCTGATGCCGAGCAACCTGTTGCTGCGCGATGGCCATTTGGCCGGGGTGCTGGACTTCGGGTGCATGGGCGTTGGCGATCCGGCCTGCGACCTGATCCCGGGCTGGAACCTGCTGGCGGGGGAGGGACGCGCGGCGTTCCGCGAAGCCTCCGGCGCCGATGAGGCGAGTTGGGCGCGCGGGCGGGGTTGGGCGCTGTCGGTGGCGCTGATCCAACTGCCCTACTACCAGGACAGCAACCCGGTCATCGCGGCCAACGCTCGGCGGACCATCGGCCAGGTGCTTGGCGAGGCCTGAGGAGCGTCTGCGGCGCCGGCAGGGCTTGCGGTGGCGGGGTGCTTGCGGCTAAGCGACGCCATGCCGATCAAGATACCTGACGACCTCCCCGCGCGGGCGACGCTCGACGCCGAGGGTGTGATGGTGATGGGAGAGGCGGATGCGATCCGCCAGGACATCCGTCCCTTGCGCATCGGGCTCCTGAACCTGATGCCGAACAAGATCAGGACCGAGACCCAGATCGCGCGCCTGCTGGGGGCGACGCCCCTGCAGCTAGAACTCACCCTGATCAAGATCACCAACCATGTCGCCCGCAACACGCCGAGCGAACACATGCTGTCCTTCTATCGCGACTGGGAGGACGTGAAGGCCGAGCGCTTCGACGGCCTGGTGGTCACTGGGGCGCCGGTGGAGACCCTGCCCTTCGAGGTGGTGACCTATTGGGACGAGCTGCGCCGGATCTTCGACTGGACGCAGACCAACGTGCACAGCAGCTTCAACATCTGCTGGGGCGCGCAGGCGGCGACGCATCACTTCCACGGGATGCCGAAGTACGAGCTGGAGCATAAGGCGTTCGGCGTCTTCCAGCATCGGAACCTGGCGCCGGCTTCGCCCTATCTGCGGGGCTTCTCGGACGACTTCGCGATACCCGTTTCACGCTGGACCGAAATGCGCCGGGGCGACATTCCGGCCGATAGCGGCATACAGGTGCTGATGGAGTCCGACGAGGCGGGGCTTTGCCTGCTGGACGACCCAGTCAATCGCTCGCTGCACATGTTCAACCACATCGAGTACGACTCGAACTCGCTGGCCGAGGAGTATTTCCGCGACGTGGAGGCTGGGAAGACGATCGCCGTTCCGGCCAACTACTTCCCGGGCGATGATCCGACGAAGGCCCCGCTCAATCATTGGCGCAGCCACGCGCACCTGTTGTTCGGCAACTGGATCAACCAGCTCTATCAGACGACCCCCTTCGACATGGCCGACATCGGCCGTCGCTGAGGCGAGAAGAGGGGGCCGGGACGCGGCCCCCTCGTGCGCCGTCACCGGCGCGGTTTTCCACTCAACGTGATCGTCGCCTTGGCGAGCTGAGTTCCCGTCGAGGCGGCGGCGACCTGGCTCGCAGCACTGTCCCACGCAGCCTTGCGGCACTGGCTGTAGAAGAACTGCTCCTCCAGGCGCAGCGGGTGGGGGATGTCGGGACAGACTTTGCGCACTGCCAGGGCGATGCGTCGTTCGAGCATGGCCCGGCCCCCGGAGCGGCTGAGGTCCAGGTCCTCATAAGCCACCGTCGCGGTCCGCAGGGCCGGCCTGTACTCGGCCCTGGCGCCTCCCGTGACGGAGAGGAAAGCAATGGCGGCCATGGCGAACGTGATGGGCGTCTTCATGATATGGTCTCCCTTGGCTACCTCGACCGGCTGACGCCGTATCGATGCGCCTAGCCCAGTCCGTTCCCCGTTTTTTCGCAGGACGATTTTCCGACCGAGTTCCGACTTTCAGCCCATCAGACGCCGACTTTTCGCGATGACGACCGTGGAGACGCACAAGAAGGTCGAGTTGGCGCGGGAGCCCGACTTCCGCCTCGGGCGGCTGGAGGTGAGTCCGTCGCTCTGCCGGGTGCGCGGCGACAGGGAGATCCGGGTCGAGCCGAGGGTCATGGAGGTGCTGGTCCTGCTGGCCCGCGCCGAAGGGCGAACGGTTTCGCGGGACGAGCTCATCGCCGCCTGTTGGCAGGGCCGGACGGTCAGCGACGATGCGGTCACGCGAGTGGTGGCGAAGGTCCGCACTCTTGCAGCCGCAAGCGAACCGCCGGCCTTCGTCCTGGAGACGGTCCCAAAAGTGGGGTTCAGATTGGTCGTCGCCGCGGCGGGCGTGGCGCCGCCGGGACGCGCGCCTCCAGCCTGGCGCGGTTGGCTCGTTCCCGTGACCGTGATCCTTGCGGCGGCGGTCGCCGGCGGCCTGTGGGCGTCGAACGACGGCGTCTGGCCCCTGGCCGCGGGGCGGCGGGGCGATACGGCGGTCGAGGCCTTCGTGGGCGAGAAGGGGGACCGTGAGACCGAGCGCCTGGCGATCGCAGCCTCGGAGGAGATCGCGCGGCGGATGGATGAGGCGGGTGTCCAGACGAGGTTCCGGGATGTCTCGCCGCAGCAGGATGATACCGAGTTCCAGGTCACCGGATCGATCGCGCGGGAAGGCGACGGCTATTCGCTGATTACGCGCGTGATCGATCGCGCGACCGGCCTCATCCTATGGTCGGATCGCCTCGAACGCCCCGCGTCGCAGCGCCAGAGCCTGGCGAAGGAGGGTGCGCGGCGGGTGTCGAGCGCCTTGGCGTGCCTGTTGCGCGACCGCGGCTCCCGGCGGATGCCGGCGGAGGCCATAGGACTTTATCTGCAGGTCTGCGATGCGGCGCTCAACTATTGGAACGCCCGAATGCTGAGCGCCACTCGTCGCCTGGTCGTGGTCGCGCCTGAGATGGCCGACGCACACGCCATGCATGGTATCGCCGCCGCGCGCGTCGCCAGTGAGACCGGGTTCGCCGAAGAGGGGGCGGCGGCTCTGAGAATGGAGGCCAAGGAGGCCGCACGGCGTGCGCTGGAGCTGGATCCACGCACCGCGAAGGCTCACGTCGCCCTGGCTCTCAGCGAGGGGGAGGGCGGACGCTGGACGCAAAGGGAGCGAGCCTATCAGCGCGCTTTCGCCCTGGACCCGGACCTGACGTTGGCCTTGACCTCCTATCCGCAATTCCTGCGCGAGGTCGGTCGGCTTGACGAGGCGATAGAGCTGGTGGGCCGGGCCGGCAGGGCGGCCGATCCGAGAGGGGCGGAAGGCGGCAGCCTGCAGGCCATGCTGCTTGCCCAGAAGGGCTATTTGCGCGAGGCGGAGCGGCTGATCACGCTGTTGGACCAGGAGGCGCCTGGCGCCAACCGAGAGGTCAGGGTGGCGATCGCCGCCTGGTGGGAGGACCCACCGGTCGCCATCGCCAAGATAAGAGACTTGGCCGCCGATGACGACGACGCCCCATGCCTCCTGATTTATCTGCGTGAGCTGCCTGATCGGCGCGCCAACGGGGTGAAGGGCCTGCCGCCAGAATGCGAGCGCCTGGCGCCGGACTGGCGCATCAGGCTGCTGGCCAGGGAAGGCGACCTGAACGCAGCATACGCGGCTATGAGCGCGCCGCTCCCCAACGCGCGGCGAACGCTGGCCTTCCTCTACTATCCGGAGATGAAGGCGTTTCGGCGGGATCCACGCTTCATGCCGCTCGCCGGGCGCCTGGGCCTGACCGACTACTGGCTGGAGAGCGGCCGCTGGCCCGATTTCTGCCGCGAGCCGGACCTGCCGTACGACTGCCGGACCGAGGCGCTCAAATTGGCTCAACGACGCAAGGGCGTCGCCAGCGCATCCTCGGCGATCGGCGCCAGGCTCGGCGCTGCCTGGAAGGCTTCACCGATGCGGATGCGCGCAGCTTCTGATGCGGCCGGGCCGGACGACAATACCGCGCCGAGCCCGTTTTCCTGGACCTCCAGAAGGACGAAATCCGGCCGATAGAGCTCGACGAGGTCGGGGCGCCAGGCGCCGTCGTCGATGTGGGTGAGGATCACCTTGCCGAAGTGGCCTGTGAGGAAGGGCAGCAGCGCGGTCGAGAACGAGTCCCTTTGCATCAGGAGGACCGGCTTCGACGGCTGATGGGTGTCGATCACCTGGGGCGTCGTGAAGTCGCGCCGGCCGGCGGCCAGCCATGTCGTCTCCCAACCATCGGAGGCAGGGTCTTCATATCGGACGTATTCGATCGGCACGAAGCCCCCCACGCCGATCATCTGCGCCAGGTCGTGAGGCCGGCGAGGATCGTCGGGCTTGGAGCGGAACGCCGAGAGCGGGCGCGTTTCCTGGTCTAGGCCTCGCGCGCGCAGGGCCTGCATGATGGCGACGTAGCCGGCATAGGCGCCCGCGCCGGTCCAGTGGGTGTCATGACGGCTGAATGTGACGGCGCCGTCGGCGCGCGCGCGGGCCACCGGTTCGTAAAGGTGGAGGACGGCGCTGGGTACGGCTCGATCCGCCGCGGCTGCGATCTGCCGGCTGAACCGGTACGGCTCGAGATGGAACCAGGACGGCGCGTACTGGGGATAGATCGTCTCCTTCAGTGGCGCGGCCACAACGAGATAGGCGGCCCTGTGCTCCTGCAGGCGTTCGACCCGACCCGCGAGGTTCAGCATAAGGCGCTCGGCCAGGTCGGGGGTGAGCGGGTTCTCGCCTCGGGTCGGCCCGAGCAGCGAGCCGTCGTTGTAGAACAGCCAGCCGTCCTGCCCGATCAGCACCTTCTCCGAACCGCTTACGCCGAGCTTCAGGCGAAGATAGTTGACGCTGGCGATCAGCCGCGTTCGGGCGGGAAAGTTGTCGGCGATATAGGAGTCGGTGTCGGTCCTGAACTTTTCGAGACCGCCCCGCCACTGGGGAACGGCCGCGGGCTTGCGGCCCTCGCGCAGGTCCGCCGCAGGCAGAAACCGCGGCGCGACGAAGGCTGCAAGGATCAGCAAGGCGACGGCCGCGATCAGGCCGCGGCGGGGCAGCGGAGCATCCATCGCGGTCAGAACCTGAAATAGAGGAAGGGGTTGAGGCTCGTTCCCGCCAGGACCGCGACGCTCAGGACGAAGCCGCACAGAAGGGCGGCGGTCGGGATGGCGTGAACGCTGCGGGTGTCCAGGCGTGAGGAGAGGTGCGGCGAAGGCGCGTCCGCCCGTGGGCGTCGAAGCTTGTGCAGGCATGCCGGCAGCAGCGGAAACGACAGGACGACGCCCGCTCCCAGGGCGGCCAGCAGTTCGATGTCAAGGAGCTGCCGCAGCCGGACATCGGGAGGCGCGAATGTCCGGATATCGCCCATGGCGGCGATGTAGTCGCCCGCTTGCGCAAGGGTCTCGGCGCGGAAGATGACCCAGCCGACCATCACCACGATCACCGCGTAGAAGTGGGCGAGAATCCGCGGGCTTCGATCGAGGACGCGGCCCAGGCCGATCCGTTCGGCCATCAGGAATGCGCCATGGAACATGCCCCAGACGATGAACGTCCACGCCGCGCCGTGCCAAAGGCCGGTCAGCAGGAAGACGACCAGGAGATTACGAACGGTCTTGAAGCGGCCATGCCGATTGCCGCCCAGGGGGATGTAGACATAGTCCCGGAACCAGGTGGACAGCGAGATGTGCCAGCGCCGCCAGAAGTCGGTGAGCGATCGCGCGGCGTAGGGATAGTCGAAGTTCTTCGGGAAGGTGAAGCCCAGCATGAAGGCCAGGCCGATGGCCATGTTCGAGTAGCCGCAGAAGTCGAAATAGATCTGCAGCGTGTAGGCGAGGGCGCCGAGCCATGCGGTGGTGGCGTCGAGCGCGCCCGTGTCGAGCCCGAAGGCGTAGTCGGCGAGGGGCGCCACCGTGTTGGCGATCAGCACCTTCTGACAGAGCCCGACGATGAAGTACTGCACACCCAGGCCGATGCGCCCCGACCCGCGCCGGTCGGCGTGCAGTTCATCGGCGATGTCGGCGTAGCGCACGATCGGGCCGGCGATGAGGTGCGGGAACATCAGGATGTAGGTGGCGAAGCGCCGGAGCGACGGCTCTCCCGGGACTGCGCCGCGATAGACATCCACGGCATAGCTGATGAGCTGGAACGTGAAGAACGAAATGCCCAGCGGCAGGTGATGCTCGACCCGGGGAAGGGTGTTCGGGAACAGGGCGTTGATGCTTTCGGCGATGAAGCCGGCGTACTTGAACCAGCAGAGCACGCCGAGGTCGAGGCCGACGATCCCGCTCAAAAGGAGAACGCGCCGACGCTCCGCGGTGGTGCGCGTCAGGAGGCGGACCAGGCTGAAATTGAGCAGGATGAGGCCGCCGAGAAGGCCGAGATATTTGCCTTCACCCCATGTGTAGAAGACCACGCTGCCCAGCAGCAGGACAGCCGTTCGCCAGCCGCTCGCGTAATAGGCGAGCAGCAGGACGGGCAGGAAGTAGAAGATGAAGATGATCGATGAGAAAACCATTCGTCCCCGCTCAGGCGGGGAGCGGTACAACGGATCGGGGGCCTCCGGCCAGATGCTGCAGGCCCTGTGCATTAGCCCCTATCGCTTCGGCGCATTTTGAGAGAGACTCTCAACTTCATGGCGCGCGCGGTTTATCTGGTCCTGGGGTTGGCGCTTACGGCGCTGGGCGTCGTCGGCGCGTTCCTGCCGCTATTGCCGACGACGGTGTTCCTGATCCTGGCGGCGGCGTGCTTCGCCAAGTCCTCCCCGCGGCTGGAGGCTCGGATCCTCAGCCATGCCCGGTTCGGCCCGCTGGTGCGGGATTGGCGCTCGCATGGCGTCATTCCCCGGCGGGCGAAGGTTCTGGCCTGCATCGGGATGGCGATCGGCTTCCTGATCTTTTTCCTTTCGGCGCATCCGGCGGCATGGCTCGCCCTGCTGGTGGCCGCAGGCCTGGGCGCTTGCGCCGCCTTCGTGGTGTCGCGCCCGAGCGCGCCGCAGTAGCTGAATCGGCTTAAGCCCAAGCTGTGCTGACCGATCCGTTCTTCTACGCGGTGGCGATCCCGGCCGTGATCCTGCTCGGCCTCGCCAAGGGCGGGTTCGCGGGGATCGGCGTGATCGCCGTTCCGCTGATGGCCCTGGCGGTGTCGCCGGTGCTGGCGGCTTCCATCACCTTGCCGATCCTCATCGTCCAGGACGTGGTCAGCGTGTGGGCCTTCCGCAGGACCTGGGACAAGCGCGTGCTCGCGATCATGCTTCCCAGCGCGGCGGGCGGCATCCTGCTCGGCTACCTGCTGGCCGCGTTCGTCGATCCCGGCGCGGTGGAGCTTGCGGTAGGCGCCATCTCGATCGTGTTCGCGGTGATGCGGCTGTGGGCCGAGCGCGCGGCCGCGCCGGTGAGGACGGGCAAGCCCGAGCGCCTGCCCTGGCGCGGCGTGCTGGCAGGCGTCGCCGCCGGCTTCACCAGCCAGATCGCCCATGCCGGCGGACCGCCGTTCCAGATCTACGTGCTGCCGAAGAACCTCCCGCGCGACGTGTTCATCGGCACCAGCGCCATCTTCTTCGCTGTGGTGAACTGGATGAAGGTCCCCGCCTATTGGGCGCTCGGACAGTTCACGCGGGAGGCGCTCACGACCGCCGCGGTGCTGCTGCCGTTGGCGATCGTCTCGACCTATGCCGGGGTCTGGCTGGTGCGTCGCGTGCCGGCGGCGAGGTTCTATCGGATCATCTATCTGCTGCTGATCGCCGTGGGCTCCAAGCTCGCCTGGGATGGAGCCGCGTCGCTCCTGGCGTGAGGCGCCTTATGCCTGCCGCTTTGCGGGCGCTATGCTTGAGCTTCTGGTGGAGTGAAGCGATGCATAGAGTTGCGATCCTGACCGCGGCCGCCCTGGCGCTGGCGAGCGCCGCCCATGCCCAGGAGGCGATGTCGACGGCCGGAGCCTCCGGAACGCCGCCCACCGACGAAACCTCCCGCCAGATCGAACGCTGGTTCGCCGACTCGCCCGCGGCCCGCGAGCAGGAAGAAGGCGTCCTGGCGGGGCTGGTCGGAGAGCCGGACCGCAAGATTCACGGCCAGGTCGGTGTCGCTATCGGCACCGGCGGTTATCGTAGCGCCTACATCGACAGCGTCATGCCGCTCGGCAAGACGGGGACCTTGGCGCTCAGCGTCGGCCAGGAGAAGAACGGCTTTCGCCCTTATGGCTACGGCTTGGGACCCAGCTACTGGCCTCGGAGCCCGGGGATGTCGCCCCTCGACTACGACCTGATGCGATAGGCGTCCGCCAGGGCGAGGAAGCCGGGCACGTCAATGGTCTCGGCGCGCGCTTCCGGCGACAGGCCGGCGGCCAGGCATAGGGCTTCGCCGCCCAGGGCCTTGAGGCTCGATCTCAACATCTTGCGGCGCTGGCCAAAAGCCGCGGCGGTCACCTGCTGAAGAGCGGTCAGCCGAACGGGCTCTGGCCGGTCCTCGCGGGGCGTTAGTCGGGCGACGGCGGAGGCGACCTTCGGCGGCGGGGTAAAGGCGCGGGCCGGGACGTCCATCACCACCTGCGCATGGCTGGTGGCTTGGGCGAGCACCGAGAGACGGCCGTAGGCTTCGGTCCCGGGAGCTGCGGCGATGCGATCGGCCACTTCCTTCTGGAACATCAGTGTCATCGAGGCCGGCGTGAAGGCGCCGGTCAGCCACTTGATCAGCAGCGGCGTACCGACGTTGTAGGGCAGGTTGGAGACGATATGCGCCGGCGCGCCTGCCGCCACGGCCGCCTCGTCGGTGGTGAGGGCGTCTTCCAGGCGCAAGGTCAGGGCCCCGCCCGACGCCGCCGACAGCTCTTCCAGCAGGGGGGCGAAGCGGGGGTCGGCTTCGACCGCGGTGACGCGTGCGCCGGTCTCCAGCAGGGCGCGGGTCAGGCCGCCAGGGCCAGGACCAACCTCGATGACGTGGTCGCCTTCGCCCACCTGCGCCAGCCGGGCGATCTTGCGGGTGATGTTGAGGTCCAGCAGAAAGTGCTGACCAAAGCTCTTCTTAGCGAGCAGGCCATGTTCGGCGAGGGTGTCGCGCAGGGGCGGCAGTTGGTCCAGGGTCATTCGTCGCCGCAATAGCAGGCCGGAACGCTTCCCCAAAGCGTGGGCGTGCTCGGAGGCTCTTAAGTCTAGCTTCACGCCTTTGCGCGAATGGTGAAGAGAAGATTATTGGCGGAAGGGCAAAACGCCCGTGACCATCGCGCCGATCCAAGGGCCGCTGACGCCGCAGGTGACCTTACCGGTCACGCCTGTGCGACCGGTGATTCCGGTGACGCCGCCGGCTGCGCCGTCGATCGAAATCAACTCCGGACAGGTCCGGGCCCAGCTCATCGCCAAGACCGCGCAAGAGGCCGCGGGCCGCCAGGGAGGCCTTGCGCCGCTGGTCGCCGATCTCTCGCAGGCGCTGCGCAATCCGATGTTGCCGGCGCAGGTCCGATCCGCCGCCGCCCTGGTTCTGGCGCAGGCGCGGCCGGCCGACGGCCGAGTCAGTGGCGCTGACATCGCCAAGGCCCTGGCGCAGTCCGGGCTGTTCCTCGAAGCGCGACTCGCCAGCGAACCCAGAGCGAATCCCCGCGGGCAGGATCTCAAGGCCGAACTTCTGGTGCTGCGCCAGGCGCTGGCCGCATGGCTCGCCGGCGCGCCGCGCGCACCCGTGCGGACGCCAGGACGCGCCCCGCCGCCGCCTTATCGGGGCGCCGGCGCATCGACCCAGCCTGCGGCGAGCCCGAGCCTGCCCTCCGATGCGCCGCTCAGCGCGGTGGGGCAGAGGTTGCTGGCCGAGACCGAAGGCGCGGTCGCGCGGCAAGAACTGTTGCAGATCGCCTCTATGCCTGCCGGTGCGGACGAGCCGCTGGAAACCCAGTTGGTGACGCGCTGGATGTTCGAGATGCCCTTCACCACGCCGCAGGGCGCTGCGGTGGCGCAGTTCGAGGTCGGGCGGGACCGTCGCGGGACGCAGGAGGGCGAGGAGCCTGCCTGGCGCGTGGCGTTCTCGCTGGATATCGAGCCGCTCGGACCGATACACGCCCGCGTCTCTTTGCGTGCGGCGCAGATGACCGTGGGCCTCTGGGCCGAGCGGGAAGTGGGTCTCGATCGGTTGCGCCAAGGGCAGGACCTGCTTGCTCATGCGCTGCGGCAGGCGGACCTTTCAGCAGAGATCGCCATCCAGGCCGGCTCTCCGCCGATGCGGGCTCCCGAGGCGGGGCGATTGGTGGATCAGACTTCATGAACGAGAAGAAGACCGTTGCGTTGGCGCTGAGCTACGACACGCCGCGGGCGCCACGCGTGGTGGCCAGCGGCCATGGGCTGGTCGGTCAGAAGATCATCGAGGCGGCCGAGGCCCACGGCGTGCCGATCGAGAAGAACGCGGTGCTCGCCGAGGCGCTCTCCAATATCGAATTGGAGACGGAAATTCCCGACCGCCTCTATGGCGCGGTCGCCGAAATCCTCGCCTTCGTCCTGCGAACCGCCGAGGCGCCCGCGCCCGTCGAGTAGATCGGTGCTAAGGCTGGCGCATGTACGCCGTGCTCTGCGCCACTTCCGAGGAAATGACCGCCCTGCGCGCCGTGCTGCGCACCGAGGGCGAAGCCGAACGCCATGGGCCGACGGCGGTCTGGCGGGGCCGGTTCGCGGGCGAGGAAATCGTGCTTGCTCAGGCCGGGATCGGCAAGGTGAATGCGGCGGCGGCGGCCACCTTGCTGCTGTCGGCGTTCGGCGCGCGCGGCCTGATCTTTTCGGGCGTGGCGGGCGGCCTCAACCCGGCCTTGGAGGTGGGCGCGGTCTTGCTCGCCGAGCGGCTTGCGGTCCACGACTACGGCATCATCTCGGCCGGGCGCTTTACTGCGACGGACTATGGGGTGATCCCGGTAGGCGCGCCGGAGCTGTCGACCCTGAAGCCGGTTTCCGAAGAGGTGCAGGGAGCGTTGCGCCGGCTGGCCCGCACGCTGGGGGCGCGGAGCTCGATTTCTCCACGACTGGGCGGGATCGTGACGGCCGACTACTTCCTCAACTGCGGCCAGACCCGGGACGAACTGCACGAGCGCCTGGGCGCGGACGCGATCGACATGGAGTCGGGAGCCGTGGCCGTGGTGACGCAAGCCTGGTCGCGCCCGCTCTATGTGATCCGCACATTGTCCGACCTGGCGGGCGAGGACAGTCACGTCACCTATGGCGAGATGGCCGCCATGGCGGCGCGCAACTCGGCGCTCTGCGTCGAAGCCTTGCTGGAGATCCTGGCCGAGCCGCCTATTCGAGGCCTGTGATCTCCACCTCTGCGCCATTGACCATGGCGGTGTCCCCGAGGGTCTTGCCCAGGAGCGCGCGAGCCAGCGGCGAGATGTAGGAGACCGAACCGGATGTCGGATCAGCCTCGTCCTCGCCGACGATGGCGAAGGTCTGGCTACGGCCGTCCTCGCGTTCGAAGGTGACGGTGCGGCCGAACTGGACCTTGTCGCTGTCCGGATCCGGAACCACGAGCTGGGCGCTGGCCCGGCGCGCCGAGAAATAGCGCAGGTCGCGGGTCGCCCGCGCCATGGCGGTGCGATCGGCCCCGACCTCGCCGCTGGCCTGGGCGGCGTTGTAGGCGGCGCGCGCCTTGGCCAGCTCGCCGTCGAGCTGGGCCAGTCCCTTGGCGGTGACCAGGTTGGGATGCGGGGAGATCGGACGGTCCGGCAGGTCGGCGGCCGCCGACTCGCTGTCCTCTTCCTTGGTGAAGGCGACGCTCATGGCGCCATTGTCTCAGGTCCGGTGCGTCATGAAAACGTCGTAGCGGAGCGTCTTGCCGACGATCTGGTGGGAAGGGGCGGGAAGTCCCGGCATCGACGGGGCCTTGCGCGGCCATTTCAGCACCACCCGCTTTCGCGCGACGGCCAGGGCGGCCTGCATCAGCTCAAGCTGGTCCGGATCCGTGCCGACCAGGTCGCGCAGCAGGCGCATATCCTTCTTCACCAGGGCGGTCGAGGTGCGCTCCGGGTGCATGGGATCGACGATCACCACATCCGGCGAGAGCGTCGGCAGCAGCAGGCGCGCGTCTCCCTGCAGCAGGGTCATGCGCGCCACGACCGGCGCGGCGGCCGGGTCCTCGGCGGCCGCCTGCAGGGCCGCGGCCAGGCGGGCATGGACGTAGGGCGAGCGCTCAATGAGCGTCACCTCGGCGCCCAGCGAGGCCAACAGGAAGGCGTCGCGTCCAAGACCGGCGGTGGCGTCGACCACGCTGGGCGTCACACCCTTGGCGAAGCCGGCCGCGCGGGGCAGGTCCTGGCCGCGACCGCCGCCGAACCGATGACGATGGCCCACGGCACCGCCGACGAAATCAATCGTAAGTTCGTCGGCAAGCTCGGCGGGGTTGGCGGGGTCTGGTGTCAGGGCGCGGCTCCGGTCAGCCGCGCTTATCTGGCGCCTGATCCAGCCAAGGCCAAGGGCTTTGCGTCAGGCGCGTCCCTGCGCGACCGTCCACTCGTCCACCACGCGCTCGAGCACGTCCAGCGGAAGCGAGCCGCCCAGCAGCACGGCGTCGTGGAAGCCCTTGATGTCGAAGCGTGCGCCGAGCGCCTGCTTGGCTTTCGTCCGCAGGCGATCGATCTCGGTGTGGCCGATCTTGTAGCCGCAGGCCTGGCCCGGCCAGACGACGTAGCGGTCGATCTCGTTCTCGCCGGCGCCTTGGGGCAGGCCGACATTCTCGCTCATATAGGCGATGGCCCGTTCGCGGCTCCAGCCCTTGGAGTGGATGCCGGTGTCCAGCACGATGCGGGCCGCCCGGTAGAGGAACGACTGCAGCCAGCCGATCCGGCCCGCCGGATAGGCGTCGTACATGCCGAGCTCGTCGCCCAGTTGCTCGCCATAGAGGCCCCAGCCTTCGCCGTACGCGGTGAAGCCCAGGTTCTTGAAGAGCAGCGGCGCATCTCCCGCCTCCAGCAGCAGCGCGCCCTGGAAGAGGTGGCCGGGGACGGCCTCGTGATAGGTGAGGGTGGGCAGCGCCCACTTGGCCCAGTCGTTGGTGTCACGCAGGTTGATGTAGAAGACGCCGGGGCGGACGCCGTCCAGAGAGCCGCTCTCGGCATAGCCGCGCGGCGCGCCCAGCTCGATGGCGGGCGGGACACGCCGAATCTCCATGCCGGCTCTCGGAATGGTGTTGAAGACCCGCGGGCACTCGGCCTTGACCGCGGCCATCTGCCGATTGAGCTCCGCCAGCAGTTCGGCGCGGCCGGCCTCGGTGTTCGGGTAGAGCTGCGCCGGGTCCTTGGCGAAGGCGTCGAGCCGCTGCGCCACCGAGCCCTGCGTGTAGCCCTGGGCCTTGAGCAGCGGGTCGAGCCTGGCGGTGAGGTCAGCCACCTGGGTCAGGCCGATCTTGTGCGCCTCATCCGGCGTCAGTTTCGTCGTCGTATGGAAGCGCAGGGCATACTCATAGAACCCTGCCGGGATCGGGCCGCGGGTGACGCTGGCCTCGTGGCCGGCGGTGCGGCGTTGCGCGGTGAGGAGCGCGATCTGGGCGGCGAGCCCGCTGGCCACGGGCCCGTCGACTATGGCCGCCGCTTTCGCGCCCCAGTCGCTTCCGAGCCCCTTCTGCTGAGCGCGCCGCCCGAGCGAGGAGGCCAGGCCAGACGTCTCGCCGGTCTCGGCGGCCAGCGCCTTCAACTGGGCCACGGCCTTGTCGATGATGAAGTCGGGCGGAACGACGCCGCGGGCGGCGTTGTCCTTGGCGCGGGCGACCTCGTCGCCGAGCGCTTTCGCAAAATCGTTCAGGCGCGCGAGATAGGCCTCACAGTCCTCTCGGGTTTCGATGCCGTGCTTCGTCGCCAGGGCGTCCGGCACTTCCTGGTAGGCGCCGCTGAGCTGGGTCAGCACATAGGGCACCGGGTAGTCGTAGGAATCGACGCCAACGAACGGAAATTTCTCGGCTTCTGCGCAGTGGTCGGCGAACCAGACGACCGTGTCGTACTGGGTCAGGTCCCGGCCCGAGAGGCTCTGGCGATTGATGGCCTTGAGCTGGGAACGGGCGTCGATCAGCGGACGGAAGGCGCCGAGGCGGCCGGCTTCCGAGCGGTCTCCGACCTTGGTCTTCAGGACCGCGCGGCGGCCGGTGTCGAGGCCAAGGCCCGAGGCGTTGAGCGGATCGGCCGCCAGCATGCCCTCGAAGATCTGATCATAAAGCAGGCGGGCCTGGACGGCGGTCGGGCTCTGGGCGGCGACCTGCTGGTTGACGCCAAGGCCGATGGCGGCGGCCGAAGCAGCGAGCAGATGGCGGCGATTGAGCATGAAGAGACCTCCCCCGATGAGGCCGCAGGAGCGCACGGCTCGGTAGAGTCGGCAAGTCTCAAGCGGCGCGGTTGGCCGCGATCTCCTCAGCCGCACGGATCGCGGCGATCAGGCTGTCGGGCCGGGCGAGGCCGCGTCCGGCGATGTCGAAGGCGGTGCCGTGATCGGGCGAGGTGCGCACGATCGGCAGGCCGAGGGTCAGGTTCACGCCGCCCCAGAAGTCCAGCATCTTCACCGGGATCAGCGCCTGGTCGTGGTACATGCAGACGACGGCGTCGTACTTCTCCCGGGCGGTGGGATGGAACAGGCTGTCGGCGGGCGAGGGGCCCGTGGCTGCGACGCCCTGGGCGCGCAAGGCCTCGACCGCCGGCGCGATGATCTCGGCGTCTTCTCGGCCGATGGTCCCGTCCTCGCCGGCGTGCGGGTTGAAGCCGGCGATCGCCAGGCGAGGCGCGGCGATCCCGAAGTCGCGGACCAGCGACTGAGCGGTGACCAGGCCGGCATGGACGATCCGCTCCACCGAGAGCAGGGCCCCGACCTTCGAGAGCGGCTCGTGGACGGTGACCAGCGTGGTCCGCAGCCCCGGAACCGCCAGCATCATGATCGGGCCACGTGCGCCTTCGAAGCGCGCTCCGGCCGTCAGCTCGCCGAGGAACTCGGTGTGGCCGGGAAAGCCGAAGCCGGCCTCGTAGAGCGGGGCCTTCGAGATCGGCGCCGTGACGACCCCGCTGACCGCGCCGGAGAGGGCCAGGCCTACGGCCGTTTCGATCCACCCGATGATCGCCGGGGCCGCCGCCGACGATGGCTTGCCGGCCACGACCGGGCAGCGCAGCGGCAGGTCGAGCACCGGGAGGGCGTTCGGGAAGACCCCTAGCGCTTCCTTGGGGCTAGTGACGCGCCGCACCGCACGCATGCCGGCGCCGGAGACCGAGGCCATGGATTGAACATCGCCCACCACCACGAAGGGCGGGCCGCTGTCGCGAAGCTGGGTCCAGGCCTTGAAGATGATCTCAGGCCCCACCCCGGCCGGATCGCCCATGGTCAGGGCGAGCGGGCGCGGCGCGGGGGGCTTGGGAGCGAGCGGGCTCACCGGGTTTCGATCGTCGCCGAGGTCCTGAGGTCGCGCATGTAGCGCCGCGCGATCATGCTGAGTTGCTGGCCGAACAGGCGGTTCTCGATCTGCTCGGTGGTCAGGGCTTCGGCCCCGCCGGTCTTCTTGCCGCAGACGGCGAGCAGGTGCAGGCCGGCGTTGGTGCGGATCGGCTGCGAGATCTGCCCCGGCTGCATCGCTTCCACGGCCGTGCGGAAAGCCGGCGCCAGGTCCTTGATCTCGGTCTCGCCGAGGTCGCCGGCGACGACGCCGTTGACGTTGGCCGCCTTGGCCTCGATGTCGCCACAGCCGGTGATCTGCCCGCGAAGCGTCTCTAGCGTGGCGGTCGCCTGGGCGACCTGCCCGTCAGTGGCGTTCTGCGGCAGGCTGACGGCCGCCTGCTTCAGGCTGACGACAGAAGCCGTTGATCCCGAACGCTTATCGCGCAGGTAGACGATGTAGACGCCGTCGCGCACCGGGATGGGCTGGGAGAGCTGGCCCGGACGCATGTTCTCCAGAGCGGCGTCGACCTCCGGCGCCATTTCCCCGGGGGTGACCCAGCCGGCGTCGCCGCCGTTGGCCGCCGTGGCCGAGGCGGAGAACTGCCGCGCAACGGCCGGGAACGGCGCGCCCTGCTGCATCTGGGCGACCAGTTGCTGGGCGCCGTTCATGGCGGTCTCCATGCCCCCGACGCGGCCGGCGTCCAGGAACACCTCGCTGATCTGGAACTGCGGCTTGGAGGCGGCGGCCTCCAGCCGCTGCTGCATGGCCTTCACCTGGTCGTCGCCGACCCGCAGGCGCGAACCATAGCGTCCGCGGATCCAGCGCTGCCAACTGACCTGGGCGCGGATCTGCTCCTTCAGCGTGCTGACCGCGATGCCCTGGCCGGCGAGCGAGGCGATGAACTGCTCGGTCGACATGTTGTTGCCGCGGGCCATGTCGGCGATCTCTTCGTTGATCTCCTCGTCCGTGGCGACGATCTGGAACTTCTGCTCGCGTTCCTGGTGGCGCAGTTCCTGGAGCTGCAGGCGCTCGTCGACCAACGAGACTAGGGCCTCGCGCTGGAACTGCGCGATGTTCTGCTGCGTGGGCTGGATGCCGGAGGTGGCGATCAGCAGCCGCATCCGCATGGCCAGGTCGTAGGTCGAGATGATGTCGTCGTTGACGACCGCTGCGACCGACTCGCTGAGCCCGGGGGGCGGAGCGGTCTCCGTGGCGGGGGCCGGGGCAGGGGCGGCGGGCTGGGCGTCCTGGGCGGAGGCGCAGATCGGAACCGCCGCCGCGGCGAAGGCGGCGGCCAGGGCGACGCTCCGCGCCGCAAGGCCCGTGACTTTACGCGCGCGGTTCATGGATGGGGTCTTCCTCAGCGTAGCCGTAGCGGCGGCGCGCCGTGAGCTGCCGCGGTTGTCAGTTGCCATATATCGGTTCGCCCAATGTGGCGAGGGTTAGGCGAATCGAGAACGATTCGGAGGGGCCGAGCCTGTTCAGCACCGTGTCCTCGCGGCGATAGACGAAGTCCACCCGCGTACAATCGTCGCGGTAGACCACGCCGATGTCTCGGATGACCCAGCCGCTCTGCACGAGATCGCGGTTTCCGTAGAGCGTCACGCCCCAGTTCTTGGTCAGGTAGATCTCGCCGCCCAGATCGAGGTTTTCGACCTTGCCGTTGTTGTCGATGGCGTTGGGGTTCGAGCGGTCGCGCAGGTAGCGGACATAGCCGTAGCCCCAGCGGGAGTTTGAGACGTTCACACCGGTTTCGGCCCGCGCCAGGCTCAGGTCGTCGCCGTCGAGGCGGGCGCGGCCGAAGAAGGAGAGGCCCGGCATGGGCTCGGCGGTCGTCGCCACGATCCAGTCTGACGAGCGATCCCGCAGGCCGCTGGAGGCCGTGAAGATGTCGTTGCGTTCGCTACGGAAGGAGCGACCGACCAGCAGGGTGGCGCGACGGCCATCGTCCCAGAGCACCGATCCGCGCAGGCCCACATTGGCGCGTAGGCCGTCCTCGTAGAGGTCATAGCCGGGAAGCTTGTTCGGCCGGAACAGGTTGGTCTCGTCGAACTCGAAGGTCAGCGAGTCCTCGTTGAGGTAGACCACGTCGCCGATCAGACTCCTGCCGAGTTCGATCTGCTTGACGTCCGGCGATACGGCGATCTGAACCAATGGTTCAATAACTGCCGTGAAGTTATTGTATCTACGGAACAACGGGTAGCTGATGTCTGCCCCGGCGACACCGAGGGCGCGGGTCATGGTGTCCGAGCGCGAGGCGTTCGAAAGGAAGCCGACCAGATTGTCGTCGATCGAGTAGGCGTCGAGGCGGGCCTGGATGAAGGGGGCGACGCGCAGGCCGTTGGCCGTCGTATAGGTCGTCCGCCAGTCGAGCTCGCCGGTCGCCCGGCGGCTGTCGAGGCCGTCGAGACGCAGCTCGGGCGCTTCGGGCGCCTGCTCGCGGGTGAGAACCACGGCGCTGCCCCGGACCCGCAGGCGGCCGCCGGCGACCTCCTGGATAGGCTCCCAGCGGCTCTCGATCAGCGGGCCGACGATGGGGAAGGTGCGGTCGTTGTCTTCCGGGCGCAGGCCCTGGATCGAGAAGGCCGCTGCGGAGAAGTAGGAGTTCTGGGCTTCCCGGGTGGCGTAGATCTGGCTGATCAGGCGGCGATCGTCGGCCACGTAGGGACCGCGCTGCTCGTAGACGCCGCCCAGATCGTACTTGTCGAACAACAGGTCGTCGGAGGTGCGCTCGGCGGTGAAGCCCCAACGCCACTTCTCATTGATGGCGAAGGCGCCGGCGGCCAGGATGTAGCTGCGGTTGGTCGCCTCGCCGAAGCGGTTGCCGCTGCCGTCGAAGTCCTTGTCGTAGGTGTAGCCGAACCGCGCATCCAGGGCGCCGGAATAGAAGCGCTTACGGAAATGGCCGTTGAGGAACGGATTAACTTCCGTGTTGATCTGCGGGCTTATGGTCAAGTCCGCAGATGGCGAGATGACCCACAGATAGGGTTGTTCGTAGGACGCCCCGCGGCGGTCCGACAGCGAGACTTCAGGGGTCAGCAGGCCGGACTTGCGCTCGGCCTGCGGGTCGGGGTGCCAGAAGATCGGCGAGTAGAACAGCGGCACGCCCAGGATCTTCACCACCGCATTGCGGTAGTAGACGAGCTGGCGCTCCTTATCCTGCACGACCTTATCGGCCTTGATGGACCAGGTGGGCGCCTTGGGCGTCCCGTCGGGCGCGCAGATCTCACAAGGCGTGTAGATCGCGCGATTGAGTTCGTTGACCGTCGCCGAGCGGTGAACGGCGCTGGCGGCCGCCAGCTTGGCGTTGGCCCCCAGGCGGGCGGCGAAGCCCGTGGCGACCCCGGCGGTCATCTGGTCGTCGAGCACCACTTCGTCGGCGTACTGGACCGTGCCATCCGAGTTGATGATGACGGTGTGGCCCCTGGCTCTCATCTGGGCCTTGGGCTCGTCATAGACCAGTTCGTCGGCGCGCAGGGTCCGGCCCTGGTAGCGCACCTCGACCGAGCCGCGCGCGGTCGTGACCTTGGTCTTGTCATTACGGATGACGAGGTCGGCTTCCATATAAAGCTGGTCGGGCGTCATGCCGTCCGGAGATGGAGCCGCCGCCGCAGGAGGCGTGGCCTCCTGCGCGTGAGCGGCCGCGCCGCAGAGCACCATGAGCGCGACACCTGCGAGCAGGCCGCGCTTGGCTGAGGCTGAACGCCTGCCGAGACTCATGAACTCCCCTCGTCGCGGTTCAAGCCGGGATGCATAGCCGGACAGCCCGGCGATTCAACCGTCTTCGGTGTAGCAGAGCAGCGCAAGCCCGGACAGCAGGGCCACGACTGGCGGCGCCCAGGCCGCTGCGAAGAGCGGGATGATGTCCGCATCGGCCAGAGCTCCCGAAAACTCGTTGAAGAAGAAGACGACGAAACCAAGGCCGACGCCGGCTCCGGCAAGCCCGGCAAGGCCCCCAAGCCGCGCCAGGCGCAAGGAAAAGGCTGCCGACAGGATCAGCATGGCGGCGAACAGTACGGGCGTAGCCAGCAGTTGCTGGAACCGCAGGCGATAGCCGTTGGCGGAAAAACCGGCCTGCTCGGTCAACCGGATGGCCGCCGGCAAACGCCAGAACGCGATCGATTCCGGGGCGGCGAACCGCTCCATCGCCGATTCGGCGTCCAGGCTCGAGCGGATCGAGAGCGAATCCGAGCGCACGGAGCTTTCGCCTGCGGAGGCTTCCTTTACGTCGGTGAGCTTCCAATAGCCGGGATAGAGTTGGGCCTCGGCGGCCTCCAGCCGGCGTTTGAATTCGGGCCGGCCCTGTTGGTTCTTCTGATAGACGAACAGCGAGACGCCCTTCAGCCGGACCCGGCCCTCAGCGGTGTCCCGCTGGCGCGCATGGATGACCATCTGGGTCCGGTCGTCGCCCTGCCGCAGCCAGACCTCCTTGGGCGCGTCGGTGAGGTAGTTCTCCATCAGATTGGCGCGGTCCGACTCGTACCGGGCGCTGGCCGCAGCCGCGAGCGGGTTGAAGACCAGCACGACCAGCGCGCCGATGACGGCTGCGACCATCGCTGAGGGCAGGATGAAGCGCCAGGCGGAGATGCCCGCGGCACGCATGGCCACCAGCTCGGATCGACGGTTGAGGCCGACATAGGCCGCCATCCCGCCGAACAGGAAGACGAAGGGCAGCAGCAGCAGCACGATCGACGGCGTCTGCAGCAGGGTGAGGGCGAAGAGCTGGGCGACACCGACGTCCGCCCGCACCGCGACCTCGCGCGAGAGGTTGACGAAGGAGACCAGGATGATCACCGCGGCGATTACCGCCAGGGCCGAGCCGACGCTGGTCAGCATGCGGCTCATGACATAGCGCTCAAGCTTGCCGAGGCCGATCATGCGACGGCTTCCCGGCGGCGACTGATGCGGTGAGGTTTCAGGCGCATGTCTATGAAACGCGAAACCTTTTCCCGGAATATCCCGCGCAGGGCCAGATAGGTGGCCAAGATCGGAACCAGATACTGGAAGACGTTGATCCAGGCTGCTTCCTCCGAAGCCGCCTGCACCACGAAGCCGATGATGCGGACGCCGACGGCCACCGCCGAGACGACGGCGATGCGGCGGCCGTAGCCCATCCGGCTGAATCCGCCGCCGATGATCGCCGACAGCGCCAGGGCCATCAGGGCGATGTTGTAGAGCGGGCTGGCGATCCTGTTATGTCCCTCGGCCAGCAGCTTGAGCCGGTTCTGCTTTTCCCAGTCCTGGGTGAGGTCGGGGAACAGGAGTTCGCGCAGGTAGCGGTCCGACGGCTTGTAATGAATCAGCTCGTCGCTGCGCATGAACGGCGTCAGGTCGTAGGGGTAGTCGTCGAAGGTGAGGTAGTTCAGCACGTCCTCGTCGCTGAACTCCTGCATGGATCCGCGGTGCATGGCCAGCACCGGGCGGCCATTGCGCTTCTCCAGCCGGCCCTCGTCGGCGGTGTAGGTGGTGGCCGAGCCGCCTTCCTTCTCCTGGTGGATGAAGAGGTTGCGGATCAGGCCGGTGGCGTCCACCGACTGGGCGTAGACGGTCAGGCCCGGCGCGGGGCTGGTGAATTCGCCTTCCCGGATCAGGGTGGAAGCAAGGTCCGTGCGGACCTCGAACAGGGTCTGGCGCATCTCGCGGGCGGCGAGCGGCTGGATCCAGAGGTTCACCACCAGCGCCAGGACCGCGATGATCGAGGCGAGCCGCAGAGCCGGGGCGATGACGCGCCAGCGGCTCATCCCGCCGGCGAAGCAGACGACGATCTCCTGCTCGGTATGAAGCCGGTTGAGGGAGACCAGCGCCGCGACGAAGATGGCGATCGGCATCACCATGTTCAGCAACTGCGGCATGGCCAGCAGCGTGACCTTGGCGAAGATCAGCGCGCTCTGGCGTTGGCTGACGATGATGTCGAGGGCTGAAAGACTCTGCGAGAGCAGCGCCACGGCCGTGAGCGCGGCCGTGGCGAGCACGGTCGGTCCCAGGAGCTGGCGTAGCAGGTAGCGGTCAATCAGCGGCATTGGGAAAAATCTGATTCCGACCGGGGATTTTACGCGCCCGGAACGTGAACCTGCTCTAAATCATGCGTCGTCGCGTCGTACAACAGTCGCAGAAGCGGCCTGGGCGTCGGACGCGGTCCATTTTACCTCTGGAGTTCGAGACTGATGGAGATCGAGTTCGTCGCGGCGGGCGCTGCGCTTGGCGAGAAGAGCGCGTTGGCCCTGGTGGTGTTCGAAGGTGCGGTGCTCGGCGGCGCTGCGGCGGACGCAGACGCCAAGGCTGGCGGGGCGCTCGCTCGTGCGGCAAGCGCGCAGCGGTTCACCGGCGCCAAGGGCCAGGTCCTGGACGTGCTGGGCGCGGCCGGTGATGCGGCGCGCATCCTGCTGGTCGGGGCGGGCAAGACTGACGCGTTCGACGACATCGCTGCCGAACACGCCGCGGCCTCGGCCTATGCGGCGGTCAAGAACTCGGGCCTCACGACGCTGCGTGTGGTGCTTCCCGCCGGTGGGTCGGCTCCGCGCGCGGCGCTGGGCGTGCGGCTCGCCTCCTATCGCTTCGATCGCTACCGGACCAAGGAGCCGGCGGAGAAGAAGCCCTCGATCGTGAAGACCCAGGTGGTGGCGGACAACGCCGACGCCGCCCTGGCCGGCTTTGCGCCTCTGGCCGCCCTGGCCGACGCCATCGCCTTCACCCGCGATCTGGTCTCTGAGCCGCCGAACGTCCTCTATCCCGCCGAATTCGCGACGCGGGTGAAGGCCCTGGAGAAGCTCGGCCTGGAAGTCGAGATCCTGGGCGAGGCCGAGATGGCCAAGCTGGGCATGGGTTCGCTGCTGGGCGTGGGGCAGGGCAGCAGCCGCGAAAGCCAGCTTGCGGTCATCAAGTGGTACGGCGCCGACGACAAGAACGCCCAGCCCGTCGCCTTCGTCGGCAAGGGCGTCTGCTTCGACACCGGCGGCATCTCCATCAAGCCGGCTGACGGCATGGAAGACATGAAGTGGGACATGGGCGGGGCCGGCGCAGTGGCCGGCGTCATGCACGTCCTGGCCGGCCGCAAGGCCAAGGTGAACGCGATCGGCATCCTGGGCCTGGTCGAGAACATGCCCGACGGAAACGCCCAGCGACCGGGCGACGTTGTCACCTCGATGTCGGGCCAGACGATCGAGATCATCAACACTGACGCCGAGGGCCGCCTCGTCCTGGCCGACGCCATCTGGTACTGCCAGGACCGCTTCAAGCCGAAGTTCATGGTCGACCTGGCCACCCTGACGGGGGCGATTATCATCAGCCTCGGCAACGACTATGCCGGCCTGTTCTCCAACAACGAGGAGCTGTCGGGGAACCTGCTCGCTGCGTCGGGCGCCGAGGGCGAACCGCTGTGGCGCATGCCGCTGCCGGCTCAGTACGACAAGAACATCGACTCGATGATCGCCGACATGAAGAACACCGGCGGCCGTCCGGCTGGTTCGATCACGGCGGCGCTGTTCATCCAGCGCTTCGTGAACAACGTGCCCTGGGCGCACCTCGACATCGCCTCGACCGCCTGGAAGAAGCCGTCGTCGGTTCCGACCCTGCCGGAAGGCGCGACGGGCTACGGCGTGCGCCTGCTGAACCGCATGGTTCAGGATAAGTACGAGGGCTAAAGGGCAGGGGCGCCTTCGGGCGCCCCTTCAAATGTGGCTGTGTTCGTTGTGGCGCTCGCGCCCTGGGCGCCCTTAGAACGTCGCCATGCGATTCATCCTGCTTCACAGCCCGCTGACCGGGCCGGCGGCCTGGGCGCCATTGGCCGCGGCCCTGGCGGCGCGTGGGATCGAGTCGACGCGGCCGGTCATTCCGCCGATCGTGGCGCTTGCTCAGCCGTTCTACGAGAGCGCGGCGCGGGCGGTGGCGGCCCAGGTGCTGAGCCAGGAGGGTCCCTTCGTGCTGGCCGTCCATTCGGCGGCGGGCGGCCTCGCCCCTGCGGTCGTGGCGGCGGTCGGAAAGCCGGTCCGGGGCGTGCTCTATGTGGACGCTGTCCCGCCATATCCCGGCCGTTGCTGGTTCGAGACCGCTGGCGACGGCCTGGTCGCGACCCTGAAATCCAAGGCCGAGAACGGCCAGATTCCGGCCTGGGACAAGTGGTTCCCTCCCGGAGCCCTGGAAAGCCTGTTGCCGGAAGGCGAGCTGCGGAGCCGATTCATCGGCGAACTGGCCCCCACGCCGCTCGGCTGGTTCGAGGAGAAGGCGCCGGAGATCGACCTGCCGTCGGACGTCGGCTGGGGCTTCCTGCGGCTCTCCAAGGCCTATGAGCGCGAGGCCGGTGAGGCGCGGCGTCTCGGCTGGCCGACCTTGCGCCGGGATCTGCACCACCTCTCCATGGCCGCCCATCCGCAGGAAGTCGCGAGCGCCATGCTGGCCCTGACGCGGCTTTTGGGGCTTAAGGTGGGGGCGTGAGCGACACGCCCTGCGAAGTCTGGTTCTACCACCTGGAACGGTCCAGCCTCGACCAGGTGCTGCCCGAGCTGCTGGAGCGGACCCTGGCGCGCGGTTGGAAGGCCATCGTACGCACGCGCTTGCCGGAACGGATTGAACATCTCGACGGCTGGCTCTGGTCGTATCGTGAAGACAGCTTCCTGCCGCACGCGCCGGCCGATGAACCTCAGGCCCCACGCCAGCCGGTGCTGCTGACCACCGGATTCGACAATCCCAACGGCGCCGAAGCCCTGTTCCTCGTGGACGGGGCCGATCCGGGAGCGCTTGCCGGATACGCCCGTTGCATGGTGGTGTTCGACGGCAGGGACGAGGCTCAGCTCGCCGTGGCGCGCAGTCACTGGAAGGCGGTCAGGGCCAAGGGACATCCAGCCTCGTACTGGAGGCAGCAGGACAGGGGTTGGGAGAAACAGGCATGAAGACCACGATCCTATTCGGCGCTGCGATGATCCTGCTGGCCGCCTGCGCCGGCGAGCCGTCCGCCCCGGCGCCCACGGTTCCGTCCGCGTCAGCTCCGGCCCCTGGTCCGGCTCCCGAGCCGGACCAGTGCGGCGCGGCCGAGGCGCAGAGGTTCGTCGGCCGTCCCCGGAGCGAAATCCCCGCGCCGGTGGACCCCCGCCTGCAGCGGATCCTCTGTTCGACCTGCGCGGCGACGATGGACTACAACCCGCGTCGCCTGAACTTCGTGTTCGACGAAAAGACCGGCGTCGTTCAGCAGGCCAAGTGCGGCTGACGCCGCCTTACTTGTCCTTCTTTCCGAACAGCCGCCGGAACGCGACGATGGCTGCTGGCGCCACCAGGATCGCCGCCAGCAGCAGATAGACGATGCGCGCCTCGTCGGGCATGGCTCACTCCTCGTCGTTGGGGATGTTCAGCAGCACGCCGCAAGCCTTGCAGTGCACGGCGTCGACGTCATGCCGGCGCAGGCCGCAGCTCGGGCAGGCGAAGCGGATCTTGTGCGGACGGAACAGCGTCTGGGCCAGCCGCACGAACAGCGTGATCCCGGCCAGCATGGTGACGATGGAGATGACCCGGCCCCAGGTCCCCGGCAGGGTAATGTCGCCGAAGCCGGTCGTCGTCAGGGTTGCGATGGTGAAGTAGAGCGCATCGATATAGCCGCTGATCCCCTCGGTGCGCGCGAAGCTCGTATAGACGAACCCCGTCATCACGAAGAGGAAGGTCAGCAGGTTGGCCACCGCGCGGATCACGTCCTCCCAGCGGGTCTCGTCATAGCGCCGCCCGACGGTGTCCCAGAAAAACTCCGAATGAATCAGGCTCCACAGGCGGATCACCCGCAGGAAGGCCAGGTTGAACAGCCAGAACGGGAAGATCAGGGTGAGCCAGACGAAGAGGTCGACCCAGGTCGTCGGGCGCTTGAGCCAACCGATCACGTTCGTGGTCGCCAGGGCCCGAGCCGAAAGATCCACGGTCAGGACCAGCGCCAGCAGATAGTCGATGAACAGGAAGACTGGCGTATCGCGCAGCAACGGGCCGGCGATGAAGAAGGCGATCATCACGAAGTCGATCGCGATCACCGCCAGGCGGAAGCGCAGGGACCTGTCCGAGCGCCCGTAGTAGAGCTCATGAAGCCGCGCGCGGATGCGCGGCGCCCGGCGGCGCTGATCGGGATCGGGAAGCGGCTGGGCCGGGGAGGTCATCGCCCGATGCTATCGCGAACCTCGCGTGGCTGCACAGACTTCCCGCCAGAGCTAATCGCATCGTGCTCCAGGGTGGCTCAGGCGTCGTTGCGAACCGCTTCGTAGGCCTCGTTGGCTTCGAGCCATTCCAGTTCGGCGGCCTCGAGGGCGGCCTCCGCCGCCTCCCGGTCGCGGCCGAGTTGGGCGGCCTTGGCGGGATTTTCAGCGAACACCTTGGGATCGGTCAGCGCCTGGTCGATGCGGGCCAGGGCCTGGCTCGCGCGGGCGAGGGCGGCCTCGGCGGCTTCGGCCCGGCGGCGAACGGTCCCGGTCGGAGCCTTGGCGCGCGGGGCCGGCGCGGGCTTTGGCGGCGGAGCCTCTTCGCGGACCTGGGTCGGCGCCTTGCCGGCCTGCTTGGCGCGCTCGATGACGAAGCGGGCATAGTCGTCCATGTCGCCGTCGAACGGCGCGATCGTCCCGTCTGAGGCCAACCACAGCCGGTCGGCCACCAGCTCCATCAGCGAGCGGTCGTGGGTGATCAGGATCACCGCGCCCTCGTAGTCGTTCAACGCGTCCAGCAGAGCACGGCGGCTGTCGATGTCGAGGTGGTTGGTCGGTTCGTCGAGGATCAGCAGATGCGGGGCGCTGGCCGCCACCAGATTGAGCAGCAGCCGCGCCCGCTCGCCGCCGGACAGGTTCGCGATCCGGGTCTCGACCTTCTCGTGTCCAAGGCCGTACTGCGCCAGGCGCGAGCGCCGGCTGGCCTCGGAGGCTTCCGGCATCTCGCGGCGGATGATGTCCAGCGGCGTCTCGTCCGGATCCAGCGCCTCGATCTGGTGCTGGTGGAACCAGCCCACCTTCAGCCGCGCCGAGCGCTTGAGGTCGCCGACCTGAGCGGGCAGGGCGTCGGCGACCAGCTTGGCGAAGGTCGACTTGCCCGCGCCGTTGACGCCCAGCAGGCCGATGCGGTCGTCCAGGTCTAACCGCAGGTTCAGGTTCTTCAGGATCGGCGGCCCATCGCCATAGCCGGTCGAAACCCCTTCCAGCCGCACCAGCGGCGGAGCCAAAGGACGCTCGGGCGAAGGCAGGATGAAGGGCGCGGTGTGCTCGATGGCGACCGCGGAGACCGGCGGCAGCTTGGCCAGCATCTTCAGGCGCGACTGGGCCTGGGTCGCCTTGGACGCCTTCGCGCGGAAGCGGTCCACGAAGGATTGCAGGTGGGCGCGCTGCGCCTCGACCTTGGCCTTGGTGGCTTCCTGCAGCCGGGCCTTTTCCTCGCGCTGGCGCTCGAACTGGTTGTAGCCGCCGACATAGAGGGTCAGCTTGCCGTCGATCAGGTGCAGGATGTGGTCGCAGCTATTGTTCAGGATCTCGCGGTCGTGGCTGATGACCACCGCAGTGTGCGGGTATTTCTTCAGCCGGCTTTCCAGCCAGAGCGCGCCTTCCAGGTCCAGATAGTTGGTCGGTTCGTCGAGCAGCAGCAGGTCCGGCTCGGCGAAGAGGGCCGCGGCCAGGGCCACCCGCATCCGCCAGCCGCCGGAGAATTCGGCCATGGGCCGCGTCAGGTCGGCGTTCGAGAAGCCCAGCCCGGAGAGGATCTCGGCGGCGCGGCTGGGGGCGCGGTCGGCGCCGATCTCGGCCAGGCGTCCGTAGATGTCGCCCATGCGCTCGGGCGCGGCGGTCTCCAGCTCGTGAAGCAGGCTCGCGCGCTCCTCGTCGGCCGCCAGCACCGTGTCGATCAGCGGCACGGGCGTGGCCGGGTGCTCCTGGTCCACCGAGCCGATACGCGCCTGCTTGGGATAGCCGATCTCGCCGTCGCCGGCGTGCAGCTTGTCCAGTATGAGCTTGAACAGTGTCGACTTGCCGACGCCGTTGCGACCGACCAGCCCCACCTTTGCGCCCACGGGAACGCTCACGCTCGCATGGTCGAAGAAGCGGCGGCCCCAGGAGTCGAAGGTAAGGTCGTTGATCTGCAGCATGGCGGAGCGGGGCGTTTATCAGAGGTGACCGCGCTTGGCGATGTCACAAGCGGCCGCTATAAGCCGCGCACTCGCGCGGGGAGCCCCCTGCGCCTCCCCAACAATAAGACAAAGCCAGACACATGACCGAACGCACCTTCTCGATCATCAAGCCGGACGCCACCAAGCGGAACCTGACCGGCAAGGTCAACGCCGTGATCGAAGACGCCGGCCTGCGCATCGTCGCTCAGCGCCGCATCCAGATGAGCCAGGCTCAAGCCGAGAAGTTCTACGAAGTCCACAAGGAACGCCCGTTCTTCGGCGAACTGGTCGAGTTCATGACCTCCGCCCCGGTCGTCGTTCAGGTGCTGGAAGGCGACAACGCCGTCGCCAAGTACCGTGAAGTCATGGGCGCCACGAACCCGGAACAAGCCGCGGAAGGCACCATCCGCAAGCTGTTCGCCCTGTCGGTCGGCGAGAACTCCGTCCATGGCTCGGACAGCCTGGAAAACGCCAAGATCGAGATCGCTCAGTTCTTCACCGACGATCAGATCGTCGGCTGATCTCGCTCGCGAGTTCCTGCTTTCAGGCCCCGCTCGACACCGTCGGGCGGGGTCTTTTATTCAGCGGGGCCGGCTGATCTGACTGGGCCGCAGGTGCGGCGAGTGCAGGCGGTCGTAGGCGTCGGCGTTCTTCAGATGCAGCGCCGCGTCGAGCAACATCGTGCCGCGCAGGCCCGGTGGAGGCGGATCGGCGCTAAGCGCCCGCCAAAGATTCACCGCCTCCCGGTGTACGCGTTCGTTGCGATCCATGTTCATTCGCTTCGAACAACCAAGTTCAATCTAAGTTCCGCGCAGTTAGGATTAACCGCAGGTAAACATTCGCAACCTCGCGACTGCTTGGGCAAACGATGGCGCACGAAAGCCACCGCCGTGATTCTGGCTTCGGCTGACGCTGCGGCATGCCTTTCGCCTGGTCCGCCTTTGCATTAGCTCCGGAGCGAGCAGGAGGACTGAGTTGACCAGCGGCCAGAGCTTTCCCGAGATCCGCGAGTCCGTGCGCAAGCTGTGCGCTCAGTTCCCGGGCGAATACTGGCGCGCCCTCGATCGCGAGCGGACCTATCCGACAGAGTTCGTGAAGGCGCTGACCCAGGCGGGTTTCCTCTCCGTACTGATCCCGGAGGCCTATGGCGGTTCAGGGCTGGGGCTGGCCGCCGCGACGGCTGTCCTGGAGGAAATCCACCGGTCCGGCTGCAATGGCGGCGCCTGTCACGCCCAGATGTACACCATGGGCACGATCCTTCGGCACGGCAGCGCCGCCCAGAAGGAGGCCTATCTCCCGAAGATCGCCAGCGGGGAGCTGCGGCTGCAGGCCTTCGGCGTCACCGAACCGACCGCCGGCACGGACACCACCCGCATCTCGACCTTCGCCCGGCGCGAGGGCGCCCACTATGTCGTCACCGGCCAGAAGCTGTGGATCAGCCGCGCCGAGCATTCCGACCTGATGGTGCTGCTCTGCCGTACGACGGCGCGCGAGGACGCGGCCAGGCCGTCTGACGGCATGAGCGTGCTGATCGTGGATTTGCGAGAGGCGGTCGAGAACGGCCTGACCATCCGGCCGGTCCGCACCATGCTGAACCACGCCACGACCGAGCTCTTCTTCGACGGGCTGAAGGTCCCGGCCGCCAACTTGGTGGGCGAGGAAGGCAAGGGCTTCAGATACATCCTCGACGGCATGAACGCCGAGCGCATCCTCATCGCCTCGGAGTGCGTCGGCGACGGACGGTTCTTCGTCGATCGCGCTAGCGCCTACGCCACCGGGCGGGAGGTGTTCGGCCGGCCGATCGGCCAGAACCAAGGCGTCCAGTTCCCCATCGCCCGCGCCCACGTGCAGGTCGTCGCCGCCTCGCTGATGGTCGATAAGGCGGCAGCCATGTTCGACGCTGGCGAGCCCTGCGGCACGGAGGCGAACATGGCCAAGATGCTGGCATCGGAGGCGTCCTGGTTCGCCGCGGACACCGCACTGCAGACCCATGGCGGCTTCGGCTTCGCCGAGGACTACGACATCGAGCGCAAATTCCGCGAAACGCGCCTCTACCAAGTCGCGCCGATCTCCACGAACCTGATCCTCAGCCATGTGGCGACGCATGTGCTGGGGATGCCGAAGTCGTTTTAGACCGGGGCGTAGGATGTACGACCTTCTCAAAGGCCTGCGCGTGGTCGAGGGCTCAGCCTTTGTCGCGGGGCCGACCTGCGGGCTCTATCTTGCGCAACTGGGCGCCGAGGTGATCCGGTTCGACAACATCGGCGGCGGGCCGGACTTCCGCCGCTGGCCGCTGAGCGAGAGCGGCGCCAGCCTCTATTGGGAAGGGCTCAACAAGGCCAAGAAATCGATCGCCATCGACCTGTCCCGCCCGGAAGGCCGCGAGCTGGCGGCTCGCTTGGCGGCGGCGCCGGGCGAGGAGGGCGGGGTCTTCGTGACCAACTTCCCGGTCGAGGGCTTCCTTTCCTACGAAAGGCTCAGCGCCTTGCGACCGGACCTGATCTGCGCGCGGGTCATGGGCTGGGCTGATGGCGGGCCGGCCGTCGACTACACCGTCAACAGCGCCGTCGGCGTGCCGATGCTGAACGGCTTCTCTGAAGAGGCGCGGCCGGTGAACAACGTCCTGCCGGCCTGGGACCTGCTCACGGGCGCCTATGCCGCCTTTGCGATCGTCTCGGCGCTGCATGCGCGCCAGCGGGACGGGAAGGGGCGCGAGATCCGCATCCCCCTCTCCGACATCGCCGGCTCGACCATGGCCAATCTCGGCTACCTGGCCGAAAGCTTGATGGGCCAGGACCGGCCGCGGATGGGCAATGACCTCTTCGGCGCCTTCGGCCGCGACTTCATGCTGAAGGGCGGCCAGCGCATCATGTTGGTGGCGATCACGCCTCGCCAGTGGAAGGGCCTGTTGCAGGTGCTGGAGATCGAGGCCGAGGTCGCGGCCCTGGAGGCGGAGCTGGGGGTCAGCTTCGCGACCGACGAGGGCCTGCGCTTCAACCATCGCGGCAGGCTCTTTCCGATCTTCGAGGCCGCCTTCGCCCGCAAGACACTGGACGAGCTGAAGCCGTCTTTCGACGCCGAGGGGGTATGCTGGGGGCCGTATCAGCCGATGAGCGCGGCGGCCCAGGATCCGCGCCTGATCAAGGGCAACCCGGTCTTCGCCGACCTCACCCATCCCAGCGGCGCGACCTATCCGGCGGCCGGGTTCGCCGGGACAATCCCGCAAGAGATACGTGGGCCTGCCCGGCGGGCGGCCCGGCTCGGGGAACACACTGATGAGGTGCTCTCGCAGGTGCTCGGGCTGCCCGGCGCAGAGATCGCCCGCTTGCACGACGCAGGGATCGTTGCCGGCGCCAAGGAGTGATGATGAAGACCATCGAGATCAGCGAGCCTTCGCCCGGCGTCCGCGTCATTACCCTCAGCCGGCCTGACGCGGCCAACGCCCTGAACACCGCCATGGGCGAAGAACTGCTGGCCCTGTGGGGCGCCCTGGCCCAGGACCCCGCCGTCCGGGTGGCGGTTCTGACCGGAGCTGGCCGCTTCTTCTGCGCCGGCGCGGACCTGAAGGAACGCGACGGCATGTCCGACGAGGCCTGGTCGACGCAGCACGTCATGTTCGAGGCGATGATCCGCGCCCAGCTCGCCTGTCCGTTCCCGATCATCGCCGCCGTGAACGGCGCGGCCATGGGCGGGGGCTGCGAGATGGCGCTGGCCTGCGACTTCGCCTGGGCTGCGGCGGGGGCGAGGCTGGGACTGCCGGAGGTGGGGCTGGGCATCATCCCCGGACTCGGCGGCACCCAGTACGTGGTACGGGCGGCGGGCGAGCGGCGTGCGGCCGAACTGCTGATGTCGGGCCTGCCGATCGATGCCGCCCAGGCGCTCGAATTCGGCCTGGTCAATCGGGTCATCGCCGCCGACGAGCTGATGCCGCAGGTGTTGGAGCGCGCCCACGTCATCGCCGGCAAGGCGCCGCTGTCGGTCAAGGCGCTGAAGAAGGTGGTCCGGGGCGGCGCCGAGCTGCCGTTGGCGGCGGCCATGGAGCTCGAGCTCACCGAATACAATCGCCTCTTCACGACGGCCGATCGCCGCGAAGGCGTGGCGGCCTTCAATCAGAAACGGACGGCGGTCTTCAAGGGGGCGTAGTCGCCGAGTTGATGATCTGGGCGACCTCGGCGATCTGCCGGCGGGTTTCCGGGCAGTCGATGCGGCAGGTCTTCTCGTCCAGCGGCGCGCGACCGGCGGCGCAGCGCATGTGATCCTGCGAACGCTTGGAGAGCGCCCAGTTCATCGGGTTTCGGAAGCTCTTGTCCTCGCACAGCATGACCGGCGCATAGAGCGCGATGGAACCTCCGCCGGCGGCGTCCAGCGGCGCCTGCAGGCTGCGCTGCGCGACCAGGGTCCGCAGCTCCCGGGCCATGTGATAGCCGTGGCCCGCTCGGCTGGCGAAGAAACCGCGGGCCGGTGCGAGCGCCTCGTTGAGCCACCAGACCGGCTTGATCTGCGAAGCACCCAGGTTGAGTGGAGCAGAAGGGCTCCTTGTCGTGGCCGGCGCCGCCGGATCGGCCGCCTTCTGGGGCTGGCCGCTATAGGCGGCGACCACGAAGACGATGTGCAGCGGGTCGGTCTTGCCGGGTCCCTGGGTGACCGCGTCGGCCAGTTCTCGCAGCGCCTCGATCCCGACCGTATCGAAATAGCCGCCGTCGATGACGTGACCCCGGGCCTGCGACGTCGGCTGACCGTCCCTGGTCAGAGTTCCCGCCGGACTGACCCAGGGAAAGCGCGCGCCGTTGTGGATCGCTGAGGAGATCGGAATGTCCCGCCGGGTCAGTCTGTGGAAGTCGTGGGCGTCGATCCGGCGGGGTGGGGCGAGCGTGCTGGTCAGGATGCGGCGGCCGGTCTGCTCGCTGGCGCCGTTGATCATCAGGATGGGACGCCAGGGCTCGCCGGCCACCGGCCGCAGCTCCAGGAACGGCTCATCGAGGGTCAGGGGCCGATCCTTGCGGCCCTTGCGCCAGGCCGCTTCCCATGAGCGTTCCAGCCCCTCGGCGCGGTCGGGCAGGATCGGCAGCGGCAGGAAGCGGTGCAGCAGGTCGGGGAAGAGGAGGCCGCCGATCACCGGGCTGAGCGCGTCCGCCCCGGTGAGCTGCTCGACCGCCGGGGCCACGGCGTCGGGCGCGATGGCTGGGTCATCCTGCAGGGCGGCGGCATATCCCACCGCCCCAACGCTGCCGCCGGAAACCGAGCTGATCGCGAAGACTGCGTTGCGGAGCCGGCCGCCGGTCTGCTGGTGGAGCGTCGAGAGCACCTCTCCGGTCCAGAAGCCGGCGCGCGAGGCGCCGCCCTCGGCCGCCACCAGCACCATCACGCGCCGTCCCTGCGCGTCACGCGGCGCCTGGTCACGCCAGAGGGCGTAGGCCTGTTGCAGGTTGAGGCGGCGGGGCAAGGCCTGCGCGGCGGGCTTGGCCGCGAGAGCCCGGCGTCCCACCGCGTGATTATCCAAGGCCGGGAACAGGCTGACGACGAAAGCCAGCAGCAGCAAGGCCGGCACCACCGGGATCTGGAAAATCCGCCCGAATTGGTTGGCGATCACCAGATAGGGGATCAGCAGCCCGACCCCGAGGAAGACCACGGTCGGCGCGCCCAGGAAGCGTGGAACCGAGACCGGCCAGACGATGAACGCCGCCATCCCGATCGCGCCCAGCACCGCCGAGAAGATCACCCAGCGGCGGCCCAGCTTCGGCGCGCGCGGCGCTTTCGGCATTTTCCCGGTGATCGCCGGCCCGATCCTGTTGCGCCAGATGACCAGCGGAAAGAAGACCGCGGCGGCCAGGACCAGCAGCGCCCGCAGGAACCAGGCGTCCGGATCGTCGGTGATCATCAGGCCGACGGCCGCGGCCAGGAACGGCACGGTGGCCAGCAGCCGCGGCATCAGCTCCAGATAACCGCGCGCCGGGCCCCACTTGGTGCGATCGAGTCCGCAATTGCTGTTGATGATCATCCGCGGCCATATCCAGGCCTGGGTCGCGAACAGCACCAGGCCCAGGCAGAAGGCGATCTGCTTCCAGATGGCGTCGCCGCTGACCGAGAAGCCGTCCTCCGCGACCGTCCGGACCAGGTCGCGGCCCTGGGTCAGGCCTGCCAGTGCGAACCCAACCAGCAGCACGAGCGCGGCGACAATGCCCGCGCCCTGGCTTTGCTTCACGGCGAGCTGGGTGAGCCGCCAAAGTCCGAACAGACCCTTGAAGCGCCGCGGGTCGGTCTCCGGATCTACGGGATCGGTCGGCGCCGCGAGCCGGGCGCCGCGCACCTCCACCGCGCCGGCGGCGCCGCTCTGCCCGTCCTGCCGGTCGTTGGCGAAGGCGACGAGCTGACCGGAGGTCTGGAACTGATGCTCGCGGCCCGCGCCGATGGCGAAGGTCTCGCCGCCCTCCACCTGGCCGATCAGGCAGAACCAGTCGTGCTCCGGCTCGCGCGGATGGATATCGAGGATGTCGAAGGCGAAGTTGCGGTAGCCGTTCGGACCGCAGGGGATCAGCGTGTCGCGCCAGCGGCCGTCCGCAGAGAAGCGCCAGACCTCGCCCGCCTCGACCTGGCCGAGGACCACGGCCGAGCTGCTGGCGGGAACGAGGGCAGGACCCATGACGTCCAGGCGGGCTTCATCCTGCTTCGCCTCGGGCTTCTTCGCCATGCGCATCCCCCCAGATCGCCTGGGAGGATATGCCGGCCGGTCCGGGATTCAACCACCCGGTGTTCTTTGAGTGGCGTCAGGCCTTGGCGAGTTCGCCGCAGACGAAGGCTTCTTCGCCCGCGTGCAGCAGGCCGTCGAGCACGTCGGGCAGATCGTGCGGATCGACGATCAGCACTAGGCCGACGCCGCAGTTGAAGGTCCGGCGCATTTCGTGCTCGGCCACGCCGCCGACCTCGGCCAGCCACTGGAAGACCGGCGGCAGGGTCCAGGCCTCCCAGTCGAACCTGGGAACCAGGCCCTCGGCGATGGCGCGCGGCGGATTCTCGATCAGGCCGCCGCCGGTGATGTGCGCGACGCCCTTGATGCGGCCGGCCTTGATCTGGGGCAGCACGCTCTTGATGTAGATTCGCGTGGGCGCCATCAGCGCCTGCGCCAGCGTCTTGCCCTCTTCGAACGGCGCCGGCGCGTCCCAGGCCAGGCCCGAGCGTTCCACGATCCGGCGAACCAGCGAATAGCCGTTGGAGTGCGGGCCGGACGAGCCGATGGCGATCAGCACGTCGCCGGCCTGCTGGGCGTCGAGCTTGGGCAGCACGCCGCCGCGATCGACGGCCCCGACGCAGAAGCCGGCCAGGTCGTAGTCGCCTTCGGAGTACATGCCCGGCATTTCGGCGGTCTCGCCGCCCACCAGCGCGGCGCCCGCCTGCGAGCAGCCCTCGGCGATGCCGGCCACGACCCGCGCGGCCGCATCGACGTCCAGCTTGCCGGTGGCGAAGTAGTCCAGGAACATCAGCGGCTCGGCGCCCTGGGCCAGCAGGTCGTTCACGCACATGGCGACCAGGTCGATGCCGACCGTGTCGTGCATGCCGGTTTCGATGGCGATCTTCAGCTTGGTGCCCACGCCGTCGGTCGTGGTGACCAGCAGCGGATCTTCGTAGCCGGCGGCCTTCAGGTCGAACAGCGCGCCGAAGCCGCCAAGGGCCGCATCGGCGCCGGGGCGACGCGTCGCCTTGGCCAGCGGCTTGATACGCTCTATCAGGGCGTTTCCGGCGTCGATGTCGACGCCGGCCTGGGCGTAGGTGAGGCCATTGGGCCGCTCGGTCATGTGACGCCTTTAGTACCAGGACGAGTAAGAAATCAGCCGCTGCGCGCATCAGGCGCTTGCAGACTCGGCTTTGCGCGAGCGTATAGCTACTTGATGACGCCGATTACAACCACCGCCGAACTGCAAGGGTTCTGCGACAAGGTCAAAGGTCAGCCTTTTATCGCCGTGGACACCGAGTTCATGCGCGAAACGACCTACTGGCCGAAGCTCTGTCTCATCCAGGCTGCGACCCCCACCGCCGAAGCGGTCATCGACCCGCTGGCCGACGGCATCGACCTGGAGCCGTTCCTGCAGCTGATGCGCGATCCGAGCATCGAGAAGGTGTTCCACGCCGCCCGGCAGGACGTCGAAATCTTCAATAATCTGAACGCGATGCCGACGCCGCTGTTCGACACCCAGGTGGCCGGCATGGCCGCCGGGTTCGGCGAGCAGATCGCCTACGACGCCCTGGTCCGCCAGATGCTGAAGGTGGAGATCGACAAGTCCTCGCGCTTCACCGACTGGGCGCGCCGCCCGCTGACTGACGCTCAGCTCATCTACGCCGTGGGCGATGTGACGCACCTCGCCAAGCTCTATCCCATGCTGCGCGCGCGGCTGGAGAAGGAAGGCCGCCTGGCCTGGGTGGTCGACGAAATGCAGGGCCTGATCGATCCGGCCATGTACGACACCAGCCCGGAAAACGCCTGGAAGCGGCTGCGCCCGCGCCGGCACACGGCCAAGTACCTGGCGATCTTCAAGGCGGTGGCGGACTGGCGCGAGCGCACCGCCCAGCAGCGCGACCAGCCGCGCGGCCGGATCCTCAAGGACGACGCCATCGACGAGATCGCGACCCAGGCCCCCACCGACGCCGAGGCGCTGGATCGCCTGCGCTCGGTGCCGAAGGGCTTCTCGGGCTCGCGGTTCGGACCGGACCTGCTGGCCGCCGTCCGCGAGGCGCTGAAGGATCCGGAAGCCTACGCGCCGGTGATCGAGCGGCACAAGCCGCAGAACTCGCCCGCGGCCGGCGCTGTGGTCGAACTGCTGAAGGTGCTGCTCAAGGCCCGCTCGGAGGACGCCGGCGTGGCGTCCAAGCTGATCGCAACCGTGTCCGACCTCGAGCAGATCGCCAACGACGACAACGCCAAGACCCAGGCCCTGACCGGTTGGCGCCGCGAGGCGTTCGGCGAGGACGCCCTGCGCCTGAAGCGCGGTGAACTGGCCCTGGTGCTCGACGGCGCCCGCGTGCGGGTGGTCGAGGTGCGGCGCGCCCCGAAGAAGGCGACGGAAGCGGCCGAGTAGGCCGCCTCCAACTCAGCAGGCCGCTGCTTCTCGCGTGGCCAGCCGCTGGCTCAGCAGCGCGGTGACGATCGCCGCCGCCGGCATCAGCGCCCCGATCCAGGTCACCGCGCCCAGCCCCGGTCCATGGTCTATCACCGCCCCGCCGAGCCAGGCGCCCAGGGCGTTGCCCAGGTTGAACGCGGCGATGTTCAGGCTGGAGGCCAGGGTCTGGCCGGCCCCGCCCGCCGCCTCCATCAGCCGAAGCTGCAGCGGCGCGACCGTGGCGAAGGCCGCGGCGCCGAGCAGGCCGGTGAAGACGACCGCGGCGGGCTTGTTATCCAGGATGAAGGTCATGGCCAGCATGACCATGGTCAGCGCCCCGAGCGTGCCGAACAGGGCCGGGGTCAGGGCGCGGTCGGCCGCCTTGCCGCCCAGGAAGTTGCCGGCGACCAGGCCGCCGCCGAACACCAGCAGGATGGGCGAGACCGCGGCGATCGGAAAGCCGGTGATCTGGGTCAGGATCGGCTGGATATAGGTGAAGACGGCGAACACCCCGCCAAAGCCCAGCACGGTCATCAGGAGGCCCAGCAGCACCTGCGGCCGGCGCAGGACCGACAACTCCTCGGCCAGCGAGCCGGCCTCGACCGGCTGCTCGGCCCGGGGGACGAAGAGCACCAGCACGGCGGCGGCGAAGACGCCGATGCCGCCCACCGCCCAGAAGGTCGAGCGCCAGCCGAAGGATTCGCCCAGCCAGGCGCCGAACGGAACGCCCACCAGGGTCGCGGCGGTCAGGCCGGTGAACATCAGGGCGATGGCCGAGGCCCGGCGCTCGGGCGTGACAAGCCCGGCTGCGACCACCGATCCCACGCCGAAGAAGGTGCCGTGCGCCAGTGCGGTGATCACCCGCGCGATCATCAGGACCTCGTAGTTCGGCGCCAGGGCGCAGGCGAGGTTGCCGATGGTGAAGATCGCCATCAGGGCGATGAGCGTCGTTTTCCGCGGCAGTCGGCGGGTGGCGATGGTGAGCAAGGGCGCGCCGGCGAAGACGCCCAGCGCGTATCCGGTGATCAGCAGGCCCGCGGCGGGGATCGAGACCCCGAGATCCCCCGACACCTGCAACAGCAGGCCCATGATCACGAATTCGGTAACGCCGATGCCGAAGGCTCCGGCGGTGAGGGCATAGAGGGCGATAGGCACGGCTTTCTCCAAGGGCGTGGGGCGAGCCTGCGCTAGATGGAGCCGTTCAAGCCTATGAAGTAGAGTGCATGAAGGCACATCACTTATGAGCTGAACTCAATGTCTAGGCCGGAGATCAACCGTTCGACCGAGATGGAGGTCTTCGTTCGGGTCGTGGAGACCGGCGGGCTGTCGGCTGCGGCGCGGGCTCTGCGGCTGACCCCGTCCGCAGTCAGCAAGCTCATGACCAGGCTTGAGGCGCGCCTGGGCGCCAGGTTGCTCAACCGCTCGACCCGCAAGTTGCAGCTCACCCCCGAGGGCGCGGGCTTCTACGCCCGCAGCGTCCAGGTGCTGGCCGACATCGAGGAGGCCGAGCGCGAAGTGCTGGCGGGCGCGGCTCCGCGCGGGCGGGTCAGGGTGAACAGCGTCGTGGACCTGGGCCGCAACCTGCTGCTGCCGCTGGTTCCGGGGTTCCTGGCCCAGCATCCGGACGTCACCCTCGACATCGTCCTGACCGACCAGGTAGTGGACCTGCTGGAGGAGCGCGCCGATATCGCCGTCCGGGTCGGGCCGTTGCGATCCTCGAACTTGACGGCGCGCAAGCTGGGCGAAAGCCGCACGATCGTCGTGGCTTCGCCCGACTACCTGGCGCGCCGTGGAACCCCGACCAGGTTGGAGGATCTGGCTGGCCATCACCAGATGGACTTCACCTTCGCCCGCAGCGTCCGCAACTGGCCGTTCCGCAATGCCGACGGGGAGATCGTCTATCTGCCGGGCGTCGGCGGCGTACAGGTGAGCGACGGGGAAAGCCTGCGTCGACTGGCGGTGGAAGGAGCCGGGCTCGCCCGGCTCAGCGTGTTCTCGGCCGCGGCGGACCTGGAAGCCGGGCGGCTCGTGCCGGTGCTGGAAGAGTTCCATCCCGGCGACAAGCTCGAGGTCCACGCCGTGTTTCTCGGCCAGGGCGGGCGTCTGCCGGCGCGGGTGCGGGCGGTGATCGACTACCTGGCCGCCAACCTGCGCCTGCCGACCTGGCCGGTGTGAGGAACTTGTGGATAAGTTGAACGGCTTGCGGCGGTTGGCGTAGCGATGTTCTTCAAGTCGGTTGCGCACCGATTATCCACCGAACGCGGATATTCCGGTCGTGCTTGATCCTTGCCAGCGGTTCGGATCGGCGCGAGCCTGAACCCGTCGAAGGGAAACGCAGCGCGGCGAGCCGGGGAGCCCCCGGAGCGGAAGCGGGCAGAAGGCTCCAGGAGACGTCAGGCCAAGGGGCGACCCAAGGCCGGCGCCTCTCGGAACCACGGCGACGACCAGGCCGGCCAGAGCGATCTCGCCGCCCGAACCGTCAACGACCTTCCGGCATCAGGTCCCATGACCTGGATGGAGGCGACGCCGTGGGTGACCGCAGCGCCGCCTTCTTGCCGTTGGCTACTTCACGTCGGTGAGTGCGTCGTAGACCAGCGGATAGGAGATGGACCGAACCTCCGGCGTGTCGCGGCCGGGAACCGAGCCGTTGAGGTTCTGAATCATGCCGATGAAGACTAGGTCGTTGGTCGGGTCGATCCAGAACCAGGTGCCGAACGCGCCTCCCCAGTAAAAGCTGTCCTTGCCCTGCGGGGTCGTGGCCTTGGCCGGATCGAGGACGACGGCGACATCCATGCCAAAGCCGATCCCCTGCTGGCTTGGGCCGTAGAGGTCCACCAGCACCCCGTCCTTCAGGACGTTCTGGCGCATCAGCTTGATAGTCTCGGGCTTCAGTATCCGCGTCCCGTCCAACTCTCCGCCGTTCAGCAGCATCTGGCTGAAGCGCCAGTAGTCCTCGGTCGTCGAGAGCAGTCCGCCCGATCCGGACAGGAAGGCCGGCTTCACCGACGGATCGTTGACGCTTGGCGTTGCGATGAGCTTCTTCTGGGCGTCATAGGTATGGACCGAGGTGACGCGCGGCAGCTCGGCCGCCGGAACGGAAAAGCCGGTGTCCGCCATCTTCAGCGGGTTGAAGATGCGCTGCTCGAAGAACTGGTCGAGCGGTTGGCCCGACAGCTTCTCGATGATGTGCCCCTGGATGTTCACGCTGGGGCCATAGCGCCAGTCGGTTCCCGGCTGGGTGGCGAGCGGTAGCTTGCCGAGCTTGTCGATCATCGCCTGCAGCGGCTCGTCGCGATTGGTGACGTCTGGCGCGTATCCGGCGGAGACATCGAACCCGGCCGTATGGCTCATCAGCTCGCGCATGGTCATGGGATGGTCCTGCGCGACCAGCGTTCCATCCGGTCCCTTGACCTTGAGGTTCGCGAACTCCGGCACGTATTTGGCGACAGGGTCGTCCAGCTTCCACTTGCCTTCCTCGTAGAGGATCATCATGGCGACGCCGGTCACCGGCTTGGTCATGGATGCGATGCGGAAGATGGTGTCGCGGTGGAGCGGGGCCTTGGTGTTCACGTCCTGCACGCCGTAGGCGTCGAAATGCACGACCTTGCCGTGGCGCGCGAGAAGGGTGGCGACGCCGGCCAGACGGCCCTCGTCCACTAGGCCGTGGAAGGTCTTGTTGAGGGCTTCAAGTCCCGTGGACGAGACGCCGACCGACGCCGGCGGGGCGATCGAGACTTCCGCCCAGGACGGGCTCGCGCCCAAGGCGACCGAGGCGAGCAATAGGGCAAGCAGACGCTTTCGCGTGACGGACATGGTCGTTCCCCCCTAGGGATTCGCTCTTTATTGAGCGCATTCTAGCTTGGGGTATGGGCCACGGCCATGGCCCCTCGTTGCAGCAGATCTGCCGCGCCCAATCCACGCACGCTCGGGCGGGCGGGGATGACGATCTGAACGATGGAGCCAGCTCGATCCAAGCCATGGGCGGTAGCCCCCTCGCGGCAGGTCGAGGGGGCTGGGAGAGAGCCTAGAGGCCGAGCGCGTCGTGCATCACCTGATTGACGGCCGGCTGGTCCATCAGGCCGCGGATCGCCGAAGCGTTCGGGCCGCGGGCGTAGGCGGCGACATCCTCACCGGTATGGGCGGCGCTGGGCAGGGGAACGGCGGCCTGGGCGACCTGTCTCATGTTCGCCGGATCGGGATTTGCGCGGGGCTCGCCCTTGGCCGGGCCGCCCGGACCCGTGGCGTACATCAAGATCGGGATCGCCTTGCCGTCGAGCGCCACGGCCGGGTCTTCGTCATTGCCGGGCAGCACGCCGAGGACCGAGGTTTCCCGCGCGCCGCCGCTGATGGTCAGGCCGTGGCTGTGGTCGGCGGTGACGATGATCAGGGTGTCCTTCGGATCGGTCAGGGCGGCTGCCGCGGCGATGGCCTTGGAGAACTCCACGGTCTCGTTCAGCGCGTCGCCGGCCAGGTTGGCGTGGTGCGACTTGTCGATCAGCGCGCCTTCGACGACCAGGAAATAGCCCTTCGGATTGTGGGAAAGCAGCTCGATGGCCTTGGTGGTCATGGCCGTCAGGGTCGGAGCGTCGGCCTTGGCGGCCAGACGCTGGCTCTCACGAAGCATGTTGCCCTTGGCGAACAGGCCCAGCACGCGCGGCTGGTCGCCCGGAAGGGCCGCCAGGGCCGACCCGGTCTCGACATAGGCGCCGCCGGTCGCCTTGCGCCACTCGGCGACAAGGTCGCGCGCGTCTTGGCGCCCTTCGGGCTTGAAGGCCTCGCGGCCGCCGCCGAGCATGACGTCGAGCTGCTGCGCCTTCGGGATGTCCAGCATTTGGCGGGCGATGTCGACGCAGCCGGCGTCCTTGGCTGCGGGGGGCAGATCGCTGTCGGATTGCCAGCGCCGCGACGGCGTGTGGGCGTAGAGCGAGGCCGGGGTGGCGTCGGTGATCTCCGCGGTGGAGACCACGCCCGTCGAGCGGCCCTGCTTCTTGGCCAGTTCCGCAAGGGTCGGCACGGCCTGGCCCTTGGCCGAGGCGCAGTCGCCCGCGCGGATCTGGTCGGTGACGCCCAGCGCGCCGTTGATCGTGCGATGACCGGTCAGCAGCGCCGAGGCGCCGTTGGCGGAATCTGTGACCAGGCTGTTGGCCGAATAGGTGCGCACCAGCGCCAGGTCCGGAAAATGCTCGAACGAGAGCAGGTTCGAGGCGCCGTCCGCGCCGCGCTGCTGCGCCTCGTAGATGCGGGCGGCCGTGAGGGTGGAGACGCCCATCCCGTCGCCCACGAAGAGGATCACGTTCTTGGCCCGCTCCGCCGCATGGGCGGGGGCCGCTGCGGCGCAGACCGCCCCGGCCAGCATCAGGGCCTTCAACACGCGCCGATAACTCATCACACTACTCACGCTCATCGACGCCTGTTCCGTTCGCTTCTGCATGGGTGCGGCCGAGGCCGCCCCGGTGATTTGACCGGCGTACTCATCGGCGGCGTTGATCACCGCGCCATGAAGCAGCCGTGACGAATTCGTGTCGCTGGTCGGCGCTGCGATTCTTAGGCGAGCAGCAACTTGAGGCGTAGGGACTGGGCGAGCGTCTGCGCCCGCTTTGCCGTTTGCTCGCCCAGCAGGATATCGCCCCAGCCGGCTTGCGGGGTGAGCACCAGCCGGTCGCCATCGATCGCCAGGCTGCAGCGGTCCAGCAGGGCCGCATTGCGCCCCGACAGGTCGCAGCCCAGGCGGATGGCCGTCCCCAGGGCGCGGGCGCGCTGGCGTCGGTCGGCGGACAGCACCTTGCCGACCGTTGTCATGTTCGGCGTGGTCGGGGCGGAGGAATGCCGGGCGAAGGCGGCGCTGGCCAGGAAGGCCCGCTCGGGGTGATTCATGCCCGCAAGCGGCGCTCGAAGCACCTGCTCGAAGGCCAGTTCGCCGCGATGGTCGGGATGTAGGCGTGCGCCGAGATCGGCCAGGCGACAGGCCGCTGCGGTCAATACGGGTTCGCGGGCGCCGAACACCGGTGGGAGTTGGTCGAAAGCCGGCGCCAGCCAGGCGTGGAGCGCCGGGCCCAGGTCGGCCGACAGGCCGCGGACCGTAGTCAGGGCCTCGCATCCCTCGATCAGGGGATCGCGCGCGGACTCCTCCGGCGACATGGATTCCAGCAGCAGGCCCTCGCGAAGGCCGTAGGCGGAGATCACCAGCCGCTCGATGCCCAGGCGCTCGATCAGCGCGTCCAGGACCAGGGCCGAGTAGGGCAGGGTGTCAAAGCGCTTCTTGGAGAGCCCCTGGATGCGTTCCAGGCTGCCCTTCGACTGGCGCGCCACGAAGCGGGCGACGTCCAAGGCGTCCGAGCGGTTCATCTCGTACTGGTGGGCCACCTTCAGCGGATAGTCGGCCATCTCCATGTGCAGCAGGGCGAGGTTGCGCCAGGCGCCCCCGACCGCATGGAATTCGCGCGTCCGGAACCGCAGGGCGGCCGCCTCGATGCGCTGATCGATGAGCCTGCGCACCTTGTCGATGTCGAGGGCCTGGGGCGCGCCAAGGGCGAATGGCCCCAGCGCCAGGGTGATCCCGTCCGGTGGGGCGCTGGGATCGAGGTGGACTAGTTCCAGGCTGGATCCGCCCAGGTCTCCGACCACGCCGGCGGCGTCCGGCTGCCCGGCGATGACCCCCAGGGCGGCGTAGCGCGCCTCCTCTGCGCCAGACAGCACCCGCAGCCGGATGCCGGTCTCCATTTCGACGCGGGCGAGAAAGTCGGGACCGTCGGCCGCTTCGCGCACGGCGGCGGTGGCGACCGCGAAGATCTCTGCCCGGTCCCAGCCGGTCAGGGTGGCGCGGAAGCGGCGCAGGGCGGCCAGCGCGGTCTCCACGCCCTCGGGCGAAAGCCGCCCGGTCCTCGGCAGGTCACGGCCTAGGCCGGCCAGCGCCTTTTCGTTGAAGATCGTCCAGATCGCCCGGCCTTCCAGCCGGTAGATGACCAGGCGGACGGAGTTGGAGCCGACGTCGATGACGGCGGCCTGGCGGAAGCCGGGGTCTTGCTGCGCGGCGGGCTCGTCCCGCGAGAGGCGGCTATCCGCGCGAGGCCACATGATCGATTGCGCGCGGCATGTCCTTCACCCTTTGGCCCCGGCCCGACAGGCTGGGATTGGTCATGAAGTACTCGTGCGCAGAGAAGGCGCCCGGGTGGTCCCATGATGGATCGCGGGTATAGCGGCCGTCGCCGTCCAGCGTCCAGCTTTGAGCTTCGTCCTTCAGGTTGGCGACCATGATCTGCTGCAGGACCTGCTGGTGCACTGTCGGGTTCTCGACAGGTGTCAGGCACTCAACCCGCCGGTCCAGGTTGCGGGGCATCCAGTCGGCCGAGGAGATGAACAGCCGATTCTCCGGCGAGGGCATTGGCGCGCCGTTGGCGAAGGCCACGATGCGGGCGTGCTCCAGGAAGCGGCCGACGATCGACTTGACCCGGATGTTCTCCGAGAGGCCGGGAACGCCAGGACGCAGGCAGCAGATGCCGCGGATGACCAGTTCGATCGGCACCCCGGCCTGGCTGGCCTCGTAGAGCGCGTCGATGATCACCGGATCGACCAACGAGTTCAGCTTGGCCCAGATGCCCGCCGGACGCCCCTCGCGGGCGGCCTGCACCTCGCGGCTGATGAAGCTCAGCAGGTCGGTCTTCATCGTCAGGGGCGAGGGCGAAAGCTTTTCCAGCCCCTCGGGCCGCGCATAGCCGGTGATGAAGTTGAACAGCTTGGCCGAGTCCCGGCCCAGCGCCGGATCGCAGGTGAACAGCGACAGGTCGGTATAGATGCGCGCGGTGACCGGGTGATAGTTGCCGGTGCCGAAGTGGCAGTAGGTGCGGAGCTGGTCGCCCTCGCGGCGGACCACCATCGAGAGCTTGGCGTGGGTCTTGTACTCCACGAAGCCGAAGACGACGTGGACGCCCGCCCGTTCCAGGTCGCGGGCCCACTTGAGGTTCGCTTCCTCGTCGAAGCGGGCCTTGATCTCCACCAGGGCCGTGACGTTCTTGCCGTTCTCGGCCGCCTCGATGAGCGCGGCGACGATCGGGCTGTCCGAGGACGTCCGATAGAGCGTCTGCTTGATCGCCAGGACGTTGGGATCGCGCGCAGCCTGGCGGATGAACTGGATCACCACGTCGAAGCTTTCGAACGGATGGTGGACCAGGATGTCCTTGGCGCGGATGGCGGCGAAGCAGTCCCCGCCATAATCGCGGATTCGTTCGGGGAAGCGGGTCTCGAACGGCTTGAACTTCAGGTCCGGCCGGTTCGACGGAATGAGCTGCGAGAGTTCGTCCAGACCGAGCAGGCCGTCGATGAGGATGATGTCTTCGCGCTTGGCGTGCAGGTTCTCGACGATGAAGTTGCGCAGTTCGACCGGCATGGCCGCCTCGATCTCGACGCGCACCACCGATCCGAGCCGGCGCTGCTTGAGCCGCTCCTCGAATTCGCGGACCAGGTCCTCGGCCTCTTCCTCGATCTCGACGTCGCTGTCGCGGATCAGGCGGATCACGCCCATCGCCTCGACCTCGGAGTCGGGGAAGAGGTGGTCCATGAACAGGGCGGTCAGGCTCTCCAGGCTGATGAACCGCCGCTCTGGCCGCTTGCGGCGCGAGGGCGGGGCCGGCAGCTCCCAGAAGCGCGCGACCTGGGCCGGGATCGGCACCAGGGCGTAGAGCAGCCGCCCGTCGACCAGCCCCTTCAGCTTCAGGACGATCGAGAAGGCCAGGTTCGGGATGAAGGGGAAGGGATGCGCCGGGTCGATGGCCAGCGGGGTCAGCACCGGGAACACCCGCGACAGGAAGGTCGTCTCCAGCGCCTGTTTCTCGGCGGTCGTGACCTCGTCGGACATGACGACCGCGAGGCCTTCCTTGGCCAGTTCCTGGCGCAGCCGGCGCCATTCGGACTGCTGGTCGGCCATCAGGTTGGCGGCCTCGGCGTTGACCCGCAGGAGTTGCTCGGCGGCGGTCAGGCCGTCCTGCGACACCGTGCGGACGCCTTCGCGAGCCTGGGCTTTCAGGCCCGCCACCCGCACCATGTAGAATTCGTCGAGGTTGTTGGCCGAGATCGACAGGAAGCGCAGGCGCTCGAGCAGCGGATGGCGCGGGTTCTTGCTCTCGTCGAGCACCCGCTCGTTGAAGGCCAGCCAGGAAAGCTCGCGATTGAAGAACCGTTCGGGCGATGCGGCCAGCTCGGGGTCGAGCGCAAGCGGATGGGTGTCGTCAGGTCGAGGTCGGGGGGCCGCGTAGGTCATGGACTGAGCATCGTTCGGCATGGATTGGTTCTGAACCAGCCCCGGAAAGCGTGCAAGTCATCCCTCGAAAAGGTCAAGAGTCTCCACACTATCTTCAAGAATCTGTCGCGCCAGCAGCCTGGAAATCGGTCGCCGTTCATGGTCGGCGGCTTCGTCGAGCTGCTTCACGATTTCGCGGGCGCAGGGAATGGACCGCTCCATGCGCCGGAGCAGGTAGGGGAAGACATCCTCCGGCGGGCGAATGCTCCGCTCACGGAAGAATGTTCTCAGCGCGCCTTCGAGAACTTCGTCGTCCGGCTCCTCGATCTCGGCGACGAACAGGGCGTTGAGGCGCGAGCGCAGGTCGGGCAGGGCGGCGCGCCACGCGGTCGGCGGGGTGCGTGCGGTGAGCAGCAGCCGGCTGCCCGACCGCCCGGCGATGTTGATCAGGTGAAACAGCGCCTCGTCGTCGATCCCTCGGTCGATGTCTTCCACCAGCGCCGGGCGGCCGTCGACGGCCGAAACGTCCGGGTTCGAACGATCGACGAGCACGGCCTGGGTGGTCTGCGCCCAACCCCGGGCGAGATGGGTCTTGCCCGCGCCCTCGGGACCGATCAGGGCCAAAGCGCCGCCCGGCCAGGCTTCCCACGCATCCAGGGCGGCGAGCGCCTGGGCGTTGGAAGGGCCCGTGACGAACTCCTCGCGGGCGAAGGAAACCGGACGCCTGAGCTCCAGGCGCAACTGCCGCATGGTGGGCCCCAAACGAAGTGGAACTGCCCCTGAATCTACCAACCGGAGCCGCGCGGGTCGACGCGCCGGCGCTCGCGGCCTGGGGATGACTTGCGAATTAGGTGGAAGAACTCGGGGTGTTCTTGGCCAGGTCACGGGCCGAAAACAGCGACCAGCCCTCCGGACGCAACAGTTCCAGCGGGGAGAAGCGGATCTTGTAGTCCATCTTCTCCGAGCCGCGGACCCAGTAGCCGAGATAGACGTAAGGGATCTCGGTCAGGGCGGCCTGCACCACGTGGTCCAGGATCACGAACGAGCCCAGGCTGCGACGGGTGATCGTCGGGTCGTAGAACGAATAGACCAGGCTGAGCCCGTCGTTCATCAGGTCGACCAGGGCGCAGGCGACCAAGTCGCCCGGGCCGCCGTCCTGCGAGCGTTGGCGATACTCGATGATGTGCGTCCGGACCGCGGTGTCCTCGACCATGGCGACGTAGTCGGGCCAGGTCATCTCGGCCATGCCGCCGTCGGCATGCCGGGTGAGCAGGTAGCGGCGAAGCAGGTCGAACTGCTCCATCGTCGCCTCGGCCTCGACCAGATGGCGTTCCAGGTCTTCGTTGCGCGACAGCACCCGGCGCTCGGAGCGCGAGAAGATGTAGTCCTTGGCCGGAATCCGCGCCGAAACGCAGGCCGAGCAGCTTTCGCACGCCGGGCGATAGGCGATGTTTTGCGAACGGCGGAAGCCGACCTGGGTCAGGCTGTCGTTGACGATCGCGCCTTCCGACAGGGGCAGGTGTGCGAACACCTTCCGCTCATGCCGGTCGGGCAGATAGGGACAAGGACTTGGCGCCGTCAGGAAGAACCTGAGCTGTCGCGTCGGGAAGTGTTGCGTCACGGACCGCTCTCAAAACAGTGCGCCTGACGCGATTAGGCGTCATGGGAAGCTTGCACGCAAGTTCCCATTACGCCACGCGAACGAACTCGTTACTGAAGTCCGTGTCCTGGGGGCAGAACTGGGGCCTCGCGCAACAGCACGATAGCTATCCGTCGATTACCCGCCAGGGTTGGGTCGTCTGGATAGAGCGGTTCGGAATTGGCCTTGCCCGACACCTGGTAGACGCGATCCGGATCGACCCCGGCGCCTTGCAGGATCCGCCGGGCGGCGTCAGCGCGGCCGGCCGACAGTCGCCAGTCGGAGTCCGCCGTCGCGCCATTTGTCGACATGTTGGTGTGGCCGGCGATGGTGATGCGGTTCGGAAGCTGGTTGATGATCCGCGCCACCGCCCGCAGCAGCAGCTTGGCGCGGTCGTTGGGCTCGGCCGAGCCGTTGGCGAACATCGAACGGCCTTCCTGGTCCACGAGCTGGATCCGGAGCCCCTCGGGCGTCTGGTCGATCAGGATGTTCTTCGAAAGCTCGGCCAGTTCCGGCATGTCCTGCAGCGCCTGGCGCAGCGACTGCGCGGCCGAGGCGAAGGCCGCCTGCTCGCGTTGGAGGAGAGCCTCGCGCAGCGCCTCGGTGGACGCTTCCGGAGCCATTTCCTTGGCGGCGTCCTCGCGCGATCCCTCGTTGGGCGTGCGCGATTCCGGGGCCATCTCCTCGATGATCGCCTGGGAGCCGGCGCCCATCGCGCCTTCGTCGCCCAGGGCCGTGCCGCCAAGGATGCCGCCGGAGCCGGACGTGGACTCGGCCACGCTGGCGGGGGCGAAATAGTCGGCGATCCCGCGCTTCTGCTCGGGACTGGTGGTGTTGATCAGCCACATCAGAAGGAAGAAGGCCATCATCGCGGTCACGAAGTCCGCATAGGCCACTTTCCAGGCGCCGCCGTGGTGGCCGTGCCCGTTCGCCTTCTTGATCTTCTTGATCAGGATAGGCGCTTCGCCCATCGCCATGGTGTTCTACCTCGGAGGCCCTGATTGGTCGTCAAGGTGAAGCGCGGCCGTTAAGATGGCGTTGAGCGTGTAAAGGAGTTTCCATGAAGGTCGCTTTTGTGGGTCTTGGGGTCATGGGCTTTCCCATGGCGGGCCACCTGGCCAGGGCCGGGCATGAGGTCGCGGTGTTCAACCGCAGTCCGGAAAAGGCCCAGCGCTGGGCCGCAAGTCACCCGGGACGGGCGGCCGCCACGGTGGCCGAGGCGGCCAAGGACGCCGAGCTTGTCTTCCTCTGCGTCGGCAATGACAACGACGTCCGCGGCGTCGTGAAGGAAACCCTGCCGGCGATGGCCGCGGGCGGGATCGTAGTCGACCACACGACCACCTCGGCCAAGGTGGCTCGCGAAATGGCCGAGCTGGCGCAGGCGGCCGGCCGCTGGTTCGTCGACGCTCCGGTGTCCGGCGGCCAGGCCGGAGCCGAGAACGGCCAGCTCACCATCATGTGCGGCGGCGATCCGGCCGCCTACGCCCGCGCCGAGCCGGTGATGGCCGCCTTCGCCAAGGCCAGCCGCCTGATGGGCGGCCCGGGCGCGGGTCAGCTCACCAAGATGGTCAACCAGATCTGCATCGCCGGCATTGTCCAGGGTCTCGCCGAGGCGCTGCATTTCACCAAGCATGCAGGCCTTGATCCGGCCGAGGTGCTGGCGGCGATCTCCAAGGGCGCGGCCCAGTCCTGGCAGATGGAAAACCGCTGGCCGACCATGGCCGATGGCAAGTTCGACTTCGGCTTCGCGGTCGACTGGATGCGCAAGGACCTGGGGCTCGTCCTCGACGAGGCCAGGTCCAACGGCGCCCGCCTCGACATGACCGCCCTGGTCGACGGCTACTACGCCGAAGTCCAGGCCATGGGCGGAAACCGCTGGGACACCTCCAGCCTCATCGCCCGCCTGGAAAAATGACTCAGATCCTCCCCCTGGGGGAGGCGCCTCTCCGAAGGAGAGACGGATGGGTGGGGCCGCCGCGACACTCTCAGCGCGGTTCGCCTCACGCCAGCCGTGGCAACACCTGCCGCTCCAGCAGCGGCGCCAGGCGCACGCTCGGCGGTGACTTGGGCTCGATCCAGAGCAGTTCCTCGATCTCGGCCTGGGCGACCAGGCCGCCGGCCACGTCCGCCAGGTAGATCGAACCGTAGACCCGGGTCTCCGGCTCGTTGGCGGCTGGGGCGTCGAAGGTCCCCAGGTGCTGGGCGCTGACCAAGTCGCAGCCCAGTTCCTCGCCCAGCTCGCGCGAAAGGGTGTCGATGTCGGCCTCGCCCGGATTGCGCTTGCCGCCAGGCAGCATGAAAGCGCTGGTTCCGCGCTTGCGCACGGTCAGGACGCGTCCCCCGCGGTCGCGGATGACGCCGGCGACGACCTCCACGGCCTTCACGCCCCGAGCATCCTCGCAGCCCGGGGTGCGAAATAGCTGATGATCCCGGCCGCGCCGGCCCGCTTGAAGGCGCCCAGGCTTTCCAGGATCGCCCGCTCTTCGTCGATCCAGCCGTTCTGGGCCGCAGCCATAATCATCGCGTACTCGCCCGACACCTGGAAGGCGAAGGTCGGCATGTGGAATTCCTCGACCACGCGGCTGACGATATCGAGATAGGGCATGCCCGGCTTGACCATGACCATGTCGGCGCCCTCGGCGATGTCCAGCGCCACCTCGCGCAGGGCCTCTTCGGTGTTGGCCGAGTCCATCTGGTAGGTCTTCTTGTCGGACGGGCCCAGCGTGCCGAGCTTTCCGGAACCGATGGCGTCGCGATAGGGGCCGTAGAAGGCCGAGGCGAACTTGGCGGCGTAGGACATGATCATCACGTCCTGCAGGCCCTCGGCCTCAAGGGCCGAGCGCAGGGCGGCGCAGCGGCCGTCCATCATGTCCGACGGGGCGAGGATGTCGCAGCCGGCCTTGGCCTGGACCAGGGCCTGTTCGACCAGGCGCTCGATGGTCGGGTCGTTGGCGATCTTGCCGTTTTCGATGATCCCGTCGTGGCCGTGGTCGGTGAAGGGGTCGAGGGCTACGTCGCACATGATGCCGACCTCGGGGGCCGCGTCCTTCATCGCCTTGACGACGGTGGCGATGACTCCGTTCGGATCGGCCGCCAGCGAGCCGGCCGCGTCCTTCTTGGAGCCGTCGATGTGCGGAAAGATGGCGATGGCCGGAATGCCCAGCTTACGGGCCTCGATGGCGGCCTTGGCGCAGTCCTTGACCGAAAGGCGCGAGACGCCCGGCATGGAGGCGACGGGGACTTCGCCGTCGCCCTCGTGCACGACCATGGACCAGATCAGGTCGGCGGGAGTGAGGACGCTTTCGCGCACCAGGCGGCGAATCCAGTCGGCCTGGCGAAGGCGGCGGAGGCGAAGGGCGGGATAGGAGGCGAGTGGGGGCAGGCTCATGAGCGCGCGCTGTGGCCCATAGGCCGGCCGGACGCAAGCCTCATCACGCCCAAGGCGGGCGCGAAGATCAGCCAAAGGCCGCCGATGGCCGCAAACAGCGAGGTCAGCGCCAGCAGGAACACGAGCGGCGCATCGAGCGTCAACCGGGTCAGGTCGATCTGGACGATGTCCGGCGCGTTCCAGCCTTCGATGCGCGTGACGTCGAACATCGCCGCAGCGATCTTGATCATGACGCCCAGGAACGCGGCGGCGGCGGCCATCGCCAGGGCGAAGGCGACCCAGAATATCCGGATCTGGAAAGCGAAGTGCGAGGCCAGCGTCTCCGGGGCTTCGTCACGCTGCGCGTAGGCGATCACGGCGGCGGCCACGGCCGGCACGCCTGCGAACAGCACGGCGGCGAACAGCAGGGCGTAGTTGATGTAGGCGACGTTGCGCGCGGTCTCCGCCTTGCGCCCGCCGTGGTCCTCCGGGACTGCCATGACTGGACCTCAACAAAGACGCCCCCCAATGGCGCCCGTATCGTTGACAGGTTGCGCCAGCGGAGCGACTTGCTCAAGTCACCCCGCAAAACGAGGTCGATGCGAATGGATTTCACGCTCTCCGACGATCAGCGCGCAATACAGGACGCGGCGAGAGCCTTCGCCGAGGCTGAACTTGCCCCTAGGTCAGCCGAATGGGACGAGCATAAGCACTTCCCTGTCGACGTGCTGCGCAAGGCCGCCGAACTGGGCTTTGCCGGCATCTATATCGGCGAGGACGTGGGCGGTTCGGGGCTCTCGCGCCTGGACGCCTCCATCGTCTTCGAGGCCCTGAGCTACGGCGATGTCGCGACAGCGGCCTACCTGACCATCCACAACATGGCCTCGTGGATGATCGACCGGTTCGGTTCGGACGAACTGCGCAAGCGCTTCCTGCCGCGGCTGACGACCATGGAACTGGTGGCTTCCTACTGCCTGACCGAACCGGGCTCCGGCTCGGACGCGGCGGCGCTGCGCACCACGGCGACCCTGGACGGCGACCACTATGTCCTGAACGGCTCCAAGGCCTTCATTTCCGGCGGCGGAGTCTCCGATCTCTATGTGGTCATGGTCCGCACCGGGCCGGAAGGCCCCAAGGGCGTCTCGGCCATCGTGGTGGAAAACGGAACGCCGGGCCTCTCCTTCGGCGCCCAGGAGCGGAAGATGGGCTGGAACGCCCAGCCCACCGCCCAGGTCAATTTCGACAACGTCCGTGTCCCGGTCGAGAACCGCATCGGCGGGGAAGGGGAGGGCTTCCGCTTCGCCATGATGGGGCTGGACGGCGGGCGGCTGAACATCGCCTCGTGTTCCCTGGGCGGAGCGGCCTTCGCCCTCGACACTGCCCAGGCCTACATGACCGAGCGCAAGCAGTTCGGGCGGCAGCTCGCCGACTTCCAGGCCCTGCAGTTCAAGATCGCCGACATGGCGACCGAGTTGGAGGCCGCGCGGCTGATGGTGCGGCGGGCCGCCCACGCCCTCGACAATCGTGATCCGTCGGCGACCAAGTACTGCGCCATGGCCAAGCGCTTCGCGACCGACGCCGGTTTCGAAGTGGCGAATCAGGCGCTGCAACTGCATGGCGGATACGGCTATCTGAAGGACTATCCCCTCGAGCGCGTCGTCCGCGACCTGCGGGTCCATCAGATCCTCGAGGGGACCAACGAGATCATGCGGGTGATCATCGCCCGGGAGATGTTCCGCCAATGACCGATGAGGTTCTGACGCGTATCGAGGGCCAGGTCGGCCGCATCACGCTGAACCGGCCCCAGGCGTTGCATGCGCTGACGACCGCCATGTGCCAGGCGATGACCGACGCGCTGCTGGCCTGGCGTGAGGACCCGTCGGTGAAGCTTGTGCTGCTGGATCATTCCGGTGAGCGCGGGTTCTGCGCCGGCGGCGACATCCGCATGCTGGCCGAGAGCGGCGCCGGCGACGGCTCGGCCGCCCGCGAGTTCTTCTTCGTAGAGTACCGTCTGAACCACCTGCTGTTCGAATACGCCAAGCCGGTTGTCGCCGTGATGGATGGCGTGACCATGGGCGGCGGCGTCGGGCTCGCCATGCCCTCCCGCTATCGCATCGCCACCGAGCGGACGACCTTCGCCATGCCCGAGACCGGTATCGGCCTCTTCCCGGATGTCGGCGGAGGGTGGTTCCTGCCGCGGATGCCGGGCCACATCGGAACCTGGCTGGCGCTCACCGGCGCGCGGATCAAGGCAGCCGATTGCGAGCTGGCCGGGATCGCCACCGACTATGTGGAAAGCGCCAGGATCGCCGACCTCAAGGCAGCGGTCGTCGCCGACCCCGACAACATCGAAGGATTGCTGGTCGACTACGAAGCCGACGCCGGGCGTCCGCCGCTCGCCGCCCACCAGGATGAGATCGACCGGCTCTTCGCTCCCGACAGTCTGGAGGCGATCATCGCGGGCCTGAAGGCTGCGCGGACCGAATGGGCCTCCGAGCAGCTCAAGGTGATGGCGACGAAATCGCCTCAGACGATGAAGGTGGCGCTTCGTCAGCTCCGTCTCGGCGGGAAGATGGAGACATTGGCGGAAAACATGACGATGGAATATCGCATCGGCGCCCGTGTGGTGCAGCGGCACGATTTCCTGGAGGGGGTCCGCGCGGTCATCGTCGACAAGGACAACGCGCCTCGCTGGAACCCGCCGACGCCCGAGGGCGTCAGCGAGACCTTGCTCGACGGGATTTTCGCGCCGCTTCCTTCCAACGAGGAGTGGACCCCGCTAGGCTGAAGCCTCACGGGGGCCGCAGAGCCGCCGCTGGAGGAAAAAAGCGATGACGCGCACGTTGTGGATGGCCGCAAGCGCGGCTCTGTTGCTTAGCGTATCGGGCGCCCAGGCTGCGCCGCCCCCCAACATCGCCGCCGCGGTCGCCTCGACCGACCGCACCGACGCCGACAAGGCGCGGGATGCGGCGCGTAAGCCCGCGGAAATGCTGGAGTTTGCCGGCGTGAAGCCCGGCGACAAGGTCAGCGAACTGATCCCGGGCGGCGGCTATTTCACCCGCTTGCTCAGCGCGGCTGTCGGGCCGGCCGGCAAGGTCTATGCCGGCGTGCCCGCCGCCGACCTGGAAAAGGCCAAGGCCGCCGCCAAGGGCAATGTCGAAGCCGTCGCCATGAGGCCCGGCGCCTTGGGCCTTCCCGAGCCGGTGGACCTGATCTTCACGGCTCAGAACTATCACGACTTTCACTTGAAGCGCCTGAACCTGGACGTGGCCGCGGTCAACAAGGGGCTCTACGACGCCCTGAAGCCCGGCGGGGTGCTGCTGATCATCGACCATGCCGCCGTGCCCGGCGCGCCGATCGAGACGGCGGACACGCTGCACCGGATCGACCCAGCCGTGGTGAAGCGCGAAGTGGAGGCCGCCGGCTTCAAGTTCGTCAGCGAAAACAACACTGTGCGAAACCCAGCTGATCCCAAGACCGCCAGCGTCTTCGATCCGTCCATCCGCGGCAAGACTGACCAGTTCGTCTACAAGTTCCAGAAGCCTAGCTAGGAGCCTTCATGCGTATCGGGTTCATCGGCCTGGGAAACATGGGCGGCGGCATGGCCGCCAACCAGGCGAAGGCGGGTCATGAGGTGCTGGCCTTCGATCTTTCCCAGGCGGCCCTCGACCGAGCAAAGGCGGCGGGCTGCGCGCCCGCCGCCAGCGTCGCCGACGCCGTCCGCGACGTAGACGCCGTGATCACCATGTTGCCGGCCGGCCCGCACGTGCGGCAGGTCTATGCCGAGCAGGTCCTGCCCAACGCCCCGAAGAGCGCGTTGCTGATCGACTGCTCGACCATCGATGTCGAGAGCGCCAGGGCGGTGGCCGAGCAGGCGAGGGGGCAGGGCTTCCGTTTCGCCGACGCCCCGGTCTCGGGCGGAACCGCCGCCGCCGACGCCGGAACGCTGGCCTTCATGGTCGGCTGCGACGAAGCCGACTTCGCCGAGGTCGAGACCGCCATCGGTCCAATGGCCCGGGCCGTGATCCGCGCGGGCGACCACGGCGCTGGCCAGGCGGCCAAGATCTGCAACAACATGGTCCTGGGTGTCTCTATGATCGGGGTATGCGAGGCGATCGCGATGGCCGAGAAGCTGGGGCTCGATCCGGAGCGCTTCTTCGAGATCGCCTCGAAGTCGTCGGGTCAATGCTGGTCGATCACAAGCTATTATCCCTGGCCCGGGCCTGTGGAGAACGCGCCGTCCAATCGCGGCTACGAGGGCGGATTCGCCACGGCGATGATGCTGAAAGACCTGAAACTGGCCCAGCAGGCGGCCGCCGCAGCCGGCGCCGCCGCGCCGATGGGAGCACAGGCGGAAGGGCTTTTTGCCCTATTTGACCGTCTTGGTTACGGCTCTAAGGACTTTTCCGGAATTCTACAGATGCTTCGCGGCCGCTTGAATGAGCTGGGCGGCTGATCACCAAGCCTGATCGAGCGCTTACGAATTCTAATTATCTGTCCATGACGAATTGTGGACAATCAGAACGGGCGGCGCGATAAGCCCGCCATAATCAAGGGGACCGCCGCGGCCGCGCGATCGTCGAGCGTCTGGGGCGGTATTCAAGGTCGATGGATTACAAGAGCGCCTTCCGCACCGCCCTCGAGCAGATTCGTTCGGAAGGCCGTTACCGGGTGTTCGCGGATCTGAAGCGCCATCGCGGCGAGTTTCCGCGCGCCACCTGGACGCAGGCGGACGGCACGCAGTCGGACGTGGTGGTCTGGTGCTCGAACGACTATCTCGGCCAGGGCCAGAATCCGATCGTGCTCGACGCCATGCACACGGCGATCGAGGAAGCCGGCGCCGGCTCGGGCGGCACCCGCAACATTTCCGGCACGACCGCCTATCACGTTGAACTGGAGCGTGAACTCGCCGATCTGCACGGCAAGGAATCGGCGCTGCTGTTCACCTCGGGCTATGTGTCCAACGAGGCGTCGCTCTCGACCCTCTACAAGATCCTTCCGGGCCTGATCATCTTCTCCGACGAGTTGAACCACAATTCGATGATCTCGGGCATCCGGGCCGGCAAGCGCGAGCAGCGCCGGGTGTTCCGCCACAACGACCTTGCGCATCTCGAGGAACTGCTGGCCGCCGCCCCCGCGGATGCGCCGAAGGTGATCGCCTTCGAAAGCGTCTACTCGATGGACGGCGACATCGCGGACATGAAGGGCACCGTGGCCCTGGCGAGGAAGTACGGCGCCATGACCTATCTGGACGAGGTCCACGCGGTCGGCATGTACGGCCCCCGTGGGGCGGGCGTCGCCGAGCGCGACGGCATGATGTCCGAGATCGACATCATCGAGGGCACGCTGGGCAAGGCTTTCGGCGTGATGGGCGGCTATATCGCGGCCGACGCCATGATCGTCGACGCTATCCGCAGCTACGCCGACGGCTTCATCTTCACGACCTCGCTGCCGCCGTCCCTGGCCGCGGGCGCGGTGGCCTCGATCCGCTACCTCAAGGAACACGACGAAGTCCGCGTCGCTCACCAAGAGCGCGCGGCCGCCCTGAAAGCGCGCCTGGCGCGGGCCGGCCTGCCGGTCATGCCGTCGGTCAGCCACATCGTGCCGGTGCTGGTTGGCGACCCCGTTCACTGCAAGATGATCTCGGACATTCTGCTCAGCGACTACGGGATCTACGTGCAGCCGATCAACTATCCGACCGTGCCGCGCGGCACTGAGCGCCTGCGCTTCACGCCGTCACCGGCTCATACGGACGAGATGATGGATTCCCTGGCCGAGGCGCTCGAAAAGCTGTGGGTCCACTGCAACATCGCGCGGGTGGGCGGCCAAGCCGCCTGATCGCGCTGGGGCGCGGGGATGTTTTCGGCGAAGGTTGCGCCTTCGCCGAAACAAGCGCATACCCGCGAAATCCCAGCCCTTAGCGGAGACCTCACGGGTTCGCTGATTTTCAGGAAGCGGCCAAGCCGCACACCTCACTTGCCGCGGCGAACGCCTCGGCCCAATCCGATCTTCTTGGCGAAGTCGGAACGACGCGCTGCGTAAGCCGGCGCCACCATCGGATAATCCGGCGGCAGACCCCACCGACGACGATAGTCCTCGGGGCTCATGTCATAGCGCGAGCGCAGATAGCGCTTCAGCATCTTCAGCTTCTTGCCGTCTTCGAGGCAGACGATGAAGTCGTGCTGCACCGAACGGCTGATCGGCACCGCCGGCTTCGGGCGCTCCTCCTGGACCGCCACAGTGGTTTTGCTGAGGCCCTCGAGAGCCCCGTAGACCGATCTGATGATCTCCGGAACCGCATCGGCAGCGACGGGGTTACGGCTTACGTAGGCGGCGACGATATCGGCGCCAAGCCGCATCAGCTCCTCGCCCGAACGGCCCTCGGGCTCGGCTTCTATACTCATTCAGGACCCCCTGACGACGCGACAACAAAAACGGGCGTTACGCGAGCGCGTGCGCCTCCGTGCGCGGTTCAACGTCGTAGGCTGAAGATCGTTCCATGCCGTTGGCCCGGAAGGCCGATGGCGTTAAAGAGCGCGCAACGAAGCGCTCTTCTCCCAATCGCTTCCGCAAGTTCCCGAAAGGCCCCAGCATGACCGTCCACCCCCAGACCCCCGCCGACGCATTCTTCACGTCCGGCGTCGCCGACACCGACAAGGAAATCGCGGCGGTCCTTTCCGGCGAGCTCAAGCGCCAGCAGGATCAGATCGAGCTGATCGCCTCCGAAAACATCGTCTCGCGCGCCGTCATGGAGGCGCAAGGCTCTGTTTTGACGAACAAATATGCCGAGGGCTACCCCGGTAAGCGCTACTACGGCGGCTGCGAGGTCGTGGACGTGGCCGAGGAAATCGCCATCGCCCGCGCCAAGGAAATCTTCGGCTGCGAGTTCGCCAACGTGCAGCCGCACTCGGGCAGCCAGGCGAACCAAGCGGTGTTCATGGCGACCATGACCCCGGGGGACACCTTCATGGGCATGGACCTGGCCGCCGGCGGCCATTTGACGCACGGCAAGAACGTGAACCAATCGGGCAAGTGGTTCCGTCCCGTCGCCTACGGCGTGCGCCAGCAGGACCACCTGATCGACTACGACATGGCGGCCGAGGTCGCTCTCGCCGAAAAGCCGAAGGTCATCATCGCCGGGGGATCGGCCTATAGCCGCCATATCGACTTCAAGCGCTTCAAGGAAATCGCCGACAGCGTCGATGCGGTGCTGATGGTCGACATCGCGCACTATGCCGGCTTGGTCGCCGGCGGCGTCTACCCGAACCCGTTCCCCCATGCCGACATCGTCACCACCACGACGCACAAGACGCTGCGCGGTCCGCGCGGCGGCATGATCCTGACCAACTCGAAGAAGCTGGCCAAGAAGATCGACTCGGCGGTGTTCCCCGGCCTGCAGGGCGGCCCGCTGATGCACGTCATCGCCGCTAAGGCTGTGGCGTTCGGTGAGGCGCTGCAGCCGGAGTTCAAGCAGTACGCCCGCCAGATCGTCGACAACGCTCGCGCCCTGTCCGACAGCCTGCAATCGGCCGGATTCAAGATCGTCTCCAACGGCACCGACAGCCACCTGATGCTGGTCGACCTGACGCCGAAGGGCGTTTCGGGCGCCGATGCCGAGGTGGCCCTTGAGCGCGCCCACATCACGACCAACAAGAACGGCATCCCGTTCGACCCGCTTCCCCCGATGCAGACCTCGGGCCTGCGTGTCGGCACGCCGGCGGGCACCACGCGCGGCTTCGGCACGGCTGAATTCCGTCAGATCGGGGCTTGGATCGGCGAAGTGCTGGATGGCCTTGCGACCGGCGGCGACAACTCCGCGGTGGAGGCCAAAGTCCGCGATGAGGTCCTGGCGCTGACGAAACGCTTCCCCATCTACGCCTAAGCCCTGTATCTAGGGTTTTTGCGGCCGGAAGGGTCTAGATCATGCGTTGCCCGTTCTGCGGTCACGCCGAAAGCCAGGTGAAGGACAGCCGCCCGTCGGAAGACGGCGCGGCTATCCGTCGCCGTCGCCTCTGCCCTGAGTGCGAGGGGCGGTTCACCACCTTCGAGCGGGTGCAGCTGCGCGAACTGACGATCGTCAAGAGGTCGGGGCGGCGCACGCCGTTCGACCGTGACAAGCTCGCGCGCTCCATCGGCCTCGCCATTCGCAAGCGGCCGATCGAGCCGGAGCGGGTCGAGAAGATGATCTCGGCCATCACGCGTCAGCTCGAGAGCATGGGCGAGACCGAGATCGCCTCGTCCGTCGTAGGCGAGCTGATCATGAAGCACCTGAAGGAGCTCGATGACGTCTCCTACGTGCGCTACGCCTCAGTCTATCGGGACTTCCGTGAGGCCGGTGAGTTCGCCACCTTCCTGGGCCAGGAGGGGCTGAGCGACGGTGAAGAGGATGGGCGCTAGCCCGTCCCGGCCGCCGCTCGCGATGCACGGGCGGCGCAGATGATCACCCTGAAGCTTGCGACCTCGCTCGACGGCCGGATCGCGACCGCGACCGGGGAAAGCCGATGGATCACTGGTCCACAGGCGCGCCAGGCGACCCATCGCCTGCGTGCAGAACACGACGCCGTGCTGGTGGGCGTGGAGACGGCGCTGGCCGACGATCCCGAACTCACGGTGCGGCTCGAGGGCTGGAGCGGCCGTCAACCTACTCGGGTGGTCCTCGACAGCCGCCAGAGGCTGGCGGATGGCTGCAAGCTCGTCGCGACGGCGCGGGACGTTCCGACCTATGTCGTCTCGACCACGCCACCCGAGCCGCGCCTGACCGACCAGGGCGTCCGAGTGCTGCAGGTTCATGCGGTGGGGGAAGAGCGTCCCGAGCTGCGCGACGTCGTGGCCGCCCTGGCGGAGGAGGGCCTGGTGCGCCTGTTCGTCGAAGGCGGCGGGCAGGTGGCCGGCAGCTTCCTGCGCTGCGGCCTGGTGGATCGCCTTGAATGGTTCCGCGCTCCGATCGTCATCGGCGGGGAAGGGCGACCGGGCATCGGCGCGTTGGCCTTGAGCGCCCTTGCCGACGCGCCCAGGCTGCGCCGTATTGAAATCCGCGAGGTCGGTGACGACCTTTGGGAGCGTTACGAGAGGATCTGAATGTTCACTGGCATCGTCACCGATGTGGGCCGCGTCCGCGCGATCCGCGAAACCAACCGCGACACGCGCTTCGAAATCGAGACGAAGTTCGATCTGTCGACCGTCGATCTCGGCGCCTCGATCAGCCACGCGGGATGCTGCCTGACCGTCGTCGACAAGGGCGAGGGCTGGTTCGCCGTCGAGGTGTCGGGCGAGACGTTGGGCCTGACGACGCTGTCGGGCTGGAAGGAGGGTGATCCCGTCAATCTCGAGCGAGCGGCGCGGGTTGGCGACGAACTGGGCGGTCACATCGTCTCTGGCCACGTGGACGGCGTGGGTGAGGTGGTCTCGGTGGAGGCCGAGGGCGGTTCGCACCGCGTGAAAATCCGCGTTCCGAAGCCGCTGCACCGTTATATCGCGCCGAAAGGATCCATCACGGTCGAGGGCGTTTCCCTGACGGTGAACGAGGTGGAGGACGACGTCTTCGGCGTGAATCTGATCCCGCACACCTGGGATGTGACGACTCTCGGCCGCCTGACGCCGGGTGCGAAGGTCAATCTCGAGATCGACATGTTGGCGCGATATCTCGCCCGTTGGCGAGAAACGGCCTAAAGGATCGCTCCGAACAGAGACTGGAGCCCCATGCTCGAAGAAAAGATCCGCATCCTCATCGTCGAAGCGCGCTTCTACGACGACCTCGCCGACTCGATGCTGAAAGCCGCCGCCGACGTGATCACGGCCCATGACGCCGAGTACGACGTCATCAGCGTGCCCGGCGCCCTGGAGATTCCGGGAGCGATCGCCATCGCCGAAGAGGGCGGCCGTAGTCCGGCCGGTAAGCGCTATGACGGCTATGTGGCGCTTGGCACGGTGATCCGCGGCGAGACCTATCACTTCGAGGTCGTCTCCAACGAGTCGGCTCGTGGCCTGATGGACCTGACGGTCAACAAGCAACTGGCGATCGGCAACGGCATCCTCACCGTCGAGGATGAAGACCAGGCCTGGGCCCGCGCCAAGGCCAGCGAAGGCGACAAGGGCGGCGCGGCCGCTCGCGCGGCGCTGGAGATGGTCGGGCTGAAGCGCCGTCTGCTCGGACAGGCCCGATGAGCCGCGGTCCGCGATCCATTGCGCGGCTGGCCGTGGTCCAGGCGCTCTACCAGATGGAAGTCTCCGGCGTCGGCGTCGAGGCGGTGATCCGGGAATTCTCCGATCACCGGTTCGACCGCAACATCGAAGGCGAGGCCGAGAGCGAGGGCGCGACCCTGGCGGCCGCCGACGAGGCTTTCTTCGCCGATCTGGTGCGTGGCGTCGTCGGCCACCAGCGCGAGATCGACGCCGCGATCGTCAAGCGATTGGCCAGCAACTGGCGGCTGGAGCGGATCGACGCCACGGTGCGCGCCATCCTTCGCGCCGGCGCCTTCGAGCTTTCCCATCGTCCGGACGTGCCGACCGAGGTCGCCATCGACGAGTATGTCGAGTTGACCAAGTCGTTCTTCGACGGCCCGGAGGCTGGCTTCGTGAACGGAGCCCTGGACGCGGTGGCCCGCGATGTCCGGGGCTGACCAGGCTCCGGACGAGTTTGGACAGATAGAACGCCTGTTCCGGCCGCTCACCAGAGGCGCGCCGGAAGCGTTCGACTTGCTGGACGACGCCGCGGCCATTCCCGGCCGTCCCGGACATGATCTAATCGTCACCAAGGATGCGATGGTCGAGGGGGTGCATTTCCTCCCCAGCGATCCGCCGGACCTCGTGGCGCGGAAACTCCTGCGGGTGAACCTGTCCGACCTGGCGGCCAAGGGCGCCGAGCCCTACGGCTACTTCCTGGCGACGGCCTGGCCCAGGACCTTCGGGTGGGAAGCGCGCAAGCAATTCGCCTCCGGCCTGGCCGTGGACGGCGAAAGGTTCGGCCTGGTGCTGCTGGGCGGCGACACAGTCTCGACGCCAGGCCCCTTGAGTCTCTCGCTGACGATGCTGGGGTGGGCTCCCACGGGCCGCATGGTGCGGCGGAGCGGCGCTCGGCCCGGCGATCTGCTGATGGTTTCGGGAACGATCGGGGACGGGCTCCTTGGCCTGAAGGCGGCGCATGGGGACGTCTCGGACCCCGATGGCTACCTCGCGGGCCGTTATCGCGTGCCGAATCCGCGCCTGGACCTGCGCGAATTCCTGAGAGCGACGGCCACTGCGGCGGCGGATGTCTCCGACGGGCTGATCGCCGACGCGGGCCATATCGCCAAGGCGAGCGGGGTTCGGGCGAGGATCGAGCTGGAGCGCGTTCCGCTCTCGGCCGCGGCGCGGGCCTGGGCCGCCGCTCAAGCCGATCTCTTCGAAGCCCTGAGCGAACTGGCGGCCGGAGGCGACGACTATGAAGTGGTCTGCACAGCTCCCCGCCCACTGGAAGGCTTCACGGTCATCGGTGCGATAGAGCAGGGGGAGGGCGTCGAACTCTCATGGCGGGGCGAGACCCGGCGCCCGGCGAAGAGCGGCTGGAAGCACGGCTAAGCTTCCTGAAAGTGTTTCCCTGCTAGGTGGTCGGCATGCTTCGCCGCCAGGTTCTGATCGCCAGCCTTGCCGCCGCCTACGCAGCGCCCGCGCTGGCGGCCGAGGAAAAGTTGGCCGCGATCGCGCAGTACGTGGACGTGACGCCGGTGGCCGTCCCCATTTTGGCGGACGGGCGGATCGTGAACTACGTCTTCGTGGTCATGCGCGTGCAACTGATGCCAGGCGTCGACCCGGCCAGGTGGCGGGCCAAGGAGCCCTATTTCCGCGACGCCCTGGCGCGGCTGTGCAACCGGATCTCGTTCACCAGTCCAAAGGACTATGTGAGCGTCGATGCGCCTCGCCTGGCGGCGGCCTTCTATCGCGAGGCCGCGGCGATCGGCGGCCGGAGCGTCAAGGCCGTCACGCTGATGTCCCAGACCCCCAAGCAGAGGCTCGGCCTTCCTCCGCGCGTCCCGCGTCCGCCGCGCGCGGAGATCCAACCCTAGGACAATCCCTGAGGCGCCGCGGCGTAACCGTGGTCAACGGGCCGTTGCGCGCGTCGGTTACAACTGGCAACGTCTCGACCACTAATAAGGAGCCGCGGACCAACGCAGCTCCCACCTAGGGAAAAAACGACAGGGCCTGGACGTCGAACGCCGTCCAATCGTGGGCGGTGAGCGGCGTTTCGTGCAATCGATAGGGGCGCTTAGAACATGAGTCTTACGCTTACGCTGGTGATCGCCGCTGGCTTGTTGGCGGTGCTCTACGGCATCGTCCGAACGGCGCAGTTGTTACGTGCTTCTCCGGGGAGCGCGCGCATGCAGGAGATCGCCGCGGCGATCCAAGAAGGCGCGCAGGCTTATCTCCGCCGACAATACACCGCCATCGCCATCGTCGGCGTGGTCGTTCTGATCCTCGCGGCCGTCCTGATTGGACCGCTGGCGGCCGTGGGCTTCGCCATCGGCGCCATTCTTTCCGGTTCGGCCGGCTTCATCGGGATGTTGATCTCGGTGCGAGCCAACGTCCGTACCGCCCAGGCCTCGTCCGAGGGGCTGGCGCGGGGCCTGTCGCTGGCCTTCCAGTCCGGCGCCATCACCGGGATGCTGGTCGCCGGCTTCGCCCTGGTCGGCGTGTCGGGCTACTACGCTTTCCTGGTCGGGCCGCTGGGCCACGAGAACACCAGCCGCGAAGTGGTCGACTCGCTTGTCGCCCTGGGCTTCGGCGCCTCGCTGATCTCGATCTTCGCCCGTCTCGGCGGGGGCATCTTCACCAAGGGTGCCGACGTGGGCGGCGACATGGTGGGCAAGGTCGAGGCCGGCATTCCCGAGGACGATCCCCGCAACGCCGCGACCATCGCGGACAATGTGGGCGACAACGTCGGCGATTGCGCCGGCATGGCCGCCGACCTCTTCGAAACCTACGCGGTGACCACGGTCGCGACCATGGTGCTCGCCGCCATCTTCTTCCGCGGGACGGAGGTCGTCGGCTCGATGATGCTGCTGCCGCTGGCTATCTGCGGGGTCTGCATCGTCACCTCAATCATCGGCACCTTCGGCGTGCGCCTGGGCAAGTCCAACAACATCATGGGCGCGCTCTACCAGGGCCTGATCATCACCGGCGTCCTTTCGATCGCGGCGATCTACTGGGTCGTCACCTCGCTGGTCACGGCGCCGGTCACGGTCGGCGACAAGACCTTCGACGCCATGAACCTCTTCTGGTGCGGCGTGACGGGCCTGGTCGTCACCGCCCTGATCGTGGTGATCACCGAATACTACACGGGCACGGGCTTCCGGCCGGTGAAGTCGGTCGCCAAGGCTTCGGTCTCCGGTCACGGCACCAACGTCATCCAGGGCCTGGCCATGTCGCTGGAATCGACCGCGGCGCCGGCGCTGGTCATCGTGGTCGGCATCATTGTCACCTACAGCCTGGCGGGCCTGTTCGGGATCGCCATCGCCACGACCTCCATGCTGTCGCTGGCCGGGGTGATCGTCGCCCTCGACGCCTTCGGTCCGGTCACGGACAACGCGGGCGGCATCGCCGAAATGGCTGGCCTGCCGCCGGAGGTTCGGGTCACCACCGACGCCCTCGACGCGGTCGGCAACACCACCAAGGCGGTCACCAAAGGCTACGCGATCGGTTCGGCGGGCCTGGGCGCCCTCGTGCTGTTCGCGGCCTACACCGAGGACCTGCGCTACTTCGCGGCCAATGCGACGCCGGGATCCTTCTTCGACGGTCTCGGCGCCGTCGCCTTCGACCTTTCCAATCCCTACGTGGTGGTCGGCCTGTTGGTCGGCGGCCTGCTGCCCTTCCTGTTCGGCGGGCTTTCGATGACCGCCGTCGGCCGGGCGGCGGAGTCGGTGGTCGCCGAGGTGCGCCGTCAGTTCAAGGAAAACCCGGGCATCATGACCGGGGAGGTCAAGCCTGAGTACGGCAAGGCCGTGGACATCCTGACCCGCGCGGCGATCAAGGAGATGATCGTTCCTTCGCTGCTGCCGGTCTTCTCGCCGATCGTGCTGTTCTTCGTGATCAACATGATCGCCGGCAAGGTGAACGCTTTCGCCAGCCTCGGCGCCATGCTGATGGGCGTCATCGTCACCGGCCTCTTCGTGGCGATCTCGATGACTTCGGGCGGCGGCGCCTGGGACAACGCCAAGAAGCTGATCGAGGAAGGCCACCATGGCGGCAAGGGGTCCGACGCCCACAAGGCGGCGGTCACCGGCGACACCGTCGGCGATCCCTACAAGGACACCGCCGGCCCGGCGGTGAACCCGATGATCAAGATCACCAACATCGTCGCCCTGCTGCTGCTGGCCGTGCTCGCTCACAGCGCCGTCAGCTAAGGACGTCGGTCAACGACAAGAAAAAGCCCCGGAGAGCAATCTCCGGGGTTTGTTTCGTTGTGAGGCTTTTTAGCGCCGGTCGCCCGGACGTCCGCCGGGGACCTGCTCGTCTTCGGAGGGCGGTAGCATCCCGCCGCGTCCGACGTTGCCGAGCAACTGCTCGAGGATGGTCAGCTCGCGGCCGCGGGTCGGCGTTTCGCGGCCGTTGAACGCGATGACCTTGCCATCCTTCAGGCTCAGGGTGTCGACGTTCTTCACGACCTCCGTCTCCTTGTCGAAGGTTACGGCGACAACGTGACGCGAGGTGATGACCGGGCGGCGGAAGGCCACGCGCTGCTTCACCTGGTCGATGTAGAACCAGACGTTCGGATCGAAGGTCGAGGTGGCGGAGGGCGAGCCGAGGCTGGCGCGCACGGTCGACTTGGTGTCGGTGCCGACCTTCACGTCCTTGGGGTTGGCCTCGATGGCCTGAAAGCCGGAATAGGTGGTGATTGGCGCACAGGCGGCGACCGAGCCCAGCAGGCCGGCGGCGAATGCGACATAGGCGACGCGGCGAAACATGTGCGAACCGGACCTGTTAAAATCTTGGAGGCTTTGACCTATCGCTCGCGGCCCCTTAGTTCAATGCCGCCTGTATCTGCGCCTGACGGCGAAATCGAGGCCGATATGTTCCTTGACCGCTTCTTCCGCCCCCGAACGACCTTGGCGATGGGGCAAAAGCTCTATGCAGGCGTTGTCGCTCAGGCGCGGACGCCTGCGCTTTACGAATCCTATGGCGTCCCCGACACAGTCGAGGGACGCTTCGAACTCTATACGGCCCACGTCTTCCTGCTGCTGGATCGGCTGCGGGGGCAGGGTTCGCGGGCCTCTGAGACCTCCCAGGCCCTGTTCGACACCTATCTGAGCGCACTTGACGATGCGCTGCGCGAAATGGGCGTGGGCGACCTCTCGGTCGGCAAGAAGATGCGCAAGCTTGGCGAAGCCTTCTACGGCCGGGTGAAATCCTATGAGTCGGCTTTTGCGGCCCTCCCACAGACCGATCATCTGCAGGCGTTGCTAGGGCGGACCGTCTACGCTCAGGGCGGCGCGGAAAACGTGGCCAAGCTGGCCGACTACATCGTCCAGAAGCGCGCCGAACTCGCGGGCCAGAAGCTCGATCGGCTGTTGGAAGGCCAGGCCGAATGGAGCGCGGCATGAGCGGCTGGCGTCACGTCGTCCGGCTGTCGGACGTTTCGCGCGGGGCGGTGAACGTCGATCTCGCCCCCGACGATACGACTCGTGCGGAGATCGCGCGCGACCTGGGAATCGAGAGCCTTCCGCTCTTCAGGGGCCGACTCACTGTGAGACCGTGGCTGGACGGCGCAGAGATCGTCGGCCGGTTCGAGGCGCGCGTGGAGCAGATTTGCGGAATCAGCCTCGACCCGTTCGAGACGGATCTTTCCGGCGACATAGACGTGAAGGTGGTTCCCGCGGGCAGTCCCAACGCGCCGGTTGAATCGCCCGGCTCCGAGGTCGAGTTCGATCTCGAGGCTCCCGAGCCGCCGGACATGCTCGCCAGCGACGACATCGACTTGGCCGCCTATCTGACCGAGCACCTGGCGCTGGAGATAGATCCGTTTCCGCGCAAGCCCGGCGTCACATTCGAGTACGAGCCCGAGGTGAAGGAGGAATCTCCATTCGCCGTCCTACGGAACTTGAAGGACAAAGATGCATGATCTGCTCTGAGGTTGCATCAGGGCGCCTCGCTTGTATCCTGCCCTCGACTTGCGGCGCTTCGCTGTAAGAGGTGGCGCGCGTCGTGACGAAATCCCTGGTCATTTCAGTTGATGCTATGGGCGGCGACCATGGCCCATCCGTCGTCGTGCCCGGAGTGGCGCAGGCGGCCACCGAGGCTGGTGGCCTGCGCTTCCTGCTGCATGGGGACGAGACGGCGATCGTCGCCGAGCTCGCCAAACATGCAGGGCTGAAGGATCGCGTCGAGATTCGGCACGCCGACCGCGTCGTCGCCATGGACGAGAAGCCTGCCCAGGCGCTGCGTCGCGGAAAGGGCACCTCGATGTGGGCCGCGATCGAGTCGGTGAAGGGCGGAGAGGCCGCCGCCGCCGTGTCGGCGGGGAACACCGGCGCCTTGATGGCCATCTCACTGCTGATTCTGCGCATGAGCGTGGACGTCGAGCGGCCTTGCCTGGTGGTTCAGTGGCCGGGCGTCAGTGGCGTCACCACCGTGCTCGACGTCGGCGCCAATGTGGATTGCGACGCAGAGCGGCTGGTCGAGTTCGCCATCCTGGGCGAGGCGTTTCACCGCGCGGCCCACGGCATGGCCAAGCCGACGGTCGGGCTGCTCAATGTCGGCTCCGAGGAGATGAAGGGCCACGAAGAGGTGCGCCAGGCCAATGCGATCCTGCGCAGCGGCAAGTTCGACATCGACTATCGGGGTTTCGTGGAAGGCGACGAGCTCTTCCAGAACAAGGTCGACGTGGTCGTCACCGATGGCTTCACGGGCAATGTCGCGCTGAAGACCGCCGAGGGCGCCGCGCGCTACATCGGCGGCGAACTGCGCGGAGCGCTGACCGGATCGCTGGCAGCCAAGCTGGGCGCGTTGCTGGCGCGATCCGGCTTGATGAAATTCCGCGAAAAGCTTAGCCCCGACGCCGCAGCGCCGCTGCTTGGCCTCAATGGCGTGGTGGTGAAGAGCCATGGAGGAGCGTCGGCGCGGGACATCGCCGCGGCGATCCGCATGGCTGCGAAGCTCGCCCAAAGCGACTTCGCTACTGAAATCGAACGGAACATGACCCGGCTGACCGCCGCGGTCGCCGAACAGCAGCCGCCGGCTGTGGATGGAGCCGCCTGAGTGACGAAAGTTCTGCGTAGCGTTGTGACGGGGGTCGGAGGCTATCTGCCCGACGAGGTCGTCACCAACAACGACCTGGCCAAGATCGTCGACACCTCGGACGAATGGATTGTCGAGCGCACTGGCATTCACCAGCGCCATCGTGCGGCCGAGGGCCAGTTGGTGTCCGACCTGGCGGTCGAGGCCGCCAAGCGGGCCCTGGCCGCGGCGGGCAAGACGCCGGCCGACATCGACCTGATCGTGGTGGCGACCACCACGCCGGACCTGACCTTTCCGGCCACGGCGACGATCGTGCAGCGCAAGCTCGGATGCCCCGTGGGGATCGCCTTCGACGTCCAGGCCGTGTGCTCGGGCTTCGTCTACGCGCTCTCCACCGCCGACGGGTTCGTCGCGCGTGGTCGCTCCAAGTGCGCGCTGGTCATCGGCGCCGAGACCATGACCCGGCTCATGGACTGGACCGACCGCGGCACCTGCGTGCTGTTCGGCGATGGGGCCGGCGCCGTGGTGCTGGAGCCGCAGGAAGGGGAGGGGACTACGGCCGACCGCGGCCTGCTCGGCTTCGCCCTGCGCGCCGATGGGACCAAGCAGGACCTGCTCTATGTCGACGGCGGTGTTTCGACCGGCAAGGTCGGCCACCTGCGCATGCAGGGCAACCAGGTCTTCCGCCACGCCGTGGTGAATATTTCCGAGGCGATCTTCGCCGCCGCGACGGACGCCGGGATCGAGATCGCCGACGTGGACTGGTTCATCCCGCACCAGGCCAACCAGCGCATCCTCGAAGGCGTGGCGCGTCGGGTGGGCATCGAGGAGGGCAAGGTGATCTCGACGGTCGCCGAGCACGCCAACACCTCGGCCGCCTCCATCCCGCTGGCCTGGGCTAAGGGCGTGGACGAAGGCCTGATCAAGCCTGGCCAGGTCCTGCTACTGGAGGCCATGGGAGGCGGTCTCACCTGGGGCGCCTGCGTCCTTCGCCTGTAAGGTGAAAAAGGCGACGCTTGCGTCCTCGCTCCTAAGGCGCGAGGGTGGAGATTGCCTTGAAGTCTTTGACCTGATGCGACATTCAGGTCATGACGAAAAGTCGATATAACAAGTTATCGGTGTTTTTCCGGGGTAGGGGCGTTCATGAAAGGCGCTACGGTGACACGGGCCGACCTGTGCGAGGCGGTTCATGAGGAAGTGGGGCTGACTCGCCAAGATTGCTCCGAGCTGGTCGAGAGGACGTTGGAGCTGATGGCTCAGGCCCTCGAGAAGGGCGAGCAGGTGAAGCTGTCCGGATTCGGCGTCTTCCAAGTCCGCGCCAAGCGCGCCCGGATGGGGCGCAACCCGAAGACCGGAGAGCCCGCCGCGATCGAACCGCGCCGGGTCATCGGCTTTCGGGCCTCGCAGGTCATGAAGGCGCGGGTGGACCGCGCCCTCGCGAAGTGAGGAAGGCAGGCTCGTGGCCAAGGGCCCGGACGCCTTTCGTACGATCTCGGAAGCCGCCGACGAGCTGAACGTGCCGCAGCACGTGCTGCGGTTCTGGGAGACCAAGTTCTCCTTTATTCGCCCGATGAAGCGCGCCGGGGGCCGGCGCTTCTACCGCCCGCAGGACATCGCCATCCTGCGCGGCGTGCGGACCCTGCTGCACGACGCGGGCTATACGATCAAGGGCGTCCAGAAGCTGCACAAGGAACAGGGTCTCAGGCGTCTCGTGGCCGCCGGAGAGGGCGACCTGTCGGCGCCGGCGGGGATGGACGAGGATCGGGCGGGCCTCAGCGGGAGCAAGCTCACCGAAGAGGGGCGCGAACGCCTGGGCGCGGCCCTCGACGATCTGGAAGGCGCAAAGCAGCGGCTCGACGCCCTGCTCAAGCGGTCCTGACCAGGACGGCGATCACCTTCGTATCGCCTTTGTTGAGATTCAGCTTGCCCGGCGAGCGCAAGCGGTTAGAAGAGCCGCTCGCCGATGTCGGAGCGTGGCGCAGCCTGGTAGCGCACTTGACTGGGGGTCAAGGGGTCGCAGGTTCGAATCCTGTCGCTCCGACCATCGGCGAATTTCCCACTAACGCCCTATAGCCGTCCGCGGTTCATCCAGGAGATGAGGGGCAGGATTGGAATCCCCCAGGCCAGACCGCCGATCCCATAGAAGGCGAGCTGCGCGGCCCAGTGGTCAGGCAAGCGCTCCCCGATCATCGTCAACGCCCAGGCGTAGAACCCCAGGAAGACGACGATGCCAATGCCGCCGATGAATTTACGGACGCGTGCGCTCATGCCCTGCCTATAGGCGCCGAGGCGGCGTCCGTCACTAGGCGCTAGCGCCGCTTGATCATGCCGAGCAGGAACAGCAGGATGATCGCGCCGATCGTGGCGACGACGAAGCTTCCGATCCACCCGCCGAAGCCGATGTTGAGCAGGCTGGCGATCCAACCGCCCAGCAGGGCGCCGACCACGCCGACAAGAAGGTTGGTCAGCAGGCCATGGTCCCGTTTCATGACCTTCTCGGCCACGAAGCCGGCAGCGATGCCGATAACGATCCACCCAATGATACCGACGCCTTGCATATGAAGCCCTCCGGTTGAGTCTCGCTAACCAAATGCGGTCAAGCTTCCGTGGTTCCGTCGCCCCGGCATGGACCTTGGCGTCGATCTCCGATAGCGGAACGCTGCACGAATGTTCCGAAAGAGCTACGCCTCGTAAGACATGACTTCGTTTCTCCGTTCAGATCGGTCGCGTCCGGTTGCGATCTGGCTTTTCGTCGTGGCCGCCCTGGTGCTGGCCATGGTTGTCGTCGGAGGGGCGACCCGCCTGACGGATTCGGGCCTCTCCATTACCCAGTGGAAGCCGGTGACCGGCGCGCTGCCGCCCATGTCGGCGCGGGATTGGGCCGACGAGTTCGCCAGGTACAAGGAGATTCCGCAGTACCAGCAGGTGAACCGGGGCATGAGCCTGGCGGAGTTCAAGACCATCTACTGGTGGGAGTGGAGCCACCGGTTGCTGGGGCGACTGGTCGGCTTCGTGTTCGCCGCGCCGTTCGTCTATTTCCTGATCCGCAGGCAACTGCCCCGTCGATTGATCGTCCGCTGCCTTGGTCTGTTCGTCCTGGGCGGCCTGCAAGGCGCGGTGGGCTGGTGGATGGTGGCCAGTGGGCTTTCCGAGCGGGTCTCCGTGGCTCCCGAGCGCCTGGCGATCCACCTCGGCCTCGCCTTCGCCCTGCTTGCGGCTCTGGTCTGGACGGCGCTCGACGCCTGGGCCGGCGCGCCGCGCCAGAAAGTGCCGAGCCCGTGGAGCGGGGGCTCCATCGCGCTCATAGGGCTGATCTTCCTGCAGATCCTCTTGGGTGCGCTGGTGGCCGGCAACGACGCCGGGCTGATCTATAACGACTGGCCGCTGATGAACGGCGCGCTGTTCCCGCGTGACTACGCAGGCGACGGGCTTTGGGCGACCATCGCGCACAGCCAGGCGGCGGTGCAGTTCAATCACCGCGTCGTGGCCTATCTGCTGACCGTCATCGGCCTGCTGACCGCGTGGGCGGCGAACAGGTCGTCCTATCTGCCGTTCGAGGCCAAGGCGTTGGGCTCAGCGGTAGGCGTGGTGGTCGTTCTCCAGGCCCTGCTGGGCGTGACGACCCTGGTCTTCGCGGTGCCGATCGGCCTTGGCATGGCCCATCAGGTGGCCGCGGCCCTGGTCCTGGCCGTCGCGGTGGCCTTCGCATGGCGCGTTCGTCGTCCATAAGCGCGCGGTATTATATTACCTAGCGCGGCAAAGCCTTGTGAAATAACGGTTTGCGCGATGCCGCACGCAATCGGTGTTGACAGGCCCCGCCAGGAACAGTACTAGCCGCGCCTTCGCCGGGACCGTTCTGTCCCGCCAACTTAACGGACCCGTTCCCATGATGAAGACGACGGCTTCTCTGAAGCCCGCCGACGTCGAGAAGAAGTGGATCGTGATCGACGCTGAGAACGCCGTGGTCGGCCGTCTCGCCTCGTTCATCGCCATGCGTCTTCGCGGCAAGCACCGCCCGGACTACACCCCGCACGTCGATTGCGGCGACTATGTCGTCGTGGTCAACGCCGACAAGGTGAAGTTCACCGGCGCCAAGCTGACCGACAAGAAGTACTACTGGCACACCGGCTATCCGGGCGGCATCAAGGAGCGCACCGCGGACAAGATCCTCGGCGGCAAGTATCCCGAGCGCATCCTGGAAAAAGCCGTTGAGCGCATGCTGCCCAAGGAAAGCCCTCTGGCCCGCAAGCAGATGACGCACCTGCGCATCTACAACAGCGGCGAGCACCCGCACGAGGCGCAAAACCCCGAGACCATCGCGTTCGCCTCGCTGAACGCCAAGAACGTGCGGAGCCTGTAAGACAGATGTCCGAGACCCAAGGTTTCGAGGCCCTGCAAGGCCTCTCGTCCAACCCGCAAGTCGCGCCGGCCGAGCCGAAGATCGACGCCCAAGGCCGCGCCTACGCCACCGGCAAGCGGAAGAACGCCGTCGCTCGCGTTTGGATCAAGCCGGGCAAGGGTTCGATCACCATCAACGGCCGCGACCAGGAAGTGTACTTCGCTCGCCCGGTTCTGCGCATGATGATCGCTCAGCCGCTGCAGGTCACCGACCGCCTCGGCCAGTTCGACGTGATCGTTTCGGTGCACGGCTCGGGCCTGTCTGGCCAGGCCGGCGCCATCCGTCACGGCCTGTCGAAGGCTCTGACCTATTACGAGCCGGGCCTGCGTCCGGTTCTGAAGCCGCACGGCTTCCTGACCCGCGACAGCCGCGTCGTCGAGCGTAAGAAGTACGGCCGGGCTAAGGCTCGCCGCAGCTTCCAGTTCTCGAAGCGCTAATAGCTGCGCGAGCAATCGCGTTTGGGAGGGCGCTTCGGGAAGCCGAAGCGCCCTTTCTTTTTGCCTTACCGCATGGCGGAGTTTGCAGATGGCACACACAGTCTTCATCGATGGCGAAGCCGGCACGACCGGGTTGCAGATCCGTCAGCGCCTGGAGGGCCGGCGTGACCTGGAAGTCGTCTCCATCGATCCTGCAAGGCGCAAGGACGCCGCGGCCCGGGCCGAACTGCTGAACAGCGTGGACGCCGTCGTCCTCTGCCTGCCGGACGAGGCGGCGAAGGAGGCTGTGAGCCTGATCAGTTCCAACGCCGTCAAGGTCGTCGACGCCTCGACCGCCTATCGGACAGCGCCGGGCTGGACCTATGGCTTCGCCGAGATGGACAAGGCTCAGCGGGGCGCCATTGCGGAATCGACCCGGGTGAGCAATCCGGGCTGCTATCCCACCGGCTTCATCGGCCTGGTCAGGCCGCTGACCGCGGCAGGCCTGCTGCCGCGGGACTGGCCGGTGACGGTCAATGCGATTTCCGGCTACTCCGGCGGCGGCAAGGGTCTGATCGCCGAATTCGAGGGCGATGAGCCGGCGACCGACGCCTTCCGCACCTACGGCCTGACGCTCCAGCACAAGCATCTGGGTGAGATGCAGGTCTATGGCGGCCTGGAACACCCGCCGCTCTTCGCGCCTGCGGTCGGGCGCTACGCCCAGGGCATGATCGTCGAGGTTCCGCTGCAGCTCTGGTCGTTGCCCGGCCAGCCGAATCCCGAGGACCTGCGCTCCGCCCTGGCCGCTGCCTATGAAGGCGAGACCTTCGTCGAGGTGGCCTCGGCCGAGGAATGCGCCAGCCTGCAGAAGGCGCGGGCAGGGGCGGCCGGCCATGTGGCCGAGCTCGATCCGGAGGCCTTGAACGGCAGCAACCGCATGCGTCTCTTCGTCTTCGGTAACGCCGAGCGCAAACAGGCGCGGCTGGTGGCTCTGCTCGACAACCTCGGCAAGGGCGCTTCAGGTGCGGCGGTCCAGAACCTCAATATCATGCTGGGCCTGCCGGAGGGCTCAGGGCTGTGATCCTGCGGCGGGCGCGAGCCGATGAATCGGCCGCCTGCGCCCGCATCCAGTGGGACGCGAACCGCGTTTCGCTGCCTTTCCTGCCGGCCGAGCCGTTCGGCCCTGGCATCCTTGAATTCTTCGCGAATGTCCTGTTCGCCGAGAACGAGGTCTGGGTGGCCGACGAGGGCGGCGCGCCGGTGGGTTATGTCGCCTTCCATCCCGGCTGGGTGGAGCATCTCTATGTGCTGCCAGACCATCAAGCGCAGGGCGTAGGCCCAGCCCTGCTGGCGAAGGCCCTGGAGGACGGGACGCCGCGCTTCCTCTGGACCTTCCAGAAGAACACTCGCGCGCGGCGCTTCTACGAAAGCCGCGGCTGGCGACTGGTCGAGCTGACCGACGGCGCAGGCAACCGCGAAAAGGAGCCGGACGCCCGCTACGAGTGGCCGGGCGGCTAAGCTTGCATCCTGGCTTGGAAGGGCATCGTATCTTCCTATGAACAGGATCGATCGACGTGTATTTCTGACAGGATCGGCATTGGTCGCAGCGCCGGGAATGGCGCTGGGCGCGACCGATCCCTATGCGGCCTCACCATGGCGCAAGCTGAGCGACGCCGAGTGGCGCAAGCGGCTCGACGCTGGGACCTACAATGTCCTGCGCCGGGAGGGGACCGAACTCGCTGGCACAAGCCCGCTGAACCGGGAGAAGCGGCGAGGGACCTATGCCTGCGCCGGCTGCGCCCTGCCGCTCTTCAAATCGGACTGGAAGTTCGAGAGCGGCACCGGCTGGCCCAGCTTCTACACCTACATCAAAGGCTCGCTGGGCAAGAAGACCGACCACAAGATCGGCGTCGCCCGAACCGAGTATCACTGCGCCCGCTGCCTCGGGCACCAAGGCCATGTCTTCCCGGACGGCCCGCGGCCCACGGGCCTGCGCTACTGCAACAACGGCGACGCCCTGAGATTCATCCCGACCTAGGACGTCGACGCCGGCTGGTAGCCGAGCGCCTTCAGGACGTAATCGACGCCGCGCAGTACGGCGTCCGAATGGGTGAGGCCCAACAAAGTGGCATGCCCGGCGGCCGGCTCGTTCTCGTAATAGCCGGCGCGTGAGTTCCGCTCGGGGGCGCGGCGGGCGACGTTCCAGGCGGACATGGCGCGCCGATCTCCGGCCGTGATGACCGCGACCGGCCACTTCGGATCGAGCGTGACCCTGGCCGCCTCGACAGCGCCCTGCGGCCAGACCATCACCTCATCGGCGGCGGTACGGGCATGGCGGCCGGAAACGAAGGCGTGGCGCTTCTCAGCCTGGCCCTGTGGCGGCAGGCCGATGTGCTCGCCCCAGTAATAGGCGATCTTCGAAAGCCCCAGCGTTCCGGCGACCGCGGAGGCCCGTGCGAGCGTCTGGACGCCATGCAGGAATTTCTCGGCCTGCGGGTTCTGCATCATCTCAGGCGTTGTCGCCTCGAGTAGCACGAGACCGGCGACCTGGTCCGGATGGCTGCCGGCATAGAGCCGAACGTGCTGCCCGGCCATCGAATGAGCCATGAAGATAAAGGGCCCAGGCTCGCCTGAGGCGGCGATCAGCTTGGCGAGATCCGAGACGATGGCGGAACTGTCGCGTGGCTTCGGCCCCGGGTCGGAGAAGCCCATGCCGGCGCGGTCGTAGGCGCAGGAGCGCAGGCCGCGCTCGGTGAGGCGTTGCTGGATCGCCGCGAAGTCTGCGGCCAGCCCCCAGGCGCCGGCCTCCATCCAGATGACCGGCTTGTCGGACTTCGGCCCCTGGCAGACCAAGCGCAGCTTGCGTCCGCCGATATCGACGAACCGCCCGCTGGGTTCGAATGGCCCGGCGAGCGCCACGATAACCAGCCCCACGCCGATCCACAGGGCGAGCAAGGCTCCGAGACAGAGCAGGATAGTCTTCAGCATGGAATCCCCGACTCGCCTCCAGGGGACATCTAACACGCGCTGGTGCCGCTGTTATCAACGCTGCGCTCGACGAGCGTGGCGGGGGTTTGGCCTTACGACTTCACCTTGACGTAGCTGCCGGGCGCGTCTTCCAGCGAAGGCAACACACCCTTGGCGGGGTCTCGGGCCGGGACGAGCCCGCCGGACTTGGCCTTGAGCCATTCGGCCCAGTGCGGCCACCAGGAGCCGGGCGTCTCGACGGCTCCGCCCATCCATTCTTCGACCGAGGTCGGCAACTGATTGTTGGTCCAGTGCTGGTACTTCTTGGCGGCCGGCGCATTGATAACGCCGGCGATGTGGCCCGAACCTGCGAGCGTGAAGGTCACGGGCCCGCCGAACAGTCGCGCGCCGCGATAGACCGAGCGGGCAGGAGCGATGTGGTCCTCCTTCGACGACTGCACATAGATCGGGATCTTCACCTGGCTGAGATCGAGCTTGACGTTGTCGAGCGTCAGTTCGCCCTTGGCCAGTGCGTTTTCGCTGTAGAATTTGCGCAGATAGAAGAGGTGGAGCGCCTTGGGCATGCGGGTCTGGTCCGAGTTCCAGAACAGCAGGTCGAAGGGTTTTGGCTCCTTGCCCAGAAGGTAGTTGTTCACGAAGAACGACCAGATGAGGTCGTTGGCGCGCAGGGCGTTGAACGTCTCGGCCATGGCCTGGCCCGAGAGCACGCCGCCTGCGGCGTCCATCTGCTGCTCTAGAGCCGCCAGCCAGTCCTCGCTGGTGAAGAGCAGGAGGTCGCCGGCCTCGGCGAAGTCCTGCTGGGCGGCAAAGAAGGTCGCCGACGAGATTCGTTCGTCCTTGGCCGCGGCCATGTGCGCGAGGGTGGCCGACAGCAGGGTGCCGCCGATGCAGTAGCCCACCGTGTTGACGCGCTCGGTCCCGGACTGACGCATCGCGGCCTCGGTGGCTGCATAGATGCCCTCGCGCATGTAGTCTTCGAAGGTCTTTCCAGCCAACTCGATATCCGGATTGACCCAGGATGCGACGAAGACCGTGAAGCCCTGGTCCGTCAGCCAGCGGATCATCGAGTTCTCGGGCCGCAGGTCGAGGATGTAGAACTTGTTGATCCAGGGCGGGAAGATCAGCAGCGGGACCTCGTAGACCTGCTCCGTGGTCGGGGCGAACTGCAGCAGTTGCAGGATGTCGTTCTGGAAGACGACCTTTCCTGGCGCCGTGGCGACGTTCTCGCCGATCTTGAACATGGCGTAGTCGGTCTGGCTGATGGCGAGCTGGCCGCCGCCCCGGGCCAGATCCTCGGCGAAATTCTCCATCCCCTTCACCAGGGATTCGCCGCGGCTTTGCATCGCCTCGCGGAGAGCGACCGGGTTCGAGGCCAGGAAGTTCGACGGCGAGAAGGCGTCGGTCAGCATCTTCATGAAGAATTCGACCCGCCGCTTGGTCATCTGATCGACGCCATCGACCTCGGCCACCAGGCTGTTCAGCCAGTTCGACGTCAGCAGGTAGGACTGCTTGATGACGTCGAAGACCGGATTGTCGGCCCACTCGGGATCGGTGAAGCGCTTGTCGCCCTTCTCAGGTTGAACGACCGGCTCGACGCTCTCACCGCCAGCGCGCCGCGCGGCGCGCTGCCAGAGTTCGAGATAGCGTTGAAACAGGTCGGCCTGGGCTCGAACCAACCGCTCCGGCTGGGCGATGAGCCGCCCCATCACGTCGGTCAGCGCTGGGGCCACGTGGAACGGATCGGGCTGGAGGCCCGCCGGGCGCTCGGCCTGACGCAGGGCGGCCTCGGCGATGGCGCCCTGGGCTGTCAGGGCCGCGCGGGCGAGGTTGGCGGAAAGCTCTTCCAGGACCTTCCGCTGGTCGGCGCTGAGCTGCTCGATCGGGGAGGGGACGGGCGCAGGCTCGGCCTGGGGCTCGGAGGCTGGCTTGAGCGTGGTTGCCGCGGCGGCCTTGGCGGCGCGAGGCTTCCGCTTCGCCTTCGACTTGGTCGGGGCCGCCGTCTGGTCGCTCATCCCGCAGTTCCTCCTCACGCGTCGTTGGAGCGCCGGCGCCTCGACGCTCTTTCGCCCAAGCCGATCATGGCATAAGACCGGTGTGGAAATGAACGCGCTGCTTCGACTTTTCGCTCGTCCGCAGGCCCGACGCTCCGCTGGAGCGGTCGTCGGATGCGTAAGTCTGGCTGTCTTGCTCGCCGGTTGCGCCAATCCGTTCGCCACCGCCCAGGTCGATCCCAACTCGCCGGTCGCCGCGGAGGTCGAGCAGATGGCGAGCGTGCGGCGGCCATTCCCGACCTTCGCCGACATTCCGCCCGTGCCGACCGATCAGCGGCCGGTGGCCGAGTGGGGGCGGCAGGTCGCCCAGCTCAAGACGGCGGGCGCGCAGCTCGAGCGCGCCACCGCCGACAACACTTGGACCCTGCAAGGCACTGCGGCCTTCGCCGCGCGCGCCCGCACCCAGGCCGGCCCGACCATCGACACCACCAGCACGACGCCGGCCACCGAGGCTTTCGCGCGTCAGCTCCGGGAGCGAGCTACACCGCCTCCGCCGCCCAGATAGCGCGGTCGGCGGGGGCTCATCATCTCGAACCTGCTTGGCTGGCCCCCGCCGGGAGGCTATCCATGCGCGACTTTGGCTCCCTAACGTCGCGAGCGTCGCGGCCAGAGCTCTAAATGACTCCCGAATTCCATCGTATTCGTCGCCTGCCGCCCTACGTCCTCGAAGAGGTGAACCGCATCAAGGCGCGGCTTCGCGCTGACGGCGTCGACATCATCGACTTCGGCATGGGCAATCCTGACATGCCGACCCCCAAGCATATCGTCGAGAAGATGATCGAGACCGCGCGGGACCCCAAGGCCGGGCGGTACTCGGCCTCCAAGGGCATCGCTGGTCTGCGCAAGGCCATGGCCGGCTATTACAAGCGCCGCTTCGGCGTGAGCCTCGACCCGGACAGCGAGGTCATCGCCACCCTGGGCTCCAAGGAAGGCTTCGCCAACCTCGCCCAGGCGCTGACCGCTCCCGGCGACGTCATCGTCTGCCCGAACCCGGCCTATCCGATCCACGCCTACGGCTTTATCATGGCCGGAGGGGTCATCCGGCATGTGCCTGCGCAGTCGCCGGAGGAATACCTCGCCGGTGTCAGCCGCGCCGTGAAGCACTCGGCGCCGCCGCCCAGCGTCTTGATCCTCTCCTATCCGTCGAACCCGACGGCGCAGTGCGTCGACCTCGACTTCTACAAGGAAGCGATCGCCCTGGCGCGGAAGCATGAGATGCTGGTCATCTCGGACATCGCCTATTCCGAGATCTATTTCGACGACAATCCCCCGCCCTCCGTGCTGCAGGTCGAAGGCGCCAAGGAGATCGCGGTCGAGGTCAATTCGCTCTCGAAGACCTACGCCATGGCTGGCTGGCGCGTCGGCATGGTGGTCGGCAACGCCCGCATCTGTGCGGCCCTGGCGCGGGTGAAATCCTATCTGGACTATGGCGCCTATACGCCGATCCAGGTGGCGGCCGCGGCGGCGCTGAACGGTCCGCAGGATTGCGTCGAGGAAATCCGCGGCATCTACAAGTCGCGTCGCGACACCCTGGTCGAGTCCATGGCGCGTGCGGGCTGGGATATTCCCTCGCCGCCGGCCTCCATGTTCGCATGGGCGCCTGTCCCCGAGAAGTTCCGGGAGGCCGGCTCGCTGCTCTTCTCGAAGCTGCTCATCGAGGAGGCGGGCGTCGCGGTGGCGCCGGGCGTCGGATTCGGCGAATATGGTGAAGGTTACGTGCGGGTCGGCCTGGTGGAAAACGAGCACCGGATTCGGCAGGCGGCTCGCAATGTGAAGAAGTTCCTGGCCAATGCGGACGAGATTCTCGCCCGGGCCCATAACAATATGGCTGCGCAATGAGTAAGACGGAGTGGCGCGTCGGCGTCGCGGGACTGGGCACGGTTGGCGGCGGACTGCTGAACTTCCTGGCTGAAGCGCCTGATTTCGCCCCAGCCGGCGGCCGGGCCGTGGTGACGGGCGTCTCAGCGCGCTCGCGCTCGCGTCCGCGCCCGTTCGATATTTCGAACCTGCCGTGGTTCGACGATCCGGTCGCCCTGGCGACCTCACCGGACAACGACATCTTCGTCGAACTCATCGGCGGCTCCGACGGTCCGGCCAAGGCCGCCGTCGAGGCGGCGCTGAACGCTGGCAAGCCGGTCGTGACCGCCAACAAGGCCCTCATCGCTGAGCACGGGGCCGAGCTCGCCGCCCTGGCCGAGGCCAAGGGCGTACCGCTGCTGTTCGAGGCCGCCGTGATGGGGGGCACGCCGGCGGTCAAGATGCTGCGCGAGGCGATGGTCGGCGACGACGTGAAGTCGGTGGCCGGCATCCTCAACGGCACCTGCAACTACATCCTGTCGGAAATGGACTCCGGCGGGCGCTCGTTCGCCGACGTCCTCTCGGAAGCCCAGCGGCTCGGCTATGCCGAAGCCGACCCGACGATGGATGTCGGCGGCTTCGACGCCGCGCACAAGATCTCGATCCTCGCGGCTCTGGCCTTTGGCTGCGCGCCGAACTACGCGGCTGCCGAGATTGAGGGCATCGATCAGGTCGCGCTGCTGGACATCCAGCTTGCCAAGGACCTCGGCTACAAGATCAAGTTGATCGCCTCCGCCGACCGCTCGGAAGAAGGCGTTCTGGTGCGAGTGCATCCGACGCTGGTGGCGCAGAACCACCCGCTGGCTCAGGCCGGCGGGGCGCTCAACGCGCTGTTTATCGAGGGGATCCGGATCGGCCGGATCTTCATCCAGGGGCCGGGCGCGGGCTCCGGTCCGACCGCCGCGGCCGTGGCGGCGGACATCGCCGACGTGATGACCCGCGCGGCCCGGCCGGTCTTCCAGCGTCCGGCTGCGGTTCTGACGCCCTTCGTGCCGATCGACCCGGCCAGGTCCACCACCCGGGCCTATCTGCGCTTCCTGGTCAAGGACGAGCCCGGCGTCATCGCCGCGGTCTCCGAGACCCTGGCCGGGGCGGGGGTCTCCATCGAGAGCTTCCTGCAGAAGCCGGTGGAGAACGCCGATGGCGTGCCGATCGTTCTGACCACGCACGCCGTGGCCGAGGCGGTCCTGACTGCGGCCATCGACCAGATCGCCAGCCTGCCGGCGGTCCTCGACCGCCCGCGGCTGTTGCGCATCGCGCGTACCTGAGAATCTGCGAATACTTTCGCGCCGCGCGTGAAGGGAAGAGAGCTATGAGTTCGGACGATCTGGATCGCGGAGTGGTGCTGGACGCGGTCCGGGTGACCGAAGCTGCGGCGATCGCCGCCTGGAAGCTGGTCGGCCGCGGCGATGAGCGCGCCGCCGACCAGGCCGCCGTCGACGCCATGCGCACGGCGCTCAACGAACTGAACATCGACGGCGAGATCGTCATCGGCGAGGGCGAGCGCGAAGAAACGCCGGTTCTCTACGTCGGCGAGAAGGTCGGTACAGGGAGGGGGCCGTCCATCGACATCGCCCTCGATCCGCTCGAAGGCACCACCCTGACCGCCAAGGCCATGTCCAACGCCTTGACGGTGATGGCATGGGCGCCCAAGGGCAGCCTGTTGAACGCCCCCGACACCTATATGGACAAGATCGCCTGTGGGCCGGGCTATCCTGAAGGGACGATCGATCTCGACAAGTCGCCCGCCGACAACGTGAAGGCGCTGGCGGCCGTCAAGGGCGTCGATCCGACCGAGATCACGGTGTGCGTCCTCGATCGTCCGCGGCATTCTGACATCATCGCTTCGGTGCGATCGGTCGGCGCGCGGGTCTACCTGATCACCGACGGCGACGTGGCGGGCGTGATCAACACCGCCGATCCGACCACGGGCGTCGATCTCTATCTCGGGCAGGGCGGGGCGCCCGAAGGAGTGCTGGCCTGCGCCGCGCTCAAGTGCGTCGGCGGCCAATTTCAGGGCCGGCTGGTCTTTCGTAACGCCGACGAGAAGGCGCGCGCCACCCGCATCGGCATCACCGAACTCGACAAGAAGTACGACCTGCACGAGATGGTGCGGGCCGAAGCGATCTTCGCCGCCACCGGCGTCACCAACGGCGCCCTGCTCGACGGGGTGCGGCTGGAGCGCGGCTTCGTCCATACCCACACCCTGGTCATGAACTCATCCACCCGCACGGTGCGCGAAGTGCGGATGAAGCGGCCGGTCTAGCCATGGCCGATGACGGCTCGCCGCTGGCCTATCTCGGCGTCGTCCGTTCGCTGACCGGGCGCGCTTGGCGTGAGCGGCCGGCCGATCCGGGCCTCGTGCGCCGCCACCAGTTGAGCCTTGGCCTCTCAGAGCCCCTGGCCCGCGCCCTGGCCTCCCGCGGAGTGTCCGGCGAGGCCGGTGAGCATTATCTGAATCCGACGCTCAAGGCGCTGTTTCCCGACCCGTCGAGCTTCCTCGACATGGATCGCGCCGCCGCCATTCTGATCGACGCCCTGCTGGCCGACCGGCCGATGACGGTCTTCGCCGACTACGACGTCGACGGCGCCTCCAGCGCCGCCCAGCTCGTTCGCTGGTTCCGGGCCATGGGCAAGGAGCTGTCGATCTATGTTCCCGACCGTCTGACCGAAGGCTATGGCCCCTCGCCCGCGGCTTTCCGGCGGATACGGGAATCCGGCGTCGAGCTGGTGGTCACCGTCGATTGCGGGGCCGCCGCCTACGAGGCCTTGGCCTGCGCCAAGGAGATCGGCCTCGAGGTCGTGGTCATCGACCACCACCTGATGCGCGACCAGATTCCCGAGGTCTCGGCCCTGGTGAACCCGAACCGGCCCGGCTGCGGTTCGGGTCAAGGTGTGCTGGCGGCCGCTGGCGTCGCTTTCGTCCTGCTTGCCGCGCTGAACCGCGAGGCGCGGGGCAGGGGGCTCTTCTCTGGACGGGCCGAGCCCGATCTGCGCCAATGGCTGGACCTGGCCGCCCTGGGCGCCATCTGCGACGTGACCCAGCTCGTGGGCTTCAATCGCGCCCTGACGGCGCAGGGCCTGAAGGTGATGTCCGCCTGGCGCAATCCGGGGCTCAAGGCCCTGCTGGAGGTCGCCAAGGGCTCAGGTCCGGCCAGCGTCTTCCACGCGGGATTCATTCTGGGCCCCAGGATCAACGCCGGCGGCCGGATCGGGCGCTCCGATCTTGGCGCCCGCCTGCTCTCGACCGACGATCCCGAGGAGGCGGCGGCCCTGGCGACCGAGCTCGACGCCCTCAACGCGTCCCGCAAGGAGGTGGAGAAGGAGATCTTCGAGGAAGCCGTCCGCATCGCCGAGCGCGAGAGCAATTTCGGTGACGCCCCGCTCGTCCTGGTCGCGGCCGACGATTGGCATCCGGGCGTCATCGGCATCGTCGCCAGCCGCTTGCGTGAGCGCTATCGCAAGCCCGCCCTGGTGATCGGCGTCGATCGGGCGGCCAATGTCGGCAAGGGGTCCGGCCGATCGCAACCCGGGGTCAATCTCGGTCGTGCCGTGCAGGCCGCCTTTGAGGAGGGGCTGCTTCTGGCCGGGGGCGGCCACGCCATGGCCGCTGGCCTCTCGGTGCGGCCGGAGCTCATCCCGGAACTGCGCGACTTCCTGAACCAGAAGCTCGCCCAGGAGGCCGAACTTGCGGCTGCGGAGGATCGCCTGGACATCGACGCCCTGGTGACCGCCGGCGGTTGCGACAGGGGCCTCTATCAGAGCTTCCAGGATCTGGCCCCGTTCGGACCTGGAAACCCTGAGCCGATGTTCGCGGCCGCCAATGTGCGCGTGGAAAGGCCCATGGCGCTTCGTGGAGGGCATGTGCGGGTGACGCTCACCGATGGCTCCGGGGGCCGCCTGAAGGCCGTCGCATGGCGCGCCGAGGACACTGAGCTTGGCCAGCAACTGCTTAACGGCGCGGGCGCGGTCCATGTCGCCGGCAAGCTGCGCCCGGACGACTGGCAGGGCCGGCAAAGCGTCGAGCTGGAAATCGAGGATGTCGCCGACCCTCGTCGGGTCGGCTGAACGCCGCCCCAGCGACGAAATCTCGCTCTTGGCCAAGAAGTTTCGAAGGGGCGCTTGCGCACCCCCGGAATCGTAGATATAGACGCCGCTCTCGCGCGCGGTCCCTTCGTCTATCGGTTAGGACGCCAGGTTTTCAACCTGGAGAGAGGGGTTCGACTCCCCTAGGGACTGCCATCGCGAGCTTCTCCCACTGCATTGAAAAAGCCGATCTGCGCAAGCAAATGTCGCCTGCTTTTCAGGCGCTTGCGCACCCTCAGAATCGTAGATATAGACGCCGCTCTCGCCGACGCGGTCCCTTCGTCTATCGGTTAGGACGCCAGGTTTTCAACCTGGAGAGAGGGGTTCGACTCCCCTAGGGACTGCCATCGCGAGCTTCCTCCACGGCATCGGAAAAGCTAGTCTGCATAAGCAGATGGCATGCGCTCCTCAGGCGTTCGAGGCGCCGCCGGTCGTCATTTTTCGCGGAGAGCTGCGCGAAGGACGACTTGTTCGCGCAAAATGCGACTAATGCGTGCAGCCTCCGTAAAATGCCCCATTGACGACGTTGCGGCACGAGAACACTGTTCACGTTGGCCATATCCGAAAGGATCGGGGGGAGACCGGGCCAGAGGGGCAGATGTCTGGGTACGAATTCGAGGGAGTGGGTCCACACGAACAAGCCGTGCGGATCAGCGGGCGGGTGAAGTGGTTCGACGCCGGCAAGGGTTATGGATTTGTCGTTCCTGACGATCCCAATCAAACGGGACTCAAGGACGTGCTGCTTCACGTCACCAGCTTGCGCAATTCCGGACGCGAAAGCGCCCTGGAAGGCGCGGTCATCGTCTGTGACGTGATCAGGCGGCCGAAGGGCTGGCAAGTCGCCGAGGTGCTGGAGGTGGACGAGAGCGCTGCTCCGCCGCCTTCGGAGCGAAGGCGATTTGACGATGGTCCGCGGCGCGACTTCGACCGTGGCGGCCTGCATTCGCGACCATCGCGTCGACCGATGGCGCCGAGAGGACCGCTGGAGCGGGCCAAGGTGAAGTGGTTCAACCGCGCCAAGGGCTACGGCTTCGTGATCCGCGACGGCGAGATCGGCGACATCTTCGTCCACATCGAGACCTTGCGCCGCTCCGGTATCGAGGATCTGCAACCGGGCGATGACGTCATGGTCCGTTTCGCCGAGGGCCCGAAAGGGCTTGTCGTAGCCGAGATCGAGTCTGTAGGTCTGGCCTGAGCCTTGGCGCAGCGATGCTGGGGCCGACGGCGGGCGCGTTTTTGCGCCCGTCTGACCAGCAGCATTCGGAGCCTTCCGGTGACCAGCCCTATGCGGCCACGAAGCGGCCTGTTCGCGCTTGCCGGCGCATTGATCCTCACCGCGGCCTGCAGCGCGCAGCCGGCGGCTCAGCCCGCTGCGCAGGCTCCGGCCGTCGAGCCGAACGCGAGGGCCGTGGCCGGCGCCGTCGGACAGCCGCCGGCCGGATTCGAAGCGCTGGAGGTGGTGACCTCCAAAGGGCGCACCCGGTTTTTCGTCGAGGTCGCCGATAATGACGCCGAACGCGAACGCGGGCTGATGTTCCGCAAGGAACTCGCTCCCGACCGAGGGATGCTGTTCGACTTCAAGACGCCGCAACCGGCCGCCTTCTGGATGAAGAACACCCTGATCCCGCTGGACATCATCTATATCCAGCGCGACGGGACGGTCCTCTCGATCGCTCGTAATGCGACGCCTCTGTCGGAAACGCCCATTCCGTCAGGCGGCCCCATTGTCGGCGTGCTGGAACTGGCCGGCGGTCGGGCCGAGGAGATCGGCCTGCTGCCAGGCGACCGCATCGAGCATCGGATCTTCAAGCGTGACTGATCGTGACCGCGTGCCGGACCCGCCGGCCGGCTTTGTACCGTCCGGAAACCGCGGCGCCTTTTCCAGCCACAACGGCCCCTATTTCCATCGTGCGGAGATGGGCGAGCTGACGGAGCAGGCCTTCTACGCCCTGCCGCGCCATGCGAACGGCATCGGGTTGGTGCACGGCGGTATGCTGACGGCGTTTCTCGACGGCCTGATGGGCTCGGCGGCCTATCGCACCACCCGCCAGACCGGCGTCACGATCCATCTCTCGGTCGACTTCCTGCATATGGGGCGGGTTGGCGAGTGGATCATGGGCGAGGCCAAGGTGACCCGCTCGACCAAGGACGTCGCTTTCGTGGAGGCCCGCGCCCACGTGCAAGGCGTCGATCTCGTGCGCGCCTCGGGGATCTTCAAGCTCATGCGCCGGCGCGACTAGGCCTTCCGCGCGCTTTGTTCAATTGCGGGAAAGGCCAAAGCCTTATATCCCCCGCGAACCGGCGCTTTCGGGGTGTAGCGCAGCCTGGTAGCGCATCTGCTTTGGGAGCAGAGGGTCGCAGGTTCGAATCCTGCCGCCCCGACCAGCGCCGGAGTGATTTTCAAGAGGGTTCGCATGCTCGCGCGCATCTATCGTCCGGCCAAGAACGCCATGCAGTCCGGCAAGGCGAAGACCAAGGATTGGGTGCTGGAATTCGAGCCGGCCTCCGCCCGCCGGTCCGATCCGCTGATGGGCTGGACGCTGACCAGCGACACCGACGGCCAGATTCGCCTGTCCTTCGAAACCAAGGACGAAGCGGTGTCCTACGCCCAGGCCCACGGCATTCCCTTCCAGATCACCGAGGCGAAGACGCCCAAGCGCATTATCAAGGCCTATGCGGACAACTTCGCCTACGGCCGCAAACAGCCCTGGACGCACTGACGGCCAGAGAGCGCCCATAGCTCAACCGGATAGAGCATCCGCCTTCTAAGCGGACGGTTGCAGGTTCGAGTCCTGCTGGGCGCGCCAACCGCCGCCCCGCTTGCCGGGAGGTTCAGTACCCGCCGATGATCGGCAGGACCTCGCCGGTGATGAAGCTGGAGCACTGGGGCGAGGCGAGGAAGACATAGGCCGGGGCGATCTCCTCGGGCTGGGCGGGACGCTTCATCTTCGTCTGCGCCCCGAATTTGCTGACATCGGGAGCCTGTCGGTCGGCAGGATTAAGTGGCGTCCAGACCGGGCCGGGCGCCACCGCGTTCACGCGGATCCCCTTTGGAATGAGGTGCGCCGCCAGCGAGCGGGTGAAGGCGTGAATGCCGCCCTTGGTCATGGAGTAGTCCAGAAGCTCCTTGGAGCCGTCGATCCCAGTGATCGAACCCGTCATGATGATCGCCGAACCGGGCCGCAGATGCGGGATGGCCGCCTTCGCCAGGTGGAAATAGCCGTAGAGATTGGTCTTCAGCGTCCGGTCGAAATGCTCTTCGCTGAGCTCTTCGATGTCGCTGACGTGCTCCTGGAACGCGGCGTTGTTCACCAGCACGTCGAGGCGACCGAAAGCCTCGATCGTCTGCCTGACCGCATGACGTGCGAAGGCCGGATCGGCCACGTCGCCCGGAAGAAGGATGGTCCGCCGCCCTTCAGCCTCGACCGCGGCGCGCGTGCGTTCGGCGTCCCGATCTTCCGAGAGGTAGGCGATGGCGACGTCCGCGCCCTCACGAGCGAATAGCACGGCGACGGCCCGGCCGATTCCGGAATCGGCGCCGGTGATCAGGGCCGCCTTGCCCTCCAGCTTGCCCGAGCCCCGATAGAATGGGGCGTCGTACAGCGGCTCGGGATCCAGCCGGTATTCCTCGCCCGGCTTGGGTTGATGCTGTTGCGGGAAGGGCGGGACGGGATATGGCCGCGCTCCAGCCTGCATGGCCTTGTCGTCGTTCTTCGGCGAGAAGGATTTTTCCTCGGCCGCATCGACCTTGGCTTGGACGTCACGATGCTTGTCGGCGACGCGGTCCGCCTGCTGGGAGAAGCGGTCCTCGGGGGTGGGATGGGACATGGCGGCGCTCCAGTCTCGCGGGTTCAACAGGGCTATCGCGCCATCGGCAGGCAGGTTCCTAAGGCGAAGGCTTGAGTTCGCCTCCCAGGCCAGGGATTGTCCTCGCCGAGAGTCAGTATCCCGGGGGGACGAGAATGATCCGCTTCAGAACCACAGCCGCCGCCCTGGCGGCGCTCGCCATCGTCAGCGGCGGCCCCGCCCTCGCCGCCGGACTCAGCGGCCAGGAAACCAGGCTGGTGCAGGCTGCGGGCGCAGAGGAAGCCCGCTCGCTCCAGCTCCTCGAAGCCATCGTCAACATCAACAGCGGCACGCTCAACAGCGCCGGCGTCGAGCAGGTGGCGCGGAAGATGGAGAGCGAGCTGAAGACGCTCGGCTTCGATGTCCAATGGATCCCGATGACGGAGGTTGGCCGCGCCGGCCACATCGTCGCCACCCACAAGGGCTCGGGCAAGGGCAAGCGCATGCTGCTGATCGGGCACATGGACACCGTGTTCGAACCCGACAGCCCCTTCCAGAAGTATGTGCGCCGCGGCGATGTTATCGAGGGGCCGGGCGTCAACGACATGAAGGGTGGCCTGGTCGTGATGGTCGGCGCGCTGCGTGCGATGCAGGCGGCCGGCACGCTGAAGGACGCGGACATCACCATCGTGCTGACCGGCGACGAGGAGCGGGCAGGGCGGCCGCTGAGCGTCTCTCGCGGCCCCCTGATCGAAGCCGCCAAGAAGAGCGATCTCGCCCTGGAGTTCGAGGGCCTCGCCCAGGAGAACGGCAACGACATGGCCTCCATCGCCCGTCGTTCGTCCACCGAGTGGAAGGTGACCGTCACGGCCAAGTCCGGACACTCGTCCGGCATCTTCGACGACGCCGTCGGCTACGGCGCGGCCTATGAGCTCGCCCGGATCGTCGACGCCTTCCGCGAGACCGCGAGGGAGCCCAACGCCACCTTCAACGTCGGCTACATGGCCGCCGGCACGACGGCCGCCGCCAACGAGGCCGATACCGGCGCGACGGCGACCGGCAAGACCAACATCATTCCGGCCCAGGCTATCGCCCGCGGCGACCTGCGGACCCTGTCGAACAGCCAGACCGACAGCGTCCGGGCCAAGATGAAGGCTATCGTCGAGAAGCCCCTGGCCGGCGCGAGTGCGAGCATCGAATTCGGCGAAGGCTATCCGGCCATGGCCCCGACGCAAGCGTCCCGCGCCCTTTTGGGAAAGCTCAACGAGGTCAACCGCGACCTCGGCCTGGAGCCGATGGCCGAACTGGATCCGCTCAAGCGCGGGGCGGGCGACATCGGCTTCGTCGGCGACCTGCTTCCCGGTCTCATCGGCTTCGGCACGGCTGGCGAAGGCTCGCACGCGCCGGGCGAGACCATGGAACTCGGCAGCCTGACCCGTCAGACCAAGCGCGCGGCCCTGTTCATGAGCCGGATGGCCCGGCCCTAGGCTGCGGCGTAGGCGTCGAGGGCCTGGCGCAAGTCGGCGATCAGGTCCTCCTCGGCCTCCAGACCGATATGCAGGCGCATCAAGGGGCCCGCATAGGCGCGGGCGTACTTGCGCTTGCCGAGCTGCGGATCGCTGTGGATCGCCAGACTCTCGAACCCGCCCCACGAGAAGCCGAGCCCGAAGAGCTGCAGCGCGTTCAGGAAGGCGTCCACGGCCTCGGGACGGCCAGCCTTCAGGACGAAGCCGAACAGGCCGCAGGCCCCTTTATAATCACGGCTCCAGATCGCGTGATCCGGATCGCTCGGCAATGCGGGATGGATGACCTCGGCCACTTCCGGCTGCGCCTGGAGCCACTCGGCGACGGCCAGTGCGGTCGCGCCCTGCCGTTCCAGGCGGGTGGGCAGGGTGCGCAGGCCGCGAAGCATCTGATAGGCGTCTTCCGCCGCCACGGACCAGCCCAGGTCGTGGACGCTGCTTTCCAGGGCGTTGAGCACCGCGGCGTCGCGGGCGGCCGCCGAGCCCATGAAGACGTCGGAGTGGCCGCCGACATACTTGGTCAGCGCCTGGATGCTGATGTCGACGCCATGCTCAAGCGGCTTGTAGAGATAGCCTGCGCCCCAGGTGTTGTCGGTCAGGGTCAGGATGCCCCGCGCCCTGGCCAAGGCTGAGACCGCCGCCAGATCCATCATCTCGAAGGTCAGCGAGCCGGGGGACTCCAGCGCGATCAGCCGGGTCGAGTCGGACGCGGAAGCTACCAACTCCTCCGGTGACAGTCGCGGATCGACATAGCGGACGGCGACCCCGTAGCGCCTGAGGACGTTGTCGCAGAACCGGCGTGTCGGCTTGTAGACATTATCGGCGACCAGCACCTCATCCCCGGCTTTCAGCACCGCCAGCAAGGCTCCGGTGATCGCCGCCAGGCCCGAAGGGTAGAGGCAGACGCCCGACGCGCCCTCCATCTCGGCCAGCGCGCTCTTCAGCGCCTGATGGGCCGCCAGGCCGGCGCGGCCGTAGGTCAGGTGGTTGTCGTCGTCATAGAGCGCCGCTGCGTTGGGCAGCAGGACGGTCGATCCCTTCTGGATCGGCGGCCCGACTGTCTTCACAAGGTCACACGCCTTGGCGCCGGCGCGAATGAGGCGGGTTTCTTCGGCGATCCCGGTTGACGGGGTGGTACGAACTTGAGCCATGATCGGCTGGCACTTAGAGCCTGCCCAGCTTTCCAATCAAGGAGGACGGTCAATCTTCCGGCCCAGTATTTCTGTGCGGATCCATAGCGCGCTGATCGTCGCGCTCGCCTTGGCTGCCTGTGGGAAAAAGGAAGAGCCGCCGCCTCCGCCGAAGCTGGATGTCCCGCCGGCCGTCGTGAGCGCTCAACCCAAGCCGAGCCCGACGCTCAAGGCTGTCCGCGCCCGAGGTTGGGTGTCGTGCGGCGTGAATGCAGGCTTGGCCGGCTTCGCCTTTCCAGACGATCATGGCGGATGGCGGGGCTTCGATGTCGATATCTGCCGGGCCGTGGCCGCCGCGGCGCTGGGTGATGCGAAGGCCGTGCGCTTTACGCCGGTCAGCGCCGAGGAGCGGTTCAACCTGCTGCGCAACGGTAAGGTCGACGTCCTGGCCCGGAACACCTCCTGGACCATGGGGCGTGACGCTGGCGAGGGGGTCGATTTCGCCGCGATCACCTATTTCGACGGCCAGGGCTTCCTGGCCCCCAAGGCGCTCGCCCTGACCAGCGCCGACGAGCTCAACGGCGCGAAGATCTGCGTGCAGCAGGGTACGGCCAGCGAGGTGAATCTCGCCGATTATTTCCGCGCGCGCGGCCTGCAATACCAGCCGGTGCTGGTGAAGGACGAAGCCGACGCGCGGGCCCGCTACCAGAACGATGGGTGCGACGTCTTCACCGCCGATGTTTCCGCCCTGGCCTCGTCGCGCTCGGTGATGAACAACCCGAACGCCCACGTCATCCTGCCGACGATCATCTCGAAGGAGCCGCTCGGGCCCGTGGTCAGACAGGACGACCCTGTCTGGACGGACATCGTCCGTTGGACGGTCAATTCCCTGATCCTGGCCGAAGAACTCGGCGTAACCTCGAAGTCCGCGCCACAACTTGCGGAAACCTCGACCGACCCTCGCATCCGCCGTCTGCTCGGCAAGGGCGAGGACTTCGGCGGCATGCTCGGGCTCAAGCCGGATTTCGGCTACCAGGCGATCGTGCAGGTCGGGGCCTATGGCGAGATTTTCGAGCGCAATGTCGGCGCGCAGTCGGCGCTGAAGCTCGAGCGAGGCCATAATGCTCAGTGGAATGCGGCCCAGCCGGGCCTGATCTACGCCCCGCCGATCCGCTAGGCGCCGGTGACGATCGGCGTATCGGGCAGCGACGCCCACTCGGTCCAGGACCCATCATAGACCGCTGTGCGATCGAGACCAAGCCGCGCCAGCGCCAGGGCGAGCACAGAAGCGGTCACTCCCGACCCGCAAGAGGTGACGATCGGCTTGCCCAGATCGACCCCGGCGGACTTGAAGGCCGCCTTCAGCTCGGACGTGTCCTTGAGCGTGCCATCCTGCGCGATCACCTGCTCGAAAGGCAGGTTGGCCGCGCCCGGCATGTGGCCCGAACGGAGGCCGGCGCGAGGCTCGGGCGCCGAACCGGCGAAACGTCCGGCCGAACGGGCGTCGACCATCCGCGCCTCGCCGCTCTCGATGATACGCCGGACGTCGGCCGCACTGCGCACGAGATCTGCGTCGAAAGCTGGCTCGACCGTAGCCTTGGCGGGATAGACCTCGCCGCTCTCGATCGGGCGCCCATCGGCCATCCACTTGCGCAGGCCGCCGTCTAGGACGTGGACCTTCGTGTACCCCATGGCCCGCAATGTCCACCAGACTCGCGCCGCCGACCGTATGCCATGGGTGTCGTAGACCACTATGTCGGCGTCCCGCGACAGGCCAAGCTCACCGGCCGCCCGCGCGAACTCTTCGGGGCTGGGCAGCATGTGCGGCAGGTCAGTCGCATGATCGGCGATGGCGTCGATGTCGAAGAACACCGCGCCGGGAATGTGCGCCTGGAGGTATTCCTCGCGCCCGTTCCGCTTTTCCGCTGGCATGTGCCAACTTCCATCCACGATCCGTGTCTCCGGCGTGCGGAGCTTATCGGAGAGCCAGGCGGTCGAGACGACGGGATCCATGGTCGCTACAGCCACTTGGGGATGGGGAAGCCGCGCTCCTTGAGGAAGGCGGGATTGAAGATCTTGCTCTGATAGCGTGATCCCTGGTCGCACAGGATGGTCACGATGGTGTGCCCTGGGCCGAGTTCTCGCGCCATCCGGATCGCGCCGGCCACGTTGATCCCCGTCGACCCGCCCATGACCAGCCCTTCGTGCTCGACCATGTCGAAGATCACGTTGAGCATTTCCACGTCGTCGATGCGATAGGGCTGATCGACCTTCAGGCCCTCCAGGTTTGCGGTGATCCGGCCCTGTCCGATGCCCTCGCTGATCGAGGCGCCCTCGGACTTCAGCTCGCCGTCGGCGTACCAGGAATAGAGCGCAGCCCCGTGCGGATCGGCCAGGCCGATCTTGATGTCCGGATTGCGCGCGCGCAGGGCTTCGGCCACGCCCGCAAGCGTGCCACCCGAGCCGACCGCGCAGATGAAGCCATCCACCTTTCCGCCAGTCTGCTCCCAGATCTCCGGACCGGTCGTCGCGACGTGAGCCTGGCGGTTGGCGACGTTGTCGAACTGGTTGGCCCAGATGGCTCCGGCTGGCTCCTTGGCGTTCAGCTCCTCGGCCAGGCGTCCGGAATAGCGGACATAGTTGTCGGGGTTGGAGTAGGGGACCGCGTCCACCTCCACCAGTTCGGCTCCAAGAAGCCGGATGGCGTCCTTCTTCTCCTGGCTCTGGGTGCGAGGGATGACGATGGTGGTCTGATAGCCGGACGCCGCCCCGACCATGGCCAAGCCGATACCGGTGTTGCCAGCCGTCCCCTCGACGATCCGCCCGCCGGGCTTGAGCAGGCCGCGCCGCTCGGCGTCCCGCACGATGTAGAGGGCGGCGCGGTCCTTGACCGAGGCCCCCGGGTTCATGAACTCGGCCTTGCCGAGAATTTCGCATCCGGTCGCCTCGCTGGCGCGGCGGAGGCGGATGAGCGGCGTGTTTCCGATGGCGTCGAGGACGCTGCTTGCGACGGTCATGGCCGTCTACTTAAGCGCCGCCGCCGGCCAAGAACAGGGGGGTGATCAGGCCTTGGCCAGACTAAGCTGCACGACATTGGTCCGTTCGGTGCGGAACCCGGCCTCGCAATAGCTCAAATAGAACCGCCAGAGCTTGCGGAAGCGCTCGTCGAAGCCTTGGGCTGCGATCTCGCTCCAGGCGCTTTCAAAGCGCTTGCCCCATTCGGCCAGGGTGTCGGCATAGTCGTGGCCAAAACGGGTGATCCCGGTCCAGTCGAGTCTGGCGCGATCGGTTTCCACCTTCAGGCGGGTTTCCGAGGGCAGCATGCCGCCCGGGAAGATGTACTTCTGGATGAAGTCGGCCCGACGCCGATAGGCCGCGAAGATGTCGTCGCGGATGGTGATGATCTGCAGGCCGGCACGGCCGCCATCGGCCAGCACCTGCCGAATCTTGTCGAAATAGGCCGGCCAGTATCGCTCGCCCACGGCCTCGAACATCTCGATCGAGGCGACGCGGTCGAAGCTTCCCTCGACGTCGCGGTAGTCGACCATGCGAATTTCCACCCGCTCGTTCAGGCCCTGGTCGAACATCCGCTTCTTCGCGAAATCGAACTGCTCCTGGGAGATGGTGATGCCCGTCACCTTCGCGCCGACCTCCTTGGCCGCGAACTCGGCGAACCCGCCCCAGCCGCAGCCGATCTCCAACACCGACTGGTCTCGCGACAGCCCCATTCCCTCGGCCAGGCTGCGGTACTTGTTGGTCTGGGCTTGATCCAAAGCCTCGCCCGGATGCTCGTAGCGGGCGGAAGAGTAGGTCATCGTGCGGTCCAGCCACTCGCCATAGAAGGCGTTGCCCAGGTCGTAGTGGGCGTGGATGTTCTTGCGCGACCCCTTGCGGGTGTTGGCGTGCAGGCTGTGCCCGACGAAATTGGCCGCGCGCACCAGCAGGTTCCCGCGGAATAATCTCGCCAGCCTGTCGAAGTTAAGGCTGACCACGCACAGCACGGCCGAAAGGTCGGGCGTATCCCACTCTCCGGCCATGTAACCCTCGGCGAAGCCGATGTCCCCGGCGGCCATCACCCGGCGCATGAAGCCGAAGTCGTGGACGATAATCCGTCCCTCCGGGCCGGGCTCGACGCCCTTCAGCCTCAGTTCGCGTCCGGAGGGCGTGATGAAGGTGAGCGTGCCGACCCGCCAGTTGAGCGCCATCAGCCGGGCGGCGAACCGAAATGTCGCCGGAGCCCCGGCCAGGGCCGGCAGCCTTCCGAACGCCCGTGGTGAAGCGGCCAAAGCCGCCAACGATGGTTCATGCGCCAAGCTCATTGTCGCACCCCTCGATTTTTCACGTCGTAACTCTGCATTTGGGTTCGCGCTGAATCAACTCCAGTGCGAGCAACGGGTTCACGCCGTGTGAGGGGTCACGTTTTCGCGCTTGTGAAGCCGGCGCGCGCGCGCCACTTAGGCTTCGGCCGGACGCCGCCGAACTCGAACAACGCCAGGAATGTCATGACTGTACTGACGCTTAACCGCTGGAATCTATCGATTGGGGAAGGCCAGCCGCTGGTCGTGATCGCGGGCCTCAACGTCCTGGAAGACCTGGAACTGGCGCGCGACGCGGCGCGGCGCCTGAAGGCGCTAACCACCGAGCTCGGGCTGCCCTATGTCTTCAAGGCGAGCTTCGACAAGGCCAACCGCTCCTCGATCCGCAGCTATCGCGGGCCTGGCCTGGAGAAGGGCCTGGAGATCCTGCGGGCCATCAAGAGCGAGTTCGACGTTCCGATCTGCACCGACCTGCACGAGATCGACCAGGCCGAGCCGGTCGCCGAAGTCGCCGACCTCGTCCAGATCCCGGCCTTCCTCTGCCGCCAGACCGACCTCGTGGTCGCCGCCGCCCGCGCGACCCAGAAGGCCGGCGGTCTCCTGCACGTCAAGAAGGGCCAGTTCCTGGCTCCCTGGGACTGCCGCAACATCCTCGACAAGATCAAGGAAGCGGTCGAACAGGACATGACCGTCCTCTGCGAGCGCGGCGTCTCGTTCGGCTACAACAACCTCGTGGTCGACATGCTGGGCATCCAGGAGATGAAGCAGCTCGGCGCGCCGGTGACCATCGACGCCACCCATGCGGTGCAGCTTCCTGGAGCCAATCCGAAGTCGAACGGGGCCTCGACCGGCGGTCGGCGCGCCGGCGTTCCGATCCTGGCCAAGGCCGCGGTCGCCGCGGGCGCGGATGGCGTCTTTCTGGAATTCCACCACGATCCGGAAAAGGCGCTGTGCGACGGGCCCAGCTGCCTGCCTCTCGCCGACGCCGGGCCTCTGCTGGCGACTCTCAAGGCTGTTCATGCGGCCGTGCGCCAATAGGTTTAGGCTGTGAGCCCCATGGACCTTTCGGCGCTTCAGAAGATCCTCTCGGCCCTCCCGGGCGCGCGCATCGCCTGCGTCGGCGACCTGATGGTCGACCGGTTCGTCTACGGCGACGTCACCCGCGTCTCACCAGAGGCGCCTATCCCGGTCCTGGCCCGCAAGCGCGAGCTGGTGATGCTGGGCGCAGCCGGCAACGTGGCGCGCAACGCCGCGGCCTTGGGCGGCGAGGTCTGCCTGGTCGGGTTGGTCGGCGGCGACAACGAGGGCGTCGAAGCCCTGCGCCTCATCAAGGCTGAGCCAGGGGTGGAAGGGTTCGTCGTCACCGACGCCTCGCGTCCGACCACCTTGAAGACGCGCTTCGTGTCCGGCGGCCAGCAACTGCTCCGCGTCGACATGGAGACCAGCGGCCCAGCCGCGGGCGAGGTCGAACAACGTCTGGTCCGCACCGTGCGCGACGTGACCCGGGACGCCGGCGTGGTGCTGATCTCCGACTACGGCAAGGGCGTGGTCACCCCTGCGGTCATCGAGGCCGCGCGCGCCTCGGGCGCGGTGATGATCGTCGATTCCAAGGCCCGCAGCTTCGCCGGCTACGGCGAGGTGGACATCGTCAAGCCGAACGCCGCCGAACTGGCTCACGCCACCGACCTGCCGACCTCGACCGACGCCGAGGTCGAGGCGGCGCTGGAACGGGCCCTGACCCTTTGCCAGGCCAAGGCGATCCTGGTGACCCGCGCCGCCAAAGGCATCTCGCTTGCGACGCGCGTAGCGCCGGTCCGCCATTTCCCCGGCGTGCCTCGCGAGGTGTTCGACGCGTCCGGCGCCGGCGACACGACCTTGGCGGCCCTGGGCGTGGCCTTGGCGGCCAAGGTGGACATCGCAGACGCCATCGAATTCGCCATGCTCGCCTCCGGCGTCGCTGTCGGGAAGGCCGGAACGGCCGTGGTCTCGCCCGAGGAACTCATCGAAGCCTCGATCAGCCAGCACATGGCCCCGGCGGAGGCCAAGGTCGTCACGCCTCAGCGGATGGTGGACGAGATCGCCCGCTGGCGCGCGAAGGGGCTGAAGGTCGGCTTCACCAATGGCTGCTTCGACATCCTGCACCGCGGCCATGTCGCCTACCTGACTCAAGCCCGTAGCTGGTGCGACCGCCTGATCGTCGGCGTGAACTCGGACCGCTCGGTGCGGGCGCTGAAAGGCGAGGGCCGTCCGGTCAACGACCTGGAGAGCCGCGCCATGGTCCTGGCGGGCCTGGGCTCTGTCGACCTGGTGGCGCCGTTCGACGAGGACACCCCCATCGAGCTGATTGAGGCCGCCCGTCCGGACGTTCTGATCAAGGGCGCCGACTATGCCGAAAGCCAGGTGGTCGGCGGCGACTTCGTGAAATCCTATGGCGGCGAAGTCAGGCTCGCCGAAATCGTCGACGGCTATTCCACGACCGCCGCCATCGCTCGCATGCAGGAGAAAGCATGACCCGTCGGATCATCTTCGTCACCGGCGGTGCCGGGTTCATCGGCTCCAACATTGTCGCCAAGCTGACCGAGGACCCCGATCTCGACGTGGTGGTCTGCGACCGTCTGCGCGAGGCCGAACTCGGCAAATGGCGCAACATCGCCAAGCACCCCATCGGCGACTTCGTGGCGCCGGAGTCGATGTTCGAGTGGTTGGAGAAGCGCTGGCGCGACGTCGAAATGGTGGTCCACATGGGCGCGGTGTCGTCCACGACCGAGCCGGACGCCGACAAGATCATCCACTCGAACTTCACCCTCTCGCGAGACCTGTTCCGCTGGTGCGCGGATCATCAGCGGCGTTTCATCTACGCGTCTTCGGCAGCGACCTACGGCGACGCCAGCGAGTTCGACGACAAGCAGGACATCGCCTCGCTGACGGCCCTGCGGCCGCTCAACACCTATGGCTGGTCTAAGGCGCTGTTCGACCTGTTCGCCGCGCGCCAGGCGGCCCGGGACTATGCGCCGCCGCAATGGGTGGGCCTGAAGTTCTTCAACGTCTACGGGCCGAACGAGGAGCATAAGCACTCGATGAAGTCCGTGGCCTCGCAGATCTGGCCGAAGGTCCGCGACGGGCACGCCGTGCAGCTCTTCAAGAGCTATCGCGAGGGCGTCGCCGACGGCGGCCAGCAGCGCGACTTCGTCTATGTCCGCGACGTGGCCGACGTGATCGCCTGGCTGGCCAAGAACGAGCAGGTCAACGGGATCTACAATCTCGGTTCGGGCGTGGCGCGGACCTTCGAGGATATGGCTCGCGCCGTGTTCGCCGCCGCCGGCAAGGCGCCGGAGATCGAATACACTCCCATGCCGCCGATGATCCGGGACAAGTACCAGTACTACACCCGCGCCCACATGGAGCGGCTGCAGGAAGCCGGCTACAATCAGCCGATGACCAGCCTGGAAGAAGGGATCTCGGACTACGTGAAGTCCTATCTCTCCCAGCCGGATCCGTACCGCTAGGCGGATGGCGGATCGGCCCAGAGGTTTTCGCCGCCTGGCCTTCGCGGCGGTCGCCCTGACCGTCGCGGTGCTCGCCCTGGCGGCCTACGTCTGGCGCGACGACATCCTGCGCACCAGCCTGGACCCGCGCGAGCCTTTCCAGACCTATGACCCGCCGCCCCCTCCCGACTATTCGCAGCGCGCGTCCTGGGCGCTGATGCCCCAGGCGCCGGCGACGCCGACGGCCGGCGAGCCGCCGGCGGACGTGTTCTTCGTCAGCCCCACGACCTACGACGGCGGTCGCCACTGGAACGCGCCGATCGACGATCCCGAGTCGGACCGCATCTTCCGTGAGGTGATGGCGCCCAACTATGCCGGACCGTTCGTGCGAGCGGGCCGGATCTTCGCTCCGCGCCATCGCCAGGCCAGCCTCTACACGCTCATGACCCTGCGCGAAGATGCTCGGGAGGCGCGCCGCTTCGCCTATGGGGACGTCGCCGCGGCCTTCCGCCACTACATGGCGAACTACAATCACGGCCGGCCGATCATCATCATCGGGGTGGAGCAGGGGGGCACCCTCGCAACGCGCCTGCTGGCCGAGGAGGTCGCTCCGAACCCCGCCATCAGGTCGAAGATCGTGGCGGCCTATCTGATCCAGACCATCGTGCCCTCGGACAATCCGCCCTTGCCGCCCTGCCTGGCGCCCAAGCAGCCAGGGTGTCTGGCCGCCTGGATGGCCGTCTATGAGGGCGATGTGGAGAAGGCGCAGTCGGTGCTCGACCGCTCCCTGGTCTGGGGTCACGGCGGCCAGCTCGTTAACCTCGAAGGCCGCACGCCGATCTGCTTCAACCCGCTGTTCGGCGGCGTGGTCGACGGCGAGGCGCCCGCCCGCCTCAATCGCGGGGCCACCAATGCGACCGGCCTCGAGTGGGGCGCGCGACCGGCCTTCCTGACGCGCCAAGTCGGAGCGCGCTGCGAGCGCGGGCTCCTGCGCGTGACCCGGCCGCAATCGACGTCGCTGCGCGCGTCCGGGTCATGGACCGATCGTCGGAAGGCGCCCGGATACAACCTCTTCTACGCTGACCTCGAAGCTGACGCCCTGGCCCGGTCGGCCGCGCTTCGGGCTAGCCGGCATCCTTGAGCGGCGAGGCCGGCCGCCAGTCGAACAGTTCCTGCAACACCTGCAAGGCGCGGCCGCGCTCTGAGGTCAGGTCCGGATCGCGACCCACGATCATCCGCGCGTCGTCGCCCGCAGCGGCGATCAGGTCTCGATGCGCCGCAGGATCGGCGAACACATAGGCTGGGAACCCGGACTGGCGCAGGCCTAGCGCGTCGCCGCCGCCGCGCAGCTCGAGGTCGGTCTCGGCGATCAGGAAGCCGTCGTCCGTACGGCGCAGGATATCCAGTCGCTTCTGTGCGGTCTCCGACAGCGGCGGGTCATAGAGCAGCACGCAGGCGCTCTCGCGCGAACCGCGGCCGACGCGCCCTCGCAACTGATGTAGCTGCGCCAGGCCGAACCGTTCGGCCTGTTCGATGACCATGATCGTGGCGTTGGGCACGTTCACCCCGACCTCGACGACGGTCGTCGCCACCAGAACGCCGATCTTCCCATCGGCGAAGTCGGCCATCACGGCGTCCTTCTCCGGGCCGGACATCTTACCGTGGACCAGTCCGACGCTCGGCCCGAGCTGCGCGCGCAGCTCCTCGGCCCGTTTCTCGGCCGCCTTCAGATCGACCAGTTCGGATTCCGAGACCAGCGGGCAGATCCAGAAGGCCTGCGCGCCCTGGGTCACAACCTGCCGCAGCCGCGCCTCCACCTCGGCGAGGCGGCTCATGGGTACTGCGCGGGTGGCGACGGGCGTGCGGCCAGGCGGCTTCTCGTCGATGCGGGACACGTCGAGGTCGCCATAGATGGTCAGTTCCAGCGTCCGCGGGATCGGCGTGGCGGACATGGCGATCAGGTGGGTGGCCGCGCCCTTGGCCTGCAGCCGCTGTCGCTCGGCCACGCCGAACCGGTGCTGCTCGTCGATCACCGCCAACTGCAGGTTCTGGAACGCCACCTCGTCCTGGAATAGCGCATGGGTGCCCACCGCCACCTGAGCCGCGCCCAAGGCCAGGGCGCGCAGCTTCTCGGCCCGCGCCGCTCCCTTGTCCCGCCCGGTCAGCAGAACGACGGTCACGCCATGCTCCGACAGCGGCCCGGAGATCGTCTCGTAGTGCTGCCGCGCCAGGATTTCGGTCGGCGCCATCAGCGCGCTTTGCCCGCCGCCGGACACATCGGCCATGGCCAGCATGGCGACGACGGTCTTGCCCGACCCCACATCGCCCTGCAGCAGCCGGCTCATGCGCTCGCCCGCCGCCAGGTCACGCCGAATGTCGGCCAGCGCCCGCTGCTGCGCGCCTGTAAGCTCATAGGGAAGATCCGCGGCGATCCGTGCGGCAAGCTCCGAGGCGCCGATCGCCGGCGCGGCCTCCGTGCGCCGCTCAGCCTTGCGTTGGGCCATGGCGAGCTGATGGGCCAGCAACTCGTCATAGGCCAGCCGTCGCGCCGCGGGCGACAGCGGCGACAGGTCCGCCTCCGAGGTCGGTCCGTGGACGGCCCGCAGCGCCTCGATCCAGGACGGGAACCGCTCCTGCACCAGCCACGCACTGTCCTGCCATTCGGGCAGGTGGGGCGCCCGCGACAGCGCTTCCTGGGCGAACTTGCGGACGGTGCGGGCGGGCAGGCCGGCGGTCGCCGGATAAACGGCCTCGAACAGCGGGATATCCGCCGCCCGGTCCAGGGGCAGGAAATAGTCCGGGTGCGCGATCTGCAGGTTGAGGCCGAACCGCTCGACCTTGCCGCTGACCAGCCGCTTGGCCCCCACGGGATGTTTGGCCTCGAGCTGCCCGCCGAAGCTCCCGAAGAACACCAGGCTCAGCACCCCTGTCCCGTCATAGGTCTCCACCCGCCACGGCTGCTGGGGACTGCGCGGCCGCTTGTAGGCGTCGATCTCGACCTCGAAGATCTGCACTGCGCCTTCGGTGGCGGTTGAGACTGTCGCCACCTCGCGCCGGATCACCGAGTGCGGCCGCAGGAACAGCACGTCGCGCACGATCGGGCCAGCCAGCTTCTCCAGCAGCGGCGCGACGCGCGCGCCGACGCCCTTCAACGAGGTGATCGGCGCATAGAGCGGAAAGAGAATCTCGGGCCGCATGGGGTGGAACATAGCGCGACCATGGACAGCCCGCCCGGCTCATGTTGAACTTCGACAAATCCTGTGGGGGGAAACAGATGCGTAAGACGCTCTTCGTGGCGGCGTGTGTCGCCTTGCTTGCCGGTTGCGGCCAATCCGTAGAAGAAGCCAAGACCGCCAGCGCCGCGCCGGTCGCGCCGCCGGCCGTCCCGGTCGATCCCAGTTTCACCGGCCTGACCCGCCCCAAGGGCGATGAGCAGTTCGGCTATTACTTGCCCGTCAACGAGGTGAAGGTCGGGGACTACCGGCTCGATAATCTGCACATCGCCGGCCGTCAGGGCTTCAACGACTGGGAGAGCGGTCAGCGAACCAAGACCTACGCGCCGGTCATGCTGGAGTTCGTCGACGTGACCAGCCCGTCGCGGATCAACGCCCTGGGCAACACGGTTTATTCGGTGAAGCTGAAAGTCCTGCCGACGGCCTATCTGGTGACCGACGACCATGTCCGCCTAGTCGGCAGTCATCCGAAGCTCGGCGAGGTCCGGCTGGACGCCAAGATCGATCCGGCGGCGCTGAAGAAGTCCAAGGCGACCAAGGGCAAGGACGGCGAGACCGTCGTCACCGGAGCGTTGCAGGTGGGCGATACGCCCTTCAACACCGTGTCCTTCACCTGGCGCGGAGGCGATTGGGGCTGATCCCACTGGCGTGAGCTTACGGGGCGGCCTATATCGGCCGCTCCCTCATGAGCACCGACGACACAAGACTGAAGCGTTTGAAGTTCCGGGCCTGGCACCGGGGCTTTCGGGAAGCGGACCTCATCCTGGGGCCGTTCGCGGACAAGTTCGGCCCGAGCCTGACGCCCGAGCAGCTCGACGCCTTCGAGGCGCTGCTGGAGCAGCCCGACCAGGACCTCTACGAATGGATCGTGGAGCGCACCCCGACGCCGCCCGAGCACGACGGCGAAATTCTCCGCATGATCAAGCAGTTCCGCTTCGATGCTTTCGAGGCGCGCGGGGGTCCGCATGGCGGCTGACGGCTTCCGCGCCCCGACGGCGGCGGAGACCCGGCGTATCGCGCAGGACCCTGGCCGCCTGGAACTCGTCGGCGCTCCCGAGGGTTTCGACGCCCTGGTCATGGCCGACATCGTCAAGAGCCGCGGCGGCCTCTCGGTCTTCGTGGCCCGTGACGGCTCGCGTCTTTCGGCCTTCCTCGATGCGTTCGGATTCTTCGCCTCCAATGTCGAGGTGGTGCGGTTCCCGTCCTGGGACTGCCTGCCTTACGATCGCATCGGGCCCTCGCCGGGCGTCGCGGCCGAACGCATGACCGCCCTGGCGCGGCTGGCCCAGGGCTTCGACGCCAAGAAGCCGGCGCTGCTGGTCACGACCGTCCCGGCGCTGCTCCAGCGCGTGCCGCCCAAGTCGGCGGTGGAGGGAGCGGGCTATTCAGCCAAGGTCGGCAACGTCGTCGAGATCGCCGACCTCGAACGCTATTTCGCCATCAACGGCTACAGCCGCGCCTCGACGGTGTCCGAGCGCGGCGAGTTCGCGATCCGCGGCGGGGTCATCGACGTCTTCCCGCCCAGCGCCGCCGAGCCGGTGCGCCTGGACCTGTTCGGCGATACCCTCGAATCCATCCGCGGCTTCGATCCCGAGACCCAGCGCTCGACCCGCCAGCTCAAGGAGGTCTCGCTCCTCCCGGTCAGCGAGGCGCTGCTGGACAAGGACGCCGTCGCCCGCTTCCGCCGCGGCTATGTCGAGGCCTTCGGCGCGCCTGGCGGCGACCCGCTCTATGACACCGTCAGCGAAGGCGGCCGGCGCGCCGGCATGGAGCACTGGCTACCGCTGTTCTATCCGGACATGGCCAGCCTGCTGGACTACCTGCCGGCCAACACCTTGATCGCTCTGGATCACCTGGCCGACGCCGCCCGCGATGAGCGCCTGGCGATGATCGCCGACGCCTACGACGCCCGCAATCAGGCCGATCGGAAGGTCCACTACCGGCCGCTCGATCCGGCCCGGCTCTACATGGACGCCGACGAGTACCGCGAGCGCCTTGCGGTCCGCGCTACGCGCCGCTTCTCGGCCTTCCAGGAGGTCGAGGGCGAGACCGTCATCGACATGGGCGCGCGGCAGGGCCGCAGCTTCACGGCCGAACGCCAGCAGGACTCGGTCAACCTCTTCGAGGCCACCGCCGACCATGCCCGCAGGCTGGTGGGGGAGGGCAAGCGAGTCCTCTTCGCCTCCTGGTCTGAGGGCTCCTCCGACCGCCTGGGCTCGATGCTGGCCGATCACGGCCTGAAGAACATCACGCTGGCGCCCTACTGGGACGCCGCCCGCTCCGCCGACCCTAAGCTTTTCCAGCGCGTGGTCCTGCCGCTGGAAACCGGCTTCGAGACCGACAAGCTGGCGGTCATCTCCGAGACCGACATCCTCGGCGACCGCCTGGCCCGTCCGCGCCGCCGCCGTCGCGCCTCGAACTTCCTGGCTGAGGCCTCGGCGCTCACGCCGGGCGATCTCGTCGTCCACATCGACCACGGCATCGGCCGCTATGAGGGCCTGAAGACCCTCGACGTCCAGGGCGCGCCCCACGACTGCCTCGAGTTGCAGTACGGCGGCGAGGCCAAGCTCTATCTGCCGGTCGAGAACATCGACCTTCTGACCCGCTACGGCAGCGATTCCGAAGGCGTGCAACTCGACCGCCTGGGCGGCGCGGCCTGGCAGGCCCGCAAGGCCAAGGCCAAGGAGCGCTTGCGGGAGATGGCCATGGGCCTCATCCGCATCGCCGCCGAGCGCGCCACCAAGGAGACCGATCCCGTCGTCCCGCCACACGGCGTCTTCGACGAGTTCTGCGCGCGCTTCCCGTACGAGGAGACCGAAGACCAGCTCAACGCCATCGGCGACGTGCTGGAGGACCTGGGCGCCGGCAAGCCGATGGATCGCCTGATCTGCGGCGACGTCGGCTTCGGCAAGACCGAGGTCGCCCTGCGCGCGGCCTTCGTGGTGGCCATGAGCGGCCAGCAGGTGGCGGTCGTGGCCCCGACGACCTTGCTGGCGCGCCAGCACTACAAGACCTTCTCCGAGCGTTTCCAGGGCTGGCCGGTCAAGGTCCGCCGCCTCTCGCGCCTGGTCCCCGCCAAGGAGGCCAGCGAAACGCGCGAGGCGCTGAAGAACGGCGAGGTCGAAATTGTCGTCGGCACCCATGCGGTGCTGTCCAAGCAGGTCTCCTTCGCCAATCTGGGCCTGGTCATCGTCGACGAGGAGCAGCACTTCGGGGTCAAGCACAAGGAGAAGCTCAAGGAGCTTCGCGCCGACGTGCACATGCTGACCCTTACCGCGACGCCGATCCCGCGGACCTTGCAGATGTCGCTTTCGGGCATCCGCGAGATGTCGATCATCGCCACCCCGCCGGTCGATCGCCTGGCGGTGCGCACCTACATCACGCCCTTCGACCCCGTGGTCATCCGCGAGGCCCTGCTGCGCGAGAAGTACCGCGGCGGCCAAGCCTACTACGTCGCCCCGCGGATCAGCGACCTTCCGGATCTCCAGAAATTCCTGCGCGAGCAGGTGCCGGAGGTGAAGTTCGTGGTCGGCCATGGCCAGATGGCGCCGACCCAGCTCGAAGAGGTGATGAGCGCCTTCTACGAGGGCCAGTACGACGTGCTGCTTTCGACCACCATCGTCGAGAGCGGTCTCGACATCCCGACCGCCAACACCATGATCCTGCACCGGTCCGACATGTTCGGCCTGGCCCAGATGTACCAGCTCCGCGGCCGCGTCGGTCGAGCCAAGGCGCGCGCCTACGCCTACCTGACCACTCCGGCCGAGAAGCAGATCACCCTGTCGGCCGAGCGCCGGCTGAAGGTGCTGCAGTCCCTCGACAGCTTGGGCGCCGGCTTCCAGCTCGCCAGCCACGACCTCGACCAGCGCGGCGGCGGTAACCTGCTGGGCGAGGAGCAGTCGGGCCACATCCGCGAGATCGGGGTCGAGCTCTATCAGCAGATGCTCGAAGACGCCGTGAACGAGCTCAAGGAACTGGCCGGCAAGGGCGAGGCCGCCGACCGCGGCTGGTCTCCGCAGATCAACACCGGCGCCGCGGTGCTGATCCCCGAGGACTACGTCCCCGACCTCAACGTCCGCCTGTCGCTCTATCGCCGCCTGTCCGACGCCGAGAAGTCCGGCGACCGCGAGGCCCTGGCCGCCGAGATGATCGACCGCTTCGGCCCGCTGCCGGCGGAGGCCGGCCAACTCCTCAAGGTCGTGGCCATCAAGGGCATGTGCCGCGAGGCCAATGTCGCCAAGATCGACGTCGGTCCGAAAGGCGCGGTCGTCACCTTCCGGGGCGACGAATTCAAGAACCCCATGGGCCTGGTCGGCTTCGTCCAGAAGAACCAGGTCGCTTGGAAGATCCGCCCCGATCACAAGGTGGTGGTGAAGGGCGAGTGGGAGACGCCGGAACAGCGTCTGGGCGCGGCCGAGCGGATCCTGACCGAGCTCGCCAAGCTCGCGGCCTGATCAGGGCGCTGCTCGCGCCTGCGCCAGCAGCCGGCGCGCCCTGATCCACATCTCCAGGCGCTGGGCGCAGATCAGGCCCGCGGCCATCAGCAGGAACACCTCGGCGATGTCCCCCGCGGCCACATGCAGCTCCCGCGCGTGTAGCGTGGCGTAATCCTTCAGGGCGAAGCGGATCAGGAAGAGGCTGGCGATCAGGGCCATGCCGATCGGGGACGACCGGCTGGTCAGCTCGTGCGTCGCCGCATCGATCATGATGTTCGTCGTGCGGCCTCGCCACCAGCCCATGCCAAGTCCGACGCCGAGGGCGAAGACCTCCGCGACCAGCACGGCGAACCGGCGCGGCGGTTGGAGTCCCAGGGTGATCCCGACCACCAGCAGGATGAGCGCCGGCATGATCCACATGCGCTCGATGCGCAGCTTCCTGGTTCGCACGCCCCTCAGGACGATCACGATGATGGCGATCATCGGCGCGACGTAGGTCCATGCGCCCTGCGGATCGCCGCCGCCGATCATCCCACTTTCCGCTGCGCCTCGGCCGCGGCCTCTTCCAGCGCCTTGCCGACCGGCTCGTCTGGCCCGACCTCGGCCACGCCGATGTCGAACTCCACGACGAAGGGCGGGCGTCCTTCGCCGGCCTCGAAGGCGGTGCATCCGATCACTGCGGCGATCCGCTCCCCAGCGGCCCGCGCGGCGGCCTTGCCGGTGGCCGGCAGCGCCAGGGCGAAGACTTCGGGGCTGAGCCTGGCGGCTGTGTCCTCGGCCCGGACCAGCCGTCCGACCATGGAGCCGATTTGCGGGATGGCCCGATCGAGCCAGCCGCCCGCCCGCGCGGCGGTGACGTCGGAACGATCGGCGACCTTCAGCACGCACACCGAAAGCTGCCTGCTGCGCGCGCGCGAAGCCTGGGCCAGCCGGCCCACATGCCGGGCGAACAGCTCGCGGGTGAAGAGCCCGGTCGCCGGGTCCATCAGCCCGGTGTCCTTGGCGTTCTCCAGCGCGCGGCGGACCGCGATCTGTCGACGGTTGCTGCGTGCGAGCTCAAGGATTCGCCGCGCCGTCTCGCCCTCGGGCGTCTCCGGCGAGGCGACGTCGGAGACGCCGCGATGATAGGCCTCCGACTGGGTGACGTAGGTCTCTTCGCGCAGATAGAGCAGGGCGGGGGTGTGATAGAGCCGCGTGTTGCGACGCATCCCGGCGGCGATCGACAGGGCTTCCTGCGTGGTGTCCCCGCCCCACAGGACGACGGCGTCGAAGGGGCGCTCGTGCAGATAGTCGAAGGCGGTGTAGGCGGTGAACGCGCCGACCACTTCCGCGCCCGAACGGGTCAGGGCGTTGGAGAGCGCCAGGAACTGCGGCGCCGGCTCGCCGATCGCCAGCACGTTGTAGGGCGTCGTCTCGGGTTCGGGCGGGTCCAAGTGGCGTCCGTGCTCGGCGAAGGTGTCGACCCGAAGCTCGAACTCCTCCTCCTCGATCGCCGTGCGCACCAAGGTTTCCAGCCGCGCGGCCGCCTGGGCGGGATGGATCGGGCCGGCCAGGGTAAGATCGAAGCCGTAGGGTTCCAGTTCCGGCCCGGGATCACCGATCGCGATCACCGGCAACTGTCGCGGCGCGCAGGCCGATTTCAGCCGTTCGGCCATGCCCAACGCCTCGCTTCCGCCGGTCGCCAGGTCGACGATCGCAGCCTCGACCTTCATGTCGGCCAGGGCGGTCAGGGCCGCGTAAGGGCCCCGCGCGGTCACGGTTCGCCAGCCGAGTCGATCCAGTCCCTCGGCTAGGGACCCGATCACGGCGTCGTCCTTTGCGACGATCAAGACACGCGCCTGGACGCCCGCGGTCATTTTCTTAAATCCTGGCCACCTTGCCGCCCGGGCCGGTCTGGCGCGGGAATCGAAGCTCGGCGTGACTATACAGGCGCGCGCCGCATGAGACAGTTAAGCCGTGGACGCGGCTGTGGAGGGACGAACGGCATGGGCGCAATTCTCGCAGGCCAGGTGGCGGTCATCACCGGCGCGTCCGGCGGCCTGGGGGCGCATTTCGCTGAGGTTCTGGCGGCCGCCGGCGCCAAGGTCGCCCTGACCGCTCGCCGGCTCGACATGGTCGAGGCCGAGGCCGGGCGCATCGCCGGGGACGGGCGCCAGGCCATGGCGTTGAAGCTCGATGTCGCCGACGTCGCCGCGATCGGTCCCGCCTTCGACGAGATCGAAACCGCGCTCGGTCCGATCAACATCCTGGTGAACAACGCCGGCGTCGGCGGGGAGGGCCTGGCCCTGGACCTGACGCCCGAGGACTGGGACCGAACCTTCGACGTCAATGTCCGAGGGGTCTTCTTTTGCGCCCAGCAGGCGGCGCGCCGAATGATCGCCTCCGCCGTGGCCGAGCGCGGCGATGCGCGGATCGTCAACATCGCTTCGATCGCCTCCCACACCGTCCTGCCCGGCCTTTCGGCCTACTGCTCGTCCAAGGCGTCCGTGGCGATGATGACCCGCAGCTTGGCGCGCGAGTGGGCGAGGCGTGGCGTGGCGGTCAACGCGATCTGCCCCGGCTACATCGAAACCGACATCAACTCCGACTGGTTCAAGACCGAGGGCGGTCAGAAGCAACTCAAGGGCTTCCCCCGGCGGCGGTTGATGGAAGCGACGGATCTCGATGCAGCGCTGCTGATGCTGTGCGGCCCTGCCGCCCGGTCGATCACCGGCAGCGTCATCACCGTGGACGACGGTCAGTCCCTGCCCGGTGGCGGCTGACGATTTGCGTGACGGAGCGTCATCGCTCCTAGGCTCGCGGCAAGAAAAAGGGAGAGAAGGACATGCGCCAGGGACCGCTCGCGGGGCTGAAGGTCGTCGAGTTCGCCGGGATCGGACCGGGGCCGTTCTGCGGCATGCTGCTCTCCGACCTGGGCGCTGACGTGGTGCGGGTCGACCGCAAGGGCCAGGGCAAGGGCTCGCCCTCCGATATCACCAGCCGCGGTCGCCGCTCTGTCGGCCTCGACCTGAAGAACCCGGCCTCGATCGAGACCTGCCTGAAGCTTATGGAGGAGGCTGACGCGATCCTCGAGGGCTTCCGCCCCGGCGTCATGGAACGCCTCGGCCTTGGCCCGGACGTGGCGCTCAAGCGCAATCCCAAGCTGGTCTACGGCCGGATGACCGGCTGGGGTCAGTTCGGCCCCTACGCCAACGCCGCCGGCCACGACATGAACTACATCGCCATCACCGGGGCGCTGCACGCCATCGGAACCAGCGACAAGCCGATTCCGCCGCTGAATCTGGTCGGCGATTTCGGCGGCGGTGCGCTCTATCTCGCCTTCGGCCTGCTTGCGGGCGTGATCCATGCGCGCGAGACGGGGCAGGGCCAGGTCATCGACTGCGCCATGAGCGATGGCGCAGCTTCGCTGATGGCGATGTTCTACGGCTTTAAGGCCAGCGGCATGTGGAAGGAGGGGCGGCGCTCCAACCTGCTCGACGGCGGCGCACACTTCTACGACACCTACCAGTGCGCCGACGGCAAGTGGATATCCATCGGCTCGATCGAGCCGCAGTTCTACGCCCTGTTGCTTGAGAAGACCGGCATCAACGACCCTGACTTCGCCGCGCAGATGGATCGCGGGCGCTGGGACTCCCTGCGCGAGAAGCTCGGCCACGTGATCGCCCAGAAGACGCAGGCCGAGTGGTGCGAGATCATGGACGCCACCGACGTCTGCTTCGCGCCGGTGCTGGACCTGGACGAGGCGCCCAAGCACCCGCACAACGTCGCGCGAAAGACCTTCGTGGAGCTGGGTGGGGTGGTGCAGCCGGCGCCCGCGCCGCGCTTTTCGGCGACGCCCGGCGCCATCCAGGGGCCGCCGCCTGCGGTCGGGGCGCACGATCAGCAAGCCCTGAGCGACTGGGGCTTCACCGACGCCCAGATCGCCGAGCTGCGCACGGCCGGCGCGCTGGCCTGAAGTTCGAAGGGGCTCCGCGGCGAGCGGAGCCCCTTCTGTTCTCGACTTACTTCGTCGGCGCGGTCATCGCCGTCATGTCGGCGGCGACTTTCTTCTGCGCCTCGTGGTCGTCGGGGTGCAGCGGGATCAGGCCGCGCTGTTGCAGATACCCGCCCTTGCCGCTGGCGGCGTCGGACACGAAGGCGTTCACGTACTCGCGCAGGCCCGGGATGACCCCGATATTGGCCTTCTTCACGTAGATGTAGAGCGAGCGCGACACCGGGTAGGTCCCGTTCGAGATGGTCTCGAAGGTCGGGGCGACGCCGTCCACCGTGGCCGCCTTCACCGAGTCGAGGTTGTTCTCGAGGAACGAGTAGCCGAACACGCCAAGGGCGTTGGGGGTCTTGGTCAGGGTCTGGACGATTGCGTTGTCGTTCTCGCCGGCGTCGACCCAGGCGCCGTCGCTGCGGATGGTGTGGGCCTTGGCCTTGAAGGCGTCTTCGTCCTTGCCGCTCAGGGTGGCGAGGGTCTCGATCTTCTTGGCGCCCTTTTCCATCGCCAGCTCGGAGAAGGCGTCACGGGTGCCCGAGGTCGGCGGCGGGCCGTAGACCAGGATCGCCTGCGACGGAAGCGAGGCGTCCACGTCCTTCCAGTTCTTCGAAGTGTTCTTGGCGAAGCCGGTCGGCGAGGGGAGCTCGGCCGCCAGGCCACGATAGACCTGGTCCAGCTTGAAGTTGAAGGCCGGACCGCCCTTGGCGTTGGCGATCACGATGCCGTCGTAGCCAATCTTGATGGCGACGATGTCGGTCACGCCGTTGGCGACACAGGCGTCGTACTCCGACTTCTTCATCTCGCGCGAGGCGTTGGCGATGTCGGGGAAGGCCGCGCCGGCGCCGCCGCAGAACAGCTTGAAGCCGCCGCCGGTGCCCAGGCTTTCGACCTTGGCCGGCTGGCCGCCGGTCGTGCGGGCGACGTTCTCGGCCACGCGGGTGGCGAACGGGAACACGGTGGACGAACCCGCCGCCCAGACTTGGTCCCGACCGCTGGCGCTCGGGCCCGCAGCCTTCTCAGCTCCGGTCTTGGAGGATTGTTGGCCGCACGCGCTCAGGGCGACCGCAGCGACGGCGAGATAGGCGAAAGGCTTCATGTTTGGCTCCGCACCAGTGTTGTGGAGGCGCTAGCACCGTTGTTTGACGGTTATGTGAAGGTTGGGTGACTGGTGTTCGTTCCCTGAACGCCGTCTTCGAACCTCGTTCAGGCGCGGTTCAGTCAGGAAACCTCAGTCTTGCCCACAGGTTGGCCGTCGCAATCTCCCGTCCCTCGACGCGCCGGCTGACCTGATGGACGACACGCCCATCGGCGGCGCGCCGGTCCCCAGAACGGGGTCGGCGCGTCGTTGCATATCGGTGTGTTTCGATCTTGGCTTGCGTGGGGCGCCGAGCTTGAGCACCTTCCGCGCCATGTCGCTGACGCAGAGAATCCAATGGCTGCGCAGGATCGAGTGGGATCCCGTACACTGGCTTCGTCTTACGCTGCTGGTGACAGGGCGTGCGCTTCGCCGGCTCTGGGGCCGCGACGTGATGCTCTACACGGGCGGCGTATCCTTCTTCGCCATGCTGGCCGTGTTCCCTGCGCTGGCCATCGGCATCGGGCTCTATAGCTTCCTGGTCGACCCCAGCGAGGTGGCGCATCAGGCCGAGGTCCTGGCGCGCATGTTGCCCACCGGCGCCCAGCGGCTTTTCCAGGGTGAGCTCGAGCGCTTGGCCCAGGCCCCGCTGCAGGCCGTGTCGGCTCAGAGCGGCGTGGCCCTGGTGATCGGCGCCTACGCCTCCCACCGCGGGTTCAAGGCTCTGCTGGCGGGGCTCTCCTTCATCCATGACGAAGAGGCCCCCCGCGGCTTCCTCAGCTTCAACCTGCTGGCGCTGGCGGTTCTGATCGCGGCCTTCGTGATGCTGGCCTTCTTCTCGACCGTGTTCTTCTATTTCCGCTTCGTCGCCGCGGCCTTCGGCCTGCGGCCGCTGGCGGGGGTGTCGTGGCTCTACAGCGAGTGGACCTGGGCCAGCGTCGGCCTGACCTGCGCCATGAGCCTGATCTACCGCTTCGCCATGTCGAGCCGGCAGGTCGCCTGGCTGCCATCTATCCTGGGCGGGATCACCGCGGCCCTGCTCTGTGTCGGGGTGTCATGGGCCAGCGCCATCTATGTCGAGCAGATCGCGCATCTCGGCGCCACCTACGGGTCGGTCGCCGCCGTGGTCGTGTTCCTGATCTGGCTCTCCTGGAGCGTCAACGCCATTTTCTTCGGCGGCGCCTTCGCCACCGAGATCGAAATCATGCTGGAGCATCGGCGCAGCCTTGCGGCCCTGCCGGACCTTCGCGACGGTGGGCCTAGGCTGGTTTCCGGACCAGAAAGCTGAGCGCGCCGCTGTCCTCGGATCGCTCCACGATCTCAAGGCCGGCGCCCGCCGCGAAATGAGGAACGTCGATTCGCGCGAGCGGGTCGTCGGCCAGCAAACGGACGCAGGCGCCCGCTGGGGCGTCTTCCAGAGCGCGGCGCAGCCGCAAGGTCGGCACCGGACAGCGGTGGCCGCGCGCATCGACAGTGATCTCGGTCGAAGACATGACCGGGGCAATACAATCGCGGAGCGCCGAACCCAAGCCCGGCTTTCGCGTTGAGCGTCACTTGACGCGAAGACCCAGGGGGGAGGGCGAATGACGGAAAGCTTCACCACCAACGTCCCAGCGCGGCTGGACCGGCTGCCTTGGAGCAGGTTTCACTGGCTCGTGGTGACGGCCCTGGGGATCACCTGGATTCTCGACGGCCTCGAAGTCACCCTGGTGGGCTCTCTGTCGCCTGCGATTTCCGACGGGCTCGGCCTCTCCACCACCCAGATCGGCCTGACCGGCAGCGCCTATATCCTGGGCGCCGTCCTCGGCGCCCTGGTCTTTGGCCGGCTGACCGATACCTTCGGCCGCCGACGGCTCTTCACCATCACCGTTGGTGTCTATCTCCTGGCCACCATCCTCACCGGGTTCTCCTGGGACTTCTGGTCGTTCATGTTCTTCCGGTTCCTGACCGGCGCCGGCATCGGCGGGGAGTACGGAGCGGTCAATTCCGCGATACAGGAGCTCATTCCCGCCCGCCGCCGCGGCTACACCGATCTCGCCATCAACGGCAGCTTCTGGGTCGGCGCAGCCCTGGGCGCCATGGGCTCACTGGTGGTCCTCAACCCCGAGGTCATCGACCAGGCCTGGGGCTGGCGGCTCGCCTTCATCATCGGCGGCGTGCTGGCCCTGACGGTCATCTATATCCGCCGCTACATCCCCGAGAGCCCGCGCTGGCTGATGACCCATGGCCATCCGGCCGCAGCCCTCGCCGTGGTCGAAACCATCGAGCAGATGGTGGAAAGCGACACCGGCAAGCCGCTCAGCCCGGCCTCGGAGCTTCCGACCCTGCGCCTGCGCCCGATGAAGACCTCCTGGTTCGACATCGCCCGCTCGCTGGTGGTCCGGCACCCGAAGCGCACGATCCTGGGCGTGGTGCTGATGTCCACCCAGGCCTTCTGCTACAACGCCATCTTCTTCACCTACGCCCTGATCCTCACAAAGTTCTACGATGTCCCGGCCTCGGCGATCGGGTGGTTCATCCTGCCCTTCGCGGCCGGCAACTTCCTCGGGCCATTGCTGCTGGGCCATCTCTTCGACTCGATCGGTCGAAAGCCGATGATCTCGCTGACCTACGGGCTTGCCGGCGCGCTGCTCTGCATTACCGGCTGGCTGTTCGCCATCGGCGCCCTCAGCGCTCCGGCGCAGACGGCCGCCTGGACGGTGATCTTCTTCTTCGCCTCGGCCGGGGCGAGCGCGGCCTATCTGACCGTCGGCGAGAGCTTCCCGCTGGAGACCCGGGCGGTGACCATTTCGCTGTTCTACGCCTTCGGGACTCTGCTGGGCGGTGTCGGTGGCCCGGCCCTGTTCGGGGCTCTGATCGACACAGGCGAGCGCAGCCAGATCTTCATCGGCTACCTGTTCGGCGGCCTCCTCATGCTGCTCGCCGCCGTCGTCGAACTGATCCTCGGCGTCGCCGCCGAACGCAAGCCGCTGGAGGAGGTGGCTCCGCCGCTTTCCCTTGATGACGCGCCATAGGCTGACGGCTTCCTTGCCGCTACAAGAGCCCAGGAGGCGCCGATGACCGTCATCTCTACGATCGAGCAGTTGGAGGCCCTCTATGGCCGTCCGGGCGAGGCCTCTACGGTCAAGGAGGCCGACCGGATCACTCCGGAATATCGCCGGCTGATCGAGGCTTCGCCCTTCGTCGCCCTGGCCACCGCAGGCCCCGAAGGGCTCGACTGCTCGCCGCGCGGCGACGCCGGCCAGGCCGTGCGGATCGCAGGCGAGCGGACCGTGCTGCTGCCGGACCGGCGCGGCAACAACCGCTGCGACTCGCTGCGCAATATCATCCGCGATCCGCGCGTGGCGCTTCTGTTCCTGATCCCAGGCTCAGGAACCACCCTGCGGATGTACGGCCGCGCGCACCTCTCCATCGAGCCCGACCTGCTGGCCTCGTTCGCGGTGAAGGGTCAGCCGCCGCGTTCGGTGATCGTGATCGATGTCGAACTCGTCTACTTCCAGTGCGCCCGCGCCATCGTCCGCTCCGACCTCTGGAACCCCGAGCGCTACGTCGATCCGGCGCAGATCCCGACCCCAGGCGACATCCTGGCGGCCATGAGCGACGCTCGCGTCGGCGGCAAGGCCTATGATGAGGAATGGCCCGAGCGCGCCGCCAAGACCATGTGGTGAGGCTTCAGGTCTCGAACACCGTCTCCGCGGTCGCTGCATCCAGCACCCGATAGCCGCCGGGCTTCAGATCGTCCGGCAGGACGAGCCCGCCCACGCGGTCGCGGTGCAGGGCGGTGACGTGGTTGCCGACCGCGGCGAACATCCGCCGCACCTGGTGATAACGGCCTTCCTCGATGATCAGCCGCGCACGGCGCTCGCCCAGGGGCTCCAGCCGCCCGGGGAGCAGTGGCTTTTCCTCGCCCTCCAGCATCATCTCGCCCGAGGCGAAGATTGCGCCTTCCTCTCCGGTCAGCGGTCGGTCCAGCTCCGCGACATAGCTCTTCTGCACATGCCGGCGCGGCGAGATCACTCGATGCAGGAAGTCGCCGTTGTCGGTGATCAGCAGCAGGCCGGAGGTGTCCTTGTCCAGCCGCCCCACGCTCGACAGCGCCGGATCGCGCACCCGCCAGCGTCCCGGCAGCAGGTCGTAGATCCGCTCGCCGGTCTCCTTGTGAGAGCAGACCACCCCGACCGGCTTGTGCATCAGGATCACTACGGGCGGCGGCGGATCGACCGGCCGTCCCTGAACCGTCATCCGCGACGGCAGGTCCGGTCCTATGGCGATCCGGTCGCCGGCGTCCCTCAACGGCTTCCCGTCCAGCACGATCTGTCCGGCCGCGGCCAGGGTGTGCATCTCCTTGCGGCTGCCATAGCCCAGGTTCGACAGCAGCCGGTCCAGGCGCATGGTCGGCGTCTTGCTCATCGGCGGGCCTCATAGACCTTGTATCCACCCTGGTCCGCCACCGGCCGCACGTTCTTGAACGCTTCGGCCAGGATCGCCTCGTAGGGCAGATGCCGATTGGCCGTCAGCCAGAGCGAGCCGCCGTTCCTGAGTGCGCCGGCCGCGGCCTTGATGAAGGCCTGGCCCAGCGCTCGATCCTCCTGGCCGCCGTCATGGAACGGTGGGTTCATCACCACGAAGTCGAGATCGGAGAGCTTGGCCGCGGCGCTGCGCACGTCGCCCCACTCGAAGCTTGCCCGCGTATCCTCGACATTGCGCCGCGCGCATTCCACCGCCCGTCGGTCGATGTCGATGAGGGCGAGGCTTATCACCTGCGGGGAAGAGAGAACCTGGCGGGCCAGCCAGCCGATCCCACATCCGAGATCGGCCCCGGCGCCCGCCAGCGGCGGCAGGTTATGCAGCAGCAGGTCGCTGCCCGGGTCCAGGCGATCCCAACTGAACACCCCCGGTTGGGACCACAGCCCTGACGGCAGACGGCGCAGAGCGCCCTCAGCGATGGCCTGCTCCAGCCCCGTCAACTCGGCTGGCCGTTCGACCACGCAGATCCGATGATGCCGTCGCGAGGTCTCGCTGACCTTGCAGCCGAAGCCTTGCAGGATCTTCTTCAGCCGCAGTCCGCCCCGATCCTTGGGCGCGGCGGCGATCAGTTCGCCGCCGGGGCGCAGCACTCGCAGGCCCTGGGCCAGGACATAGCGCGCCTCGATGGCTCCTGGCGGCGCCAGGATTGCGACCTCATCCAGACCGCCATCTTGCAGGTTGGCGATGTCGCTCGAGCCTGGGCTGAGCGGCGATAGCTGCACGGCCCCGGCGGGCGGTTCGATCACGTCACGCGGCGGGTGTCCGTAGAGGGCGGTGGGCAAATCAGGATCCAGGCGATTCTTCGAAGGCGGTTATGTGTACGCGATCAGTCGCCCTAGCGCCGCGACCATCAGCCAGGCCCCGACCGAGCCTATCACCATCAGTCGTCCCAGGCCCGCGGGCTCATCGCCGCGCCACAGCACGCGAAACGCCAGGGCGTTGGCGATCCCAAGCGCGATCACCGCCAGCTTGGCCTGGAACACCGGAGAGCCGATCAGCGAACCGGCGTCGGCCGCGAACATGACGAAGCCGCTGGGAAGCATTACCAGCAGGCCCGCCACGCCGATCGGGGTGAGCGCGCGGGAGAGCTCGGGCAGCGGCAGACTCCGCCAGAGACCGGCCAGCCGCAGGTCCAGGACGCCGATCGCCCCCACCAGCATCACCAGGCCAAGCAGGTGGACGAGGTTCGCGACCGGATAGGCCAGCGACGAGCCGCGGGCCCAGCCGCCGAACGCCGAGCCTTCCAGGGCCTCCGCCAGACCGAATATCGTCTCCAACCTAGCGCAGCTCGATCACGGCGCCGCCCACCGTTACCCGTTCGATGCGCATCTCGGCCGTGCCGTCCTTGCGCGGGTAACCTACCAGCGTCACCGGCTTGCCGGTCGTCAGCATGCCCTTGGTCAGACCGCGCGCCTCCATCCGCGCGGTCGGGGCCAGGACCACGTCCCAAACCTTATTCCGATAACGGACCTTGGCCATGCCGTGCGGGTTGCCCCAACTGACCTCCATCAGCGGTGCGGTGATCTTGATCACCTGTTCGGCGTCGTAGGAGCTCCAGCCGTGATGAGCGAGGGCCACGGCGGGGACGGAAAGCGCCGCCACCACGGCGAACGGAACGAGGTGGATCTTCATGACGTCCTCCGAAAGCCAGATGGCTAGACAACGCCGCTGGCGCCCAAAGCGTCGCAATCGGACATGCAAGTTGAGTTGGCGCGGGCCCCGGTCGGCGTAGCTTCCAGGCATGGCGAACATCCATCCCACGGCGGTCATCGCACCCGGCGCACGGATCCATTCGTCCTGCGAGATAGGCCCCTACGCGGTGATCGGCCCGCACGTGACTCTGGCGCCGGGCAATGTGGTGGGGCCGGATGTGGTGCTGGACGGCGTCGCCGATATCGGTGCGGGCAATCGCTTCCTCGCCTCCTGCGCGATCGGCGCCAGCCCCCAGATCATCGGCCGCGTCAACCAGGCGGGGCGCCTGATCATCGCCGATGGCAACGTTTTCCGGGAGTTCGTGACGGTCCATTCGGGCGGAGAGGCGACGACCCGCATCGGCTCGCGTGGGCTCTTCATGGCCACCGCCCACGTCGCTCATGACTGCCAGATTGGCGACGACGTGATCATGGCCAATGGCGCGACCCTGGCCGGGCACGTCCAGGTCGGTGACGCTGCTCAGTTGAGCGGGCTATGCGCCATCCACCAGCACGTGCGAATCGGCGCGCTCGCCTTCGTCGCCGGCGGCGCCATCGCCACCCAGGACGTCGCGCCCTATTGCCTGGTTCAGGGCGACCGGGCCCGTCTCGTGTCGCTGAACCTCGTGGGCCTGCGCCGGGCCGGGTTGTCGCCCGACGAGATACTGCGGCTGAAGCGGGTCTTCCGAGAGCTCTTCCATCGCGGAGGAGCCTTGACCGACCGGCTTGCAGCCGCTCAGGCGCTTGACGGCGACGCTCGTGCACAGACGCTCATCGACTTCGTCCGGTCGAGTTTGCGAGGCGTCATCGCCGCGCCCCGCCGCAGCCTTTCCGCGGCCGCGTGAAGTCCCGGCTCTAGGGCTCAGCTTGCCGTTTGGCCCACAATGGGCCAAGTCCATGCCCCAGGGCGTCGGCCGCGCCTGTTTCAGACCACATTCCTGTGGAACCGCTCTGTGCTCGATTGCGGAATCGATGAGCGCCGCGGCAGGACGTACTAAGGAGTTTTCAGAGCATGAGCATGACCTTCCCCTTCGATACACGGCCGGCCGTTTCGCAACTGAAACCGCGAATCGTCGTGTTCGGGGTCGGCGGCGCCGGGGTGAACGCCGTCAACAACATGATCGAATCCGGTCTGGAAGGCGTCGATTTCGTCGTTGCGAACACTGACGCCCAGCAGCTCTCGCTCTCCCTCGCCAGCCAGCGCATCCAACTGGGCATGCGCGTCACGCAGGGCCTCGGCGCCGGGGCCAATCCGAACGCTGGGCTCAGCGCGGCCGAGGAATCGGCGGAGGACATCGTCCGCTATCTCGACGGCGCCGACATGGTCTTCATCACCGCCGGCATGGGCGGCGGCACCGGCACGGGCGCAGCGCCCTTCATCGCCCGCTGCGCCCGCGAGCGCGGCATTCTGACCGTCGCTGTCGTGTCCAAGCCGTTCCGCTTCGAGGGCCGCCACCGCATGCGCCTGGCCGAGGCCGGCCTTGGCGAGCTCCAGCAGTACGTCGACACCTCGATCATCGTTCCGAACCAGAACCTGTTCCGTATCGCCACCGAGCAGACCACCTTCGCCGAGGCGTTCGGCATGGCCGACCAGGTCCTGCATTCGGGCGTGCGTTCCATCACGGACCTGATGGTGCTGCCGGGCCTGATCAACCTCGACTTCGCCGACGTGCTAAGCGTCATGGGCAGCATGGGCAACGCCATGATGGGCACGGGCGAGGGGGACGGCGAAGATCGCGCCGTCGTCGCCGCTCACAACGCCGTCCAGAACCCGCTGCTCGACGAAACGTCGCTAGCCGGGGCCAAGGCGGTGCTCATCAACGTCACCGGCGGCACGGACATGACCCTGCTGGAGGTGGACGAGGCGGCCAACATCATCGCCGACCAGGCCGACCCGGAAGCCAACATCATCTTCGGCGCAGCCTTCGATTCCTCGCTCGAGGGCAAGCTGCGGGTCTCGGTCGTGGCGACCGGGATGAACTCGCTGAACGGCGCCGAGGTCACTCCCGCTGCTCAGCCGGCCGAGTCGGCGGCGCCGGCTTCGCAGGCTGAGCCGGCCTCCGCGCCGCGCCGCTTCTGGTAGGGGGCCGCCTAGGGCTGCCTATTCGACCGGCTTGCGAAGGTAGGCTTCGCGGTCCAGCTCACCTTCCCACCTGGCCACCGTCACCACGGTGGACAGGTCGCTGGTGGCGCTGGTGATGGTCCGGGTCATGTCCAGCAGCCGGTCGAAGGGCAGGATGAAGCCCACCACCAGGGCGGTCTGCTCGGCGCCCAGGCCGATCACCTGAAGCACCGCAGCCAGCATGAACAGCGAAGCCGAGGGCACCGGGGCGGTGCCCAGCGCCACGACCGTCGTCGCCAGGGCCAGCATCACGTATTGGGCGAAGTGCAGGTCCACCCCGAAGGCCTGGGCCGACAGCACGGCCAGGAGGGCGACGTAAAGCGCCGTGCCGTCCATGCTCAGCGTCACGCCCAGGGGCAGGGCGGTGGAGACCACGGCGTGGCTGACGCCCAGGTTCTTCTCCGCCACCCGCATGGCGACCGGCAGGGTCGCGGCGCTCGACGAGGTGGAAAAGGCGATCGCCACCGCGTCGGTGATGTCGCGGAAGAACGGCCACACCGGCATCCGCGCGATCACGCGCACCAGCCCGCCATGGACGACCAGGGTCTGGAATGCGCAGCCCAGCACGAGGGCGGCGGCCAGTTTCAGCACGTGGACGAAAGCGCTCGGCCCGGTCGTACCCATCACCCAGGCCACCAGGGCGAACACCCCGAACGGCGCGACCTCCATCACGAAGCGCACGATCTGCAGCATGATGTCCGCGCCCATCTGGAACAGGCGGCCCACCGGCTCGGCACGGGGGGCGATGGTCAGGATGCCGAGCCCGACCAGTATCCCGAAGAAGATGATCGACTGGACGTCGCCCTCGGCCAGGGCGCCGATCGGATTGGTCGGAATGATGCCGATCAGGTGCTCGCCCAGGCTCGGCGGCGCCTGGGTCACCTCCTGCGGGGTCGCGCCGACGAAGTTCATGCCGACGCCCGGCTGGAAGATCGTGCCCATGGCCAGGCCCACCGCCACCGCGATGACGGTCAGGGTGAGATAGAGCGCCAGCGTCTTGACGCCGATGGAGCCCAGGCGCTTGGGATCGCCCATGCTGGCGATTCCCGAGACGATCGAGAAGAACACCAGCGGCGCGACGACCATCCGGATAAGGCGGATGAAGACGTCACCCATCCACTTGATCTGCACAGCCGATTCCCCGACCAGCGTGCCGACGACGGCGCCCAGGACCAGGGCCAGCAGCACCCGCTTCCAGAGCACGACGTCGAACCAGTAGCGGCGGATCAGGCTGCCGGACCTCGCGCCCGCGGCGGTCCCATGTACGTCTTCATCGGTCCCCATCAAGGGATCCTACGCATCGACGCGCCGACTGTCAGTCACAGGAAGCTGGTGAGTGAAGCACGCGCTTCCCAGCCAACTCGCCGGTCGGCTCGCCGTCGCGGACCACGAACCTGCCGTTCACCAGCACCTGCTCTGCGCCCACCGACAGCAGCTCGGGCTGCACATAGGTGGCCTTCGGGCCGTAGGTCTGCGGATCGAGCACCACCACGTCGGCCACATAGCCTCGTCTCAGATAGCCACGGCCGGTCAGGCCGAAGGTGTCGGCCGTCAGGCCGGTGCTGCGGTGGATGAAGTCACTCAGGCTGATGGCCTTCTCGGCCTTGACGTACTTGGCGTACTTCTCGGCGAAGCTTGCGTACTTGCGCGGATGGCCTTCGGACCCGTCTGACGAGGTCATCACCCAGGGCTGGCGCATGAAGGCCTTCACGTCGGCCTCGCTCTGGTTGAACGAAGCGATGTGCGAGCCGCCCTGCAGCAGGATGCGCACCGCCGCCTCGATCGGATCGACCTTCCATTCGGCCGCGACCTCGTCGAGCGTCTTGCCGAGCACCGCCTTCACCGGGCCGGCCGTCAGCAGGATGGACAAGGCGCCGCCGCGGCGACGCAGGTTCTCGGCCATTTCGGCGCGGATCTTCGGGCCAAGGGCCGGATCGGCCAACCGCCTTAGCGTCGCCTCGCCGCCGTCCGCCTGCGCCCACCGCGGCAGCAGCGCATCGGCCACGCTCGAACCGGACGCCAGCCACGGGTACTGGTCGGCGCTCACCTGCAGGCCCGCGGCCCGGGCCGCCTCGACCATCGCGATCACCTCGCCGGACTGGCCCTGGACGTCGACGCCGAGGGCCTTGATGTGGCTGATATTGACCGGAATGTTCGCGGCTTGACCGATATCGAACACCTCCTGGACCGCGCCCTTCAGGCCGATCGTGTAGGTGGACTCGTCGCGGATGTGCGAATCGTAGCGGCCGCCGCGCTTGGCGGCTTCCTTGGCCAGTTCGATGACCTCGGCCGTCTTGGCGTAGCTTTGCGGCGGATAGAACAGCCCGGTGGAGAGCCCGAGCGCGCCCTGGCACATGGCGCTCGCCACCATGCCCTTCATCGCCTCCAGCTCGGCAGCCGTCGGCGCGCGGTCCGATTCGCCCAGCACCCTGGAGCGCACATCGCCGAAGCCGACCCAGGTGGCGGTGTTCGTGCCGAACCCCAGGGCCTCCATCCTGTCGAAGGTCGCCTTCACGTCCGGACCGCCGCCACCGTCGCCGCCATCGCTGCCGACGAACACCGTCGTCACGCCCTGCATGGCCGCCCCGAGATTGCGGCGCACCGCCGGATCAGGAGAAGTCAGGTCTTCGAAATAGTGGGTGTGCGGGTCGATGAAGCCCGGCGAGACGATCCTGCCGCGGGCCTCGATGGTCGTGGCCGCGGTGACCCTATCCTTGGCCGCATCGCCCACGAAGGCGATCTTACCGTCCTTGACACCGACGTCCGCGACCACGCCAGCGCCAGCGCCGCCGTCATAGACCACGCCGCCCTTGATCAGGACGTCCATCGCCTGCTGCGCCTGCGCCGGGCTGACCGAGGCCAGCAGGGCGACCACGCTGGTCGCGGCGACTGCCTTGGTTATGAACATCGAAAATCCCCCCACGCCGCCAAGGCCCTGTCAGAGCTTTGGCGGCGTCGCAGCCTCCGGGCAAGGGGAGGGGGCGTCGTCGAGACGCCCGCTTGGCTCAGGCGGCGGCGGCCAGCTCGAGCAGGGCGTCGCGGTTGCAGATTCGAAATCGACGGCATCCTTCGAAGCGGACGACCCCCTGGCCCTGAAGCTGAGTGATCATCCGCGAGACGGTCTCGATTGTCAGGCCGAGGTAGTCGGCGATGTCCTGCCGGCCCATCACCAGCTCGATCGGGTTGTCGCCGCCGCGCCGGGCCATGCCCAGCAGGAAGCTCGCCACCCGCTCGCTCGCGCTCTTGCGCACCAGGAGGCTGAGATGCTCGCGAGCGTTGGTGAGCGCCAGCGCCGTGCTCTCCAGCACCAGGGCCTGCAACGCCTTCTCGCCACCGAGTTGGATGATCGCTTCGCGCCGCGCGACCATCACTGCGCAGTCGCTCAGCGCTTCGGCCGCCATCTCGTGCGTCTCGCCCAGCTCCAGGCCGAAGATATCGCCCTTGTAGTAGAAGTCACCGATCGGCCGACGCCCGTCCGCCATGAAACGCGAGGTGCGGACCGTTCCGCTGATCATGCGATAGACATGATCAGCCGCTTCTCCTTCGCCATAGATCTCTTCGTCCTTGGCAAAGCGCATCGCTATGCCGACGCGATTGAACAGATCTTCAGTCGTGAGCATTGGGCCTCTCCGGTATGACTGCATAAGGCCAGGAGTGCGGCCGCCGGAAAACCGAGGTCTTGTACGTAGCCGTAACGCGATCGTGCGAGCCACGCGTCGTCTGTCATCGCCCCTTCGTAGCGCTTCTGCAATCTTGGCGGGCGTCTTTGCGGGAGCCCAACCATGATCCGCCGGCTGATCCTGTTCGTGTTGACGGCCTCGGCCTGCGCCGGCCCGGCCGCCGCCCAGGCGACCTTCACCGGACCGCTCAGCGCCGGCGCCTTCGAAGCCACTCTGGGCCAGGGGCCTATCGCCAACGCTCTGCGTCCGCAGCAGCAGCCGCCGCAGCAACGGAGCGGTGGCACGCGCTTCGTGCGCGACCCGGCCCAGCTCCGGCGCGCCCAGCAACAGGTTCTCGCCGCCATCCGCCAACGTTCGCCACAGGTCGCCAACGAGCTGACGCCGCTCTTTTCCCAGGACCTGCTCGCTGTGATCGGACCCGAGCTGAAGCGCCTGGGACTGCGGGACGACGACATGGCCGACATGACGGCGGTCTACTGGATCACCGCCTGGGAAGGTGCGAACGGCATTGTCGGAAGCGAAACCGACCCCAAGGTCGCCAAGGCCGCGCGCGACCAGCTTGCCGGCGTCCTCGCGGCCGATCCAGCCGTCGCGACCATGACCGACCGGGACAAGCAGTTCGTCGCCGATACGATGTTCCTGCAGGGCGTCTTCAACGAACTGCGTATGGAAGCCGCCGCCACGACCGGCCCCAAGCTGAAGCAGCAGACCAGTGACGCGATCTACGCCGAGGCCAAGCAGGCCCTGAAGACCGATCTGCGGCAGGTGACCCTCGGCGTCGCTGGCTTCACGCCGACCGCTCCGGGAGCTGGCCAATGACCGCTCTCGTCCTCACCGCCTAAGACTGGGTCCCGAACCTACGCGCGAACATGTCCGCGCCCCCGCGCCTCGGCCCGCCCAGCTTCGCCAGGGCTGATGACGAATGGCTGACCTTCGAGGAGGGTGGACACCCTAGCGTAGTGATGATCGACCTATGGGGGAGTAACCTCATAAGGTGGGCTCGGCTATTATCTGATTTGCGAGTCCTCGACGATGGAGACGGCGATATTGCTGCTGCTGATTGGCGTCGGCGGCGGATTCTATTTCAGGGGGCTGCGCGCCAAAGCCGCGGCCGCCAGGGCCGAGCAACATGCGGCCGCGCTCGAACGAGAGATCGCGAGCCTTCGCCAGGAAATTGTCGCGCTGCATGATATTGAAGCGCGACGGCTCGAAGGGCTTGCCAGCCGCAAGCGCTATTTCGAGGAGAATGATGTTACCGACATCGAGAACCAGATCAGATTCATCGGTCAGGCCGAGTTGCGGGCCGTTCGTCCCGTCAACAAAGAGGCCGTTCGTGTTCTCTACGCGCTCGATGAATGGATCGCCGCCAATCAGCCCGACTGGCGGATGTCGTTCGAGGTCTCCATGGGCGCCTTCATCAAGACCGCCGCCTATGACCCCGACGATCGTGTGTTGCAGGCCGCATTCAGTTCTTACAACAGCAAGCGCGTCGATTTCTTGCTGATCGACAGGTTCGGACAGCCCATGCTGGCCGTGGAGTATCATGGCACTGGCCACGATCTCTCCAACGACGCGCCTGGCCGGATGGAGGTCAAGCGTCTGGCGCTCAGTCGCGCCGGGATTCCGCTCGTCGAGATCCCCGCAAAGGCGGCCAAGGCGAAGATCTTGGACATGATCGCTGAGACGCTCGCCTAAGCACCCCTTGCCGGCGGCGCCAGCGGCTCGGACGATGGCGGGTAGGGTGGGATTCGAACCCACGGAAGGCTATTAACCTTCGCCGGTTTTCAAGACCGGTGCCTTAAACCGCTCGGCCACCTACCCGGACTGCCTGGGCCATGGCGAGCCGCTAGGTCGCCGCCAGGAGGAGGGGCCTATAGCAGGGGTCGCGCGGCGGCTCTACCCACAGCGAATGTTTAATGAAATCGCCGGCGGCGTTAACCACGCCGCAAGGCTCAGCCTGCGAACATGGTCCCAGCGCTGGGGAGCGTAGCTTTTTGAAAGAGGGGGCGGCCATGTCCCGCATCCGTTCGCGTGCGCCGGTTCGCGGCGTCCTTGTGGTTCTCATGGGCGCCGGCTCGCTCGCGGCCTGCGCTACGCCCCAGCCGAAGTTCGCTTCGAAATATCCGGCGACCGGGCCGACCCCTGGCCAGATGCCGAACGGCGCCGGCGGGCGCTACAAGGTCGGCGCGCCCTACGAGGTCGCTGGCGTCTGGTACGTTCCCAAGGAGGAGCCGAACTATGACCAGGAGGGCACGGCCACCTGGTACGGCTCCGAGCATCACCTGAAGTCCACCGCCAATGGCGAGGTCTTCGACCGCTACGCCCTGTCGGCTGCCCACACGACCCTGCCGTTGCCCTCGATCGTCGAGGTGACCAATCTCGACAACGGCCGCAGCCTGCAGGTCCGGGTGAACGACCGCGGCCCCTTCAAGAACGGCGCGATCATCGACCTCTCCCAGGAGGCCGCCCGCCAGCTTGGCTTCGAACAGCAGGGCCAGGCGCGGGTAAGGGTGCGCTATGTCGGCCCGGCCACGCTCGGCGCGCCGGACGCCGGCCTGCGGCACGCCGCCTACACGCCGAGCCCGACGCCGTCCGCCCAGCAGCCGCCGGCGAGCCCGGTTCCTTATTCGGGGCTCAACCCCGCGCCGGCGGAAGTCGCGGTCGGCTCGCAGCCGCTGGCGCCGATCGCCTCCACGCCCAGCGCCTCGGCGCCTGTTCCAGTCACCAGCGCGCCCGTCTCCGCCGGAGCAAGCAGCGGCGCCTTCCGCGTGCAGGCCGGAGCCTTCGCCGATCAGGCCAACGCCCAGCGGGTGGTCAGCCAACTCGGCGGAGACATGAACGCCACCATCGAACCCTTCACCCGCGCCGACGGCATGACCCTCTATCGGGTGATGGTGCAGGGCTCGGCGGACGAGGGCGAGACCTGGGCGCTGCGTGACCGCGTCGCCGCCTACGGATTCACCGAGGCTCGCGTGGTGCGCCCAGGCGCCTGACCGGCGCCACTGGACAAACGGGCCGAACCGGCCATTTTGGCCGCGTGACGCGCGGGCGGTTCATCACTTTCGAGGGCGGCGAAGGAGCTGGGAAGTCTACCCAGGTCCGACGCCTTGTAGCGCGCCTTGCCGCACGGGGCATCGATGTGGTGGCGACCCGCGAGCCGGGCGGCTCGCCCGGGGCCGAAGCGATTCGCAACCTGGTGCTCAAGGGTGACGCCGACCGCTGGAGCCCTGTGACCGAAACCTTGCTCATGTACGGCGCCCGGCGCGACCATATCGAGCGGACCATCGAACCGGCCCTGGCCCGCGGCGCCTGGGTGGTCTGCGACCGCTTCGCCGATTCCACCCGCGCATATCAGGGCGCGGCCGGCGGGGTCGATCCGCAGTTCATCTCCGCCTTGGAGACCCATGTGCTCGACGGCGCCCGGCCGGATCTGACCCTGGTCTTCGATCTGCCGGTAGATGTCGGCCTGGCCCGCGCCGAGGCCTTCGCCGCCGCCGATGGCCATGCCGAGACCCGCTTCGAATCTAAGGGCCTGGCCTTCCATGAGCGCCTGCGCGCCGCCTTCTCGCAGATCGCCGCGGGCGAGCCGGAACGCTGCGCGATCATCGACGCCGCCGCGACGATCGACGCGGTCGAGGCCCAGGTCTGGGAAACGGTGTCTCGCCGTCTCGATCTCGGTGGCTGAGGCCGCGCCGCATCCGCGCGAGGTCTTCGACCTCATCGGCCACCAGGCCGCCGAGGCCGCCTTCGAGGAGGCCAGGGGCCGCGGCCGACTGCATCACGCCTGGCTGCTGACCGGAACCGAGGGTGTCGGCAAGGCGACATTCGCCTATCGCGCCGCCCGTCGCCTGCTCGGCGCTCCGCTTGAGCCTGCCTATGGCGTCCTGGGATCCTCGCCCGAGCATCCGGTGAGCCGTCAGATCATCGCCCGCTCGCACCCGGATCTCATGGTGTTGGAGCGCATCGGCGAGGACGGCAAGGTCCGCAAGACCATCCCCGTGGACGAGGCCCGCAAGCTGACCGACTTCTTCTCGAAGTCCCCGGCCTCCGCGCCGCATCGCGTGGCCATAATCGACGCGGCCGACGATCTGAACGTCAACGCCGCCAACGCCGTGCTGAAGACCCTGGAGGAGCCGCCGCCGCGGGGGGTGATCCTGCTGGTCTCGCACTCTCCGGGCGGCCTTCTGCCGACCATCCGCTCCCGCTGCCGCCGCCTGACCTTCGGGGCCTTGCCTGAGGAAGAGGTCGTGGCTTTCGTCTCCTCGCGCACGACCGCCAACGAGGAAGACGCGATTCGCCTGGCCCGCATGTCCAAGGGCGCCCCGGGCAAGGCGCTGGCTCTGGCTCTGGCCGGCGCGGTCGGCGTGGACGACGCCGCCAAGGAACTGCTCCAGTCCATGCCCGCGATTGACGAGGCCTTGGCTCAGGCCCTGGCGGACCGGTTCCGGGGCGGGGAGGGCGCGGCCCAGTTCAACCTGCTCTTCGAGCGCCTGGCCGAACGGGTTCACGCCCACGTCGTCCGGCTGGCCGCGGAAGGCTATGGCGGCCTTGATCGCTGGGCCTCTGCATGGGAGATGCTCCAGCGTCTTCCCCGAGAGGTCGAGGCGGTCAATCTCGACCGCGCCGACGCATTCTTCACCGCCTTAGCTGAGTTGCGCGCCCTCACGCGCGCCTAAGAATTCCACATGCTGATCGACAGCCACGTCAACCTGCACGCCCACCAGTTCGACGAGGACCGGGCCGCGGTCATCGAACGCGCCTGGGCCGCCGGCATCGGCCTGATGGTGAATATCAGCGACAAGATCTCCGGCTTTGCGGCGGTCCGCGCCGTCGCCGACCATCCGGACATCTGGTGCACCGTCGGCACACATCCGCACGAGGCCAAGGAGAATCCGGACCTCACGCCGCAGGACGTCATGGCGTTGGCCGCCGATCCGCGCGTGGTCGGGATCGGCGAGACCGGCCTCGACTTCCACTATGACCTCAGCCCCCGCGACATCCAGGCCAAGGTGTTCCGGGCCCATGTGGCCGCGGCGCGCGAAACCGGCCTGCCATTGATCGTCCATACCCGCGAGGCCGACGAAGTCATGGGCGCGATCCTCGAGGAGGAGTTCGCCCGCGGCCCCTTCAAGATGCTCATGCACTGCTACACCTCCGGCGCGGAGCTCGCGCGGCGGGCGGCGGCCCTGGGCGCCTGGTTCTCGGTGTCGGGCATCGCGACCTTCAAGGCGGCGCAGGATGTTCGCGACGTGATCGCCGACATGCCGGCCGACCGGATCATCGTCGAAACCGACTGTCCCTATCTCGCTCCCGTTCCGCACCGGGGCCGGCGCAACGAGCCGGCTTATCTTCCCGCCGTGCTCGCCAAGCTCGCGGAAATCCGCGGCTGGTCGCTGGACGAGGCCGAGCAGAAGACCGAAGACGCGTTCTTCGCCCTGTTTGATCGGATTCCCCGCCCATGACAGCAACCCTCGAATTCACGATCCTGGGCTGCGGCTCTTCCGGCGGGGTGCCGCGCGCGGACGGAGACTGGGGGGCCTGCGACCCGGCCAATCCGAAGAACCGCCGGCGCCGCTGCTCGCTGCTGGTGCGCCGTCGGGGCGAGAGCCCGGAAACCGAAACCACCCTGATCGTCGACACATCGCCGGATCTCGTCTGGCAGACATCTCAGGCCGGGGCCAAGCGCTTGGACGCGGTGCTGTTCACCCACGACCACGCCGACCAGACCCATGGCGTCGACGACATCCGCGCCTTCTTCATCCGCCAGCGCGCGCGGATCGACTGCCACATGGACGAGGCGACCGCCGCGACCATGAAGAGCCGCTTCGGCTACGTCTTTGAGGGAGACGCTGGATATCCCGCTATCGGCAGGATCTGCGTCTTACCTGCCCATGGTGACGATTGGCGGGTGGATGGGCCCTCCGGAGCGGTGCCTGTAAGGACTTTCGAGCAGGACCATGGGCCTGTGAAGTCTATCGGCTATCGCTTTGGCGACGTTGCTTATTCGAGCGACGTCGTTGCTCTGGACGACAGGGCGATGGAAGCCTTGCAGAATCTCGACGTTTGGATCGTCGATGCGCTGCGCTGGAGGCCGCATCCGACCCACGCTCACGTCGATTTGGCCCTTCAATGGGCAGATATCCTGCGGCCTCGGCGCGTAATCCTGACGAACATGCACGTCGATCTCGATTTCGACGACCTGGCTTCCAAGCTCCCGCCCGGTGTCGAGCCGGCCTATGACGGCCTCAGGTTCGAACATGATGTGGGTGGCAAAAATTGACGACGAATCAATGCTTAATCTAGGATTTCTCGCATCTCGCAACGGCTCGGCCATGCGGGCGATCATTTCGGCCATCGAATCCGGCGACCTCCAGGCCCGTCCGCTGATCGCGGTGAGCAATAATCGAAAGGCCGCCGCCCTCGAATTCGCGGCCGCGCACGGCGTCGCCACCGCGGTGATTCCGACCCAGGCGGACCCGGTCGCCGCCGACGAGATGCTGGCGCAAGCCCTTGAAAACGCAGGTGTCGAACTCGTTGTGCTGTCGGGCTACCTGCGTCGGCTTGGGCCGCGCACCCTCGCGCGCTACCAGAACCGGATCCTGAACATCCACCCTGGCCTGCTGCCCGAATTCGGCGGCGAGGGCATGTACGGCCGCAAGGTCCACGAGGCCGTGATAGGGGCCGGCGCGGGGGCCAGCGGCGCCACGATCCACCTCGTCGACGAGATCTACGACCACGGTCCGATCGTCGACCGGCGCACGGTCCCGGTGCACGCGGGAGACACGCCCGAGAGCTTGGAAGCCCGCGTGACGGCCATGGAACCGGGGTTCTTCATCGACACTCTGAGACGTATCGCCGCGGGCGATCTGGAACTGCCAAGCTGACAGGTCCTTGTGCAACGGCCATCTTGCGGCCGCAGCCGTGGGGGACGAGATGCACGACCAAAGCGATTTGCAGCGAACGGTTCGCTTGGTCGCCATCCTCAACTTCGCGTATTTTGGCGTCGAGTTAGCCGCCGCTCTGTCGATTCACAGCGTCTCGCTGCTCGCCGACAGCGCCGATTTCTTCGAAGACGCGGCGGTGAATTTCCTGATCTTCGCCGCGCTTGGATGGAGCGCCCGCAAGCGGGCCAAAGTCGGCATGCTGCTGGCTGGGGTGCTTCTGGTTCCGGCTATCGCCTTCGTCCTGACGCTCGTGCACAAGCTCCAGACGCCGACCCCGCCAGTCCCCGAAATCCTTACCCTGACCGGTCTTGGGGCGATGTGCGTCAACCTCTACTGCGCGTTCAGGCTGGCCAGGTTCCGGCATCATGGCGGCAGCCTGACCAAGGCGGCCTTCCTCTCGGCCCGCAACGACGTGCTGGCCAATGTGGCGATCGTCGGCGCCGGGCTTGCGACCTTGGCGACCCACTCGATCTGGCCGGACATCGTCGTCGGGGCCGGGATCGCCCTCATGAATCTCGACGCCGCCAAGGAGGTGCTCGAAGCGGCCCGTGACGAGCACCGGCAGGCCGAGGAAGCACAGCCCTAGCTGCGGGCCCAGAGCATCCGCACCAGCGTCCGGTCGCGATCGACCACCAGATGCTTGAGCGCGCCGCCCACATGCAGGGCGATCAGCGGCCAGAAGAGCTTGGCGGCCGCCTTGTGGACCACCTCACCCGCCTCATGCAGCCAGCCGACGCGCCCGAATGGATTCGGGATGGCGAACCAATCGAAGACGGCGAGCGGCCGCCCCGTCGACAGCACGGTGAGCGGGCCGCTCACGATGAGGGCCAGGACCATCAGCAGGAAGACGACGTGCACCGCGGTTCCCAGGCGGCGGAGCCACAGGTTGCGTTCGAGCGATTCCGGATGCGGCTGCGAAAAGCTCCAGAAGAGGCGCGTCGCAAGGAAGGTGATGAACAACAGTCCGACCGACACGTGGGTCGCCTGCGCAGCGATCTGGTCCGGCCGAGTCGTGGCTTCCTCCATCTGCTCTCCGAGCAGGTAGAGCGTGATCACCCCGACGGCCGAAACCCAATGAAGAGCGATCGCGATCCAGCCATAGGCCTGGCGGGTATTGATCAGCGACATTTGGCGACCTCCTCTGGTCTCTGGGCAGCTTCTGCACTGGACACGAGCTCTTCCTTGATCTCCATCAATGAGGCGCTTCCTCCGAAAGCCAGAGCTCGTGCGCATCGAGCGCCAGCTTCAGCATCGCGCCCTGGGCGGCGGCTCGGGCGGCAAGTTCGGCCCGAGCGGCTTCGAAGGATTGGCGGCGAGCGGCGATAAGGTCGGTCAGGTCGCGCTCACCGAGTTCGTAGGCGCGCGCAACGCGTCCGGCGGCCTGCGCCGCAGCGACCGCGGCCTCCTGGGCGCGGGACCAGCCCGCTAGACCAGACCTCACCTTGGCGACATCATCGCGTCCGCCTGCCTCGACGTCGCGGACGACCATCAGGTAACGTGCCTCGGCGGCCGAAGCGGCCGCCGCCTGGCGGTCTGCGGTCGCGGACCGGCCAGAGCCCCCGAATGGAATGCTGACGGTAAGCCCTGCGCCGGTCTCCGCGCCGCCACGCTCATCGAACACGCGCAGGCCCACGGTCGGGTCCGGCCGCCGGTCCAGCCTGGCTCGGCGCGCCAGGGCCGCGTCGCGATCGGCGAACGCCCTGGCGATGAGGATCTCATGGCTGCGCTCCATGACGACAGGAACCCACGCATCCAGCGGGCGAGTTGGGGCCACAGGCGCCGGAAGCACCGGCGCCTGTGTGGGCGCCAGGCCGGGATAGAGCATGTCGAGACTCGCGCGAGCGGCTTCCGCACGGCCCTGCGTTTCGGCGAGCAAGGCGTGAGCTCTGGCCAGGGCGGCCTGGGAAAGCTCAAGCTCGAGCACCGAAGCGTCCTGAAGCTCCACGCGCCGCCTGAGCGCGGCGACCTCCTTCTCGCCGACGGCGATCTCCTCGCGGTCGATCAGCACCTGGCCTTCGGCTTGCAGCCATTCGATCCACAGAGCGCCGAGGCGCAGCGAAGCTTGGTGGCGCGCATCGTCGACGCCGTCGCGCGCGGCCAGGGCGCCGGCCTCGCCAGCCTTGAGATCGAAGGCGCGCTTGCCCGGCAAACGGAGGGCGCGGCTGGCCTGCAGCGACCACTCGGAATAGTCGCCTTCGCCCCGCACCGAACGACGGTCGCCGGTGAGGCCGAAGGTCGTCTCGTACGGGCCGGCGGCCAGGCCGCGATGCTCGGCTTCCGCGCGGCGGGCCATGGCGCGGGCCTCGCCGAGCTCGGGCGAAGCGTCCAGCACCGCGAGAATCTGTGCGTCCTGCGGCAGGAAGGCCGGTCGCGCCCAGCCCGGCTCGGACGAAGCGGCGGGCGCAGCGCAGGCCAGCGTCACACCGGCCGCGGCGGCGAGGAGAAGGGCTTTCACGTTTCGGACTCCAGGATGGCCGCTCCGGGCTCCACGCCGAACTGGCGATAGAGGATGGGCAGCAGGATCAGGGTGAGCAGGGTCGAGCTGATCAGGCCGCCGACCACGACGATCGCCAGTGGACGCTGGATCTCCGAGCCGGGGCCGGTGGCCGTGAGCAGGGGAACGAGGCCCAAGGCCGTGATGCTGGCGGTCATCAGGACCGGGCGCAGACGGCGGCGGGAGCCCTCGGTGACGGCCACCGCTACGTCTCGGCCTCGCTGGACCAACTCGTTGAAGTGCGAGACCAGCACGAGCCCGTTCAGGACCGCGATGCCGAGAAGGGCGATCAGGCCCACCGAGGCGGGCACCGACAGGTACTCGCCTGACGCCCACAGGGCGACGATCCCCCCGATCAAGGCGAAGGGGATATTGGCCAGGATCAGCAGCGATTGGCGCACCGACTTTAGGCTGATGAAGAGAACAAGGAAGATCAGGGCCAGCGCCATCGGCACCACGATGCCCAAGCGGGCGGCCGCCCGTTTCTGGTTCTCGAACTGCCCGCCCCAGGCGATGCGGTAACCAGGGGGCAGGGGGACGTCGCGGGCGACGTTGGCCTGAGCCTCCTTGACGAAGCCGACGAGGTCGCGGCCCGAGACGTAGGCCTGGATCACGGCGAAACGGGAGGCGTTCTCCCGGTCAATCTTCACCGGCCCTTCGCGACGCTGCACACGGGCGATGTCGCCGGCGCGAAGAAGGCCGCCGTCGGGCGTAGCGATCTGGGCTTGCTCGAAAAGCAGCGGATCTTCACGCAGCTCCTGCGGTCCGCGGACCAGGATCGGCGTGCGCTTGCCCTGCTCGAAGACCACGCCGGCCGGCGTGCCCTCCAGTTGGGCGCGAAGCTCCTGCTGCAACTCTTGCGCCGACAGGCCAGCTCGCACCGCCGCCGCACGGTCGACATCGAGCTGCAGGTAGGCCACGCCATCGCCGGCCACGGTGTAGACGTCAGATGCGCCGCGGGTCTTCTTCAGGGTTTCCTCGATGCGACCGGCCAGATCGTCGAGCGTCTTGAGGTCCGGGCCGAACACCTTCACAGCTAGGTCGCCGCGGCTGCCGGTCAGCATCTCCGACACCCGCATCTCGATCGGCTGGGTGAAGGTGGCGTCGACGCCGGGGAACTGAGCGGCGACCTTGCGGATCTCTTCGGTCAGCCAGACCTTGTCCTGCTTTCGCCAGTCCTTGCGGTCGGCCAGGACCAGGAAGCTGTCGGTTTCGTTGAGCCCCATCGGATCGAGGCCCAGCTCGTCGGAGCCCACGCGGGCGACGATGCGCTTGACCTCCGGCACCTGAGCCAGAATGGCGCGCTGGACCGCCATGTCCTGCTCGGCGCTGGCGTCGAGGTTGATCGAGGGCAGCTTGGCGAGCTGCATGAGGATCGCGCCCTCGTCCATGGTCGGCATGAAGCTCTTTCCGATCAGGACATAGGCGACGGCGGCAAGGGCCACCCCGGCGCCCGCTGCGGCGAACACCGGCTTGGGTTTGGCCAGCGCCTTGACGAGCTGCCGTTCGTAGAAGGGGCCGATCCGGCGCATGACCCAGGACTCCCGATGCGGGTGGGCCTTGAGCAGCAGCGATGCCAGGACCGGGATCACCGTGAAGGACAGGAAGAGCGAGGAGCCCAGGGCGAAGACGATCGTCAGGGCGACAGGCGCAAACAGCTTCCCCTCCAGGCCCTGCAGGCTGAGCAGGGGCAGGAAGACGAGGCAGATGATCAGGACGCCAGAGGCCACCGGCGCCGCGACCTCGGCGACCGCCTCATAAATCACGTGCAACCGGCGCGAGCTCTTGATGGCGGGGTCGTGCAGTCGCTCGACGGTGTTTTCGACCACTACGACGGCCGCATCGACCAGCATGCCGATGGCGATGGCCAAACCGCCCAGACTCATCAAATTGGCCGAGAGGCCGAAGGTCCGCATCAGCAGGAAGGTGGTCAGGGCCGACAACGGCAGGGTGACCGCCACCACGGCCGCTGCGCGAAGGTCGCCGAGGAAGATCAGCAGCAGGATCACCACCAGCACGGTGGCTTCCAGCAGGGCCTTGTTCACCGTACCGGTGGCGCGCTCGATCAGCTCCGAGCGGTTGTAGAAGGGCGAGACCTTCACGCCGGCGGGCAAGGAGGGTTCGATCTCTTTCAGCCTCGCCTCCACCAACCTGACGACGGACTTGGCGTCAGCGCCTCGCAGGGCGATGACGATGGCCTCTGCGGCCTCGCCCTTGCCATTCTGCGTAACCGCGCCATAGCGGGTGAGGGCGCCTTCGCGCACATCGGCCAGGTCACCGAGGCGGGCCGTTCCGCCGCCGGGCAACGCCACGGCCGTCTCGCGCAGGTCGTCCAGACTGGCGATCGCACCGGCGACGCGCACCACCAGGGCCTCCTCGCCCTCGCTCAGCCGGCCCGAGCCGTCATTGCGGTTGGAGGCGGGGATTGCGTCGACGATCGCCTGGGCGGTCACGCCCGACGCCGCCAGTGCGGCGGGATCCGGCGAAACCTCGAAGGTCCGCGCCCGGCCGCCGAGGACGTTGACGTCGGCCACGCCAGGCAGGCCGCGCAGGGCCGGGCGAATGGTCCAGTCCAGCAGGGTCCGCTTCTGTTCGAGCGTCAGGCCGTCGCCCTCGATCGTGAACATGAAGACGTCCGAAAGCGGCGTCGAAATCGGCGACAGGCCGCCGCTGACTCCGCCCGGCAGGGCGTTCATGGCGTTGGAGAGACGCTCCGCGGTCTGCTGGCGCGCCCAATAGACGTCCGCGCCCGGTTCGAAATCGATCGTCAGGTCGGCGATCGCGTACTTGGCCGTCGAACGCAGCATGGCTTGCCGGGGGATGCCCAGCAGCTCCATCTCCAGCGGCGTGATGACCTGGCTCTCGACCTCCTCGGGGGTCATGCCCGGCGCCTTGAGGATGATCTTCACCTGGGTCGGCGAGATGTCGGGAAAGGCGTCGACCGGGAGCTTCAGGAAGGCGTTGGCCCCCAGCCCCACCAAGGCGATGGCCAGGACGGCCGCCAGCAGACGCTGCGAGAGCGCGAAGGCGATCAGTTTGCGCATCGCCTACTGTCCCGCCGCCGACTTCAATTGGGCCGCGCCGTTGGCCGCGACCTTGGCCGCGACGGGCAGGCCGGTGACCACGGCGTCAAGCCCCGCAGCCCCGATCACCTTGACCGGCATGGCCTGATAGCCTGCCGACGTGCGTACAAAGACCCGCGCCCCGGCGGCGTCCTGGACCAAGGCCGCGCGTGGGATCACCTGGGCGCCGGCTGGAGCCGGGTTCATCAGGGTGACCGAGACCGTTTGTCCCGGAACCACGCCGGCGCCGCCTTCGAGCTCGGCGCGCAACGGCAGGGAGCGGGTGCGAGGATCGATGCTGGCGCCGACTGCGACGACGCGGCCGTTCGTGTTTCCGACACGGACCGGATAGCCGACCTTCATCCTCTGGCCGACGGCAGGCGAGATCCTGGCCTCGACCCAAAGCTTGTCGGTCCGATCGATCACGACGGCCGAGGCCATCGCGTCGAGCCCGCCGCCAGGCTGAACGTTCAGGGCCGCGACGCGGCCGGCGATCGGCGCGCGGAGCACATATTCCCCGGCCTGGCCGCCCGCGCCAGCCAGCAGTCGCCGCCGCTCATTAACCATGGCCCGGGCTTGCGCGGAGCGAGCCTCCGCTTCCTCGGCGCGGGCGCCGGCGATGACGCCTTCCTTGGCCAGTTGGCGGGTCCGGCGGGCCGCAGCGTCCGCGACGCGCAGTTCGGCCTGGCTCTGGGCCAGTTCGGAGGAAACGGCCAGGGCGTCGCGGCTGAACAGGGTGACCAGCGGCGCGCCAGCCTTCACCGCCTGTCCCTCCAGGACGTGCACGCGCAGTGCGGCGCCAGCGAACGGCGCAGCGACGACGCGGCGATCGTTCAAGGGCGGGGTCACTGTGGCGGGAACCGCGGCGATGGGCGCCCCCGAGGCCGGCCGCGCCGTCGCCAGGGTGATCCCCATCGCCTTCGCCTGAGTGGCGGTGACGGCGATCGGCCGGGTCGCGGGCGTGGCGGAGGTAGCGGACAGCATCAGGGCCGCGAACGCGACGAGGCTGGAGCGGACGGGGGGCATGGACTCCTCGGGGTTTTGATCACTCCCCATGCGCCGTCAGGCTGAAGCCCGCCTGAAGCGAAGCTGAAGTGAAGCTGACAGCAGCGAAATCAGTTTCGTTTCAGCCACCGGTGCTACAACGGCTCCGCTTTCAGGGAGTCCGCCCATTCGCATCCTTCTGGTCGAAGACGATCACGAGATCGCCCGCCGCCTGGGCGGCGCGCTGACCGAGGCCGGGTTCGTGGTGGAGAGCGCGGGCGATGGCGAGACGGGGCTTCTGCTGGGCCAGACCAACGACTTCGACGCCGTGGTGCTGGACCTGGGCCTCCCGCTGCTGTCGGGGATCGAGGTTCTCAAGCGCTGGCGCCGGGAAGGACGCGACATGCCCGTGCTGATCCTGACGGCGCGCGACGCCTGGACCGATCGGGTGGACGGCCTGAACGCCGGGGCCGACGACTACCTGGGCAAGCCATTTCAGAACGCCGAGGTGGTGGCTCGCCTGCGGGCCCTGACCCGGCGCTCGGCGGGACGGTCCTCGCCGGTCATCGAGCGGGGCGACATCGTCCTCGATCCGGTGGCCGGAACCGTGCGGCGCGGCGACCAGGTCGTCGAGCTGACCGCGCGCGAACTCAAGGTGCTGGCCTATCTGATGCACCGGGCCGGACGGCTGGTCTCGCAAGCCGAACTGATCGATCACGTCTACAGCCTGGACGAGACGCGAGAGTCCAACACGATCGAGGTCTATGTCGGTCGCCTGCGCAAGAAACTGGGCAAGGACGCGATCCGCACCATTCGCGGCCTGGGATACAAGTTCGCCTGATGCGCGACCTTTGGACCAGCTTCCGCACCCGCCTGATCGCCGGCGCCGTGATCTGGATCATCGCGGGCCTGGCCGTGAGCGGCTTCCTGCTGTCGGAACTGTTTCGCGCGCACGTGACCCAGCAGTTCGACGACGAGTTGCACGGCCATGCGGCTGAGCTCGCCGCATTGATCGGGGTCGAGCCTGACGGCGAACTCATCCTACACAGGCGTCTCAGCGACCCTCGCTTCCTGCCCAAGGATTCCGGCTTCTACTGGCGGGTCGAGTCCGAGGGCGGCGCCGGGATCGGCTCGCCGTCGCTGGCCGGCCAGCGGCTGCCGATGCCTGAACCGTTCCCGCCGCCGGGGACGGAGCGCCACGTCTTCGTCGAGGGGCCATCGGGGCAATTACGCCTGGTGGAGCGCTCGGTCTCCATGCCCGGCGCGCCGCTGCTGCGGATCGGCATCGGGGCCGACCAGCGCCTGCTCGACCAGGTGCTGACGCATTTCAACTGGACCCTGTTCCTGTCGCTGACGATCATCGCCCTGGGCTTGGTGGGCGCCGCGATCCTGCAGGTCTGGTTCGGCCTGCGTCCGCTTTCACGCATGCGCGGGGCGCTGGCGGCGGTGCGCACTGGCCGCGCCAGCCGGCTGCCCGAGGATCTGCCGAGCGAGGTTTTGCCGCTGGCGGTCGACCTCAACGCCCTCTTGGAAGCCAACCTCGAAATGTTGCGCCGGGCCAGGACCCAGGCCGGCAACCTAGCCCATGCCCTCAAGACGCCGCTAGCGATCCTGGTCGACGAGGCCGAGAGGTTGCGGGCGGCGGGCCAGACCGAGGCCGCTGACGTGGTCAGCCTGCAGTGCGAGCGTATGCGCCGCCAGATCGACTACCAGATCGCCCGCGCTCGCGCCGCAGCGCTCAAGCGGGCCCCGGGCGTCGCGGCCGAGGTCGGCGTGACGCTGGAGCCATTGGTCTCGGCCATGTCGCGCCTGCACGGACGGCGCGGCGTGACCTACAAGGTCCAGTGCGCGCCGGGCCTGATCGTCGCGGTCGATCCCCAGGACCTGAGCGAGATCCTCGCCAACATCCTCGACAATGCCGGCAAGTGGGCGAAGTCCGTCGTCCAGATCACCGCGCGTGGAGCTGGGGAGGAGAGGGTCGAGATCGTCATCGACGACGATGGAGCCGGCCTGCCGCCGGAGAGCTACGAGCACGTCTTCGGCGTGGGCGAACGGCTGGACGAGCGAATGCCCGGGCATGGCCTGGGCCTGGCGATCGTGAGGGATCTGGTAGGCCTCTATGAGGGACAGGTCGAACTGGACGCTTCGCCGCTTGGTGGACTTCGTGTGATCCTGTCGTTCAGGAAACTTGAAGCGTAAGGCAAGGGGGCGCAATGCGCGCGGTTCATGGACACATCGAGCGCCACAAGGTGTCGCGGATCGGCTGGCTCCGCGCCGCCGTGCTCGGAGCCAATGACGGCTTGGTCTCTACAGCGAGCCTGATCGTGGGCGTGGCCTCGGCGGCGAAGTCGCCAAGCGAGGTCGTGGTGGCGGGCGTCGCGGCGATGGTCGCCGGCGCCATGTCGATGGCCGCCGGCGAGTACGTCTCGGTCAGCTCCCAGGCGGATACGGAAAAGGCCGAACTCGCCCGCGAGGTCCAGGAACTGCGCGACCTGCCGGACGCTGAGCTGGAGGAACTCACGCAGATCTATGTGAATCGCGGCGTCGAGCCCGAGACCGCCCGCCAGGTCGCGGCTCAGCTCATGGCGAAGGACGCCCTCGGCGCGCACGCCAGGGACGAACTCGGCCTCTCGGACCTGACCGGCGCGCGGCCGGTGCAGGCCGCGCTTTCGTCAGCGGCCAGCTTCGCAGCGGGAGCGGTCTTGCCGCTGGCTGTCGCAGTCGCCGCGCCGCGGGGCGTGCTGACGGCGGCCGTTTCCGCAGCTTCGCTGGCCGGTTTGGCGCTGCTGGGCTACGCCGGCGCCAGGACCGGAGGGGCGCAGCCATGGCGAGGTGTCGTGCGCGTCACGCTCTGGGGCGCCCTGGCTATGGCCGTCACCGCGATCATCGGCAACTTCGTCGGGGCGGCGGTCTGACGCCGGCGCCTAGCGCGCGACCTGGATGAAGACCGGGTTCGAATAGAAGCACAGGTCGCTCCAAGGATCCTCGCCGGCCGGGTCGACCTGCGGCTCCAGTTCATCGGTGCTGGAGCCCCGCACCCGCAGATAGAGGTCGCGGCCTGCGGCCTTGAGCGTGTGGCGCATGGTCCGCCGCGGGTTCCCTTGGTGTCCAACGTGCCGGGCTTGAGGGAACTGGTCTGGTAGCCTGGCACATCCATGCCGACCGCGACATTGGGGGCCGCCTCGTTCCTGTTCCGGAACTCGTGCGGCGTGTACGCACCGTAGCCGCCGGCAAATAAGTTTCGCGATCTGGTGCGGCGTTCGTCACATCTACGCCGAGACTGGGCGAAAGAACCCTGGGGCAAGCTACGGAACGAAAGATCGCTCGCTCATGTGACGACAAGCGCTCGACATGTCCGAACCCGCCGGTCACAAGAATCGCGGAGCCAAGGCTGCGCCGCCGGGGTGAAGCGATCAGCGCGAGTGACGCCATGACTGCCCATACCGGCCGGCCTCAAGAGGTCAGCCTCGCGGACGCCACCAAGGTTTGGGCGAAGATCGCGGCCTTGAGCTTTGGCGGGCCGGCGGGCCAGATCGCCGTGATGCACCGCATCCTGGTGGAGGAACGCCGCTGGCTCAGCGAGGGCCGTTTCCTGCATGCGCTCAACTACTGCATGTTGCTTCCGGGCCCCGAAGCGCAGCAACTGGCCATCTATGTCGGCTGGCTGATGCATGGAACGGCCGGCGGGTTCATCGCCGGCCTGCTCTTCGTCGCGCCTGGCTTTCTGGCGATCATGGCCCTGAGCATTCTCTACGCCATGCTGGGGGGCGTGGGCCTGGTGAGCGGACTGTTCTTCGGGCTGAAAGCCGCTGTACTGGCGATCGTCATCCAAGCGGTGGTCCGCGTGGGAAGGCGAGCTCTGAAGAACGGAACGATGGTCGGGGTCGCCGCCGGGGCGTTCCTTGCCCTGTTCGCCTTCGACGTGCCGTTTCCCTTGGTGATTGGTATCGCAGCCCTGATCGGCTTTGTCGGTGGAAGAGCCGGCGCCGATGCATTTCTCGCTGGGGCGGGTAACGGCGCGCCAGCATCGAAGCCTGAGGCTCCCGAGGGCGAGACCTTGCTGGGGGAGGGGACCCCCGCTCACGCGCGGCCGAGCTTCACCTGGTCGATGAAGATCAGCGGCGTTCTGCTCGGGCTCTGGCTCGCTCCGGTTTTGCTGCTGGGCTTTGCATTAGGTTGGGACAACGTCTTTTCGCAGATCGCGGTCTTCTTCTCCAAAATGGCCGTGGTGACCTTCGGCGGCGCCTACGCGGTGCTGGCCTATGTCGCTCAGGAAGCGGTCGACACCTATGGCTGGCTGAGGCCCGGCGAGATGCTCGACGGCCTCGGGATGGCCGAGACGACGCCCGGCCCGTTGATCATGGTCACCCAATTCGTGGGGTTCATGGGAGCTTTCCGCAACGCCGATGATCTGCCGCCGCTGCTGGCTGGCGTGCTGGGCGGTGTGCTGACGACCTGGGTGACCTTCACGCCATGCTTTCTCTGGATCTTCCTCGGCGCGCCGTTTGTCGAGGCGCTGCGGGGCGCCAGGGCGCTCAATGCGGCGCTCGGGGCGATCACCGCGGCCGTCGTCGGCGTGATCCTGAATCTGGCGATCTGGTTCGGAGCACACACGCTTTTCGGCCAGGTGCGTGAAGTTCGGACCCTTTGGGTCAAGATCGATGCGCCTGTCGTCTCGAGCCTCAACCTCGCGGCGCTGCTGCTGACCCTGGCGGCGGCGCTGGCGATCTTCCGTTTCAAAGCGGGGGTCATTCCAGTGCTGCTCACCTGCGCCGCCATCGGCGTCGGCCTGCACTGGATCGGCGTGATTGATTGGCTCGCTAGCTAGTAGCGGCGAGCGGGTCCGAACCTTCGCCAGAGCGCAAAGCCGGCCGCCACAAGACACCCGACAACGATCCCCGCAGTAAGATCGTGCAGGAGCGTGACGGCGAAGGTGGCGATGACGACGGCCGCCGTGCGCCACTGGCCGAGCAGACGCGCGAACTCGGCCCTCTCGGCCATGTTCCAGCAGACCACCAGCAGCACGCCCGCCAACGCGGCCAGCGGCACGTACCCGGCCAGCGGCGCGGCCACGAGCAGGAAACCCAGCAGGAACGCCGAGTGCAGAATGCCGGAGACCGGAGTGCGCGCGCCGGCGCGAACGTTCGTGGCCGTGCGCGCGATGGTTCCTGTGACACTGACCCCGCCAACCAGCGCAGACGCCACGTTTGCTGCGCCCTGGGCGATCAGTTCCATGTTCGAGCGATGCTTGCGGCCGGTCATGGCGTCGGCGACCTTCGCCGACAGGAGGCTCTCGATCGCCCCGAGAAGCGTGAAGGACACCGCCGCTGGCGCAAGGCGCATCACCGACGTCGGATCGAGCGGAGGCAGGGCCGGCGCCAACAGGCCGTGGGGAAGGGCGCCGAAACGACTGCCGATGGTCTCGACCGGGAGGCGCAAGGCCCATGCGACGGCCGACGTCGCGATGACCGCGATCAGCATGCCAGGCCAGGTCGGCCGCAGGCGGCGAAGGCCCAGGATGATCGCGACCGTGCTCATGCCCAGCGCCAGCGCGGTGAGGTTGAGCGTCGGCAGCGCCGCGCCCAGCGCCGCAAGCTTGGGAAGGAATGCGCCAGGCTCGGCGCCTTTCAGATGGAGGCCCGCGAAATCCTTCAACTGACTGGCGGCGATCACTGCCGCGATGCCGCAGGTGAAGCTCACTGTCACCGTGTGGGGCATATATCGAATGAGCGCCCCTATGCGGATTGCGCCGAGCGCCATGAGCATGAGCCCCGACAGCATTACGGCGGTGAGGAGGCCAGAAACGCCGTATTGGGCCACGGTGGAGGCGACCAGGACGATGAAGGCGCCTGCAGGCCCCCCGATCTGCACCCGGCTGCCGCCAAGCGCGGAAACCACGAAGCCGCCGACGATCGCCGCGTAAAGCCCGCGCTCGGGCGAGACACCTGAGGCGACGGCGATGGCCATGGACAACGGTAGAGCCACGATCGCCACGGTGAGCCCGGCAGCTGCGTCAGCTCTGAAGGCGGCAAGGCTGTAGCCCTCGGCAAGTGTGGTCGCCAATTTCGGGCGAACCAGATGAGCCGTGGAAGCGCCGCCGTCTGGCACGTCTTAGGCCTCCACGGTCTCGCGCCGCGACCTCGTTGTCCGCGGCTCCGGCTCGGCTGGATCGCGAAGCCGGACCCCGAGACCGCCGCCCGCGCTTACGCGGTGCTCTCTAATCAACTCGATCCCGTCGCGCTCAAGGGCCGCGACCACCTTGGTCAGGGTTTCCACAACGCCGCGGACGTAACCCTCGCTTGCCTCCATCCTCTGTATGGTCGGCAAGGAAACGCCAGCTCGAGCGGCGAGGGTGCGTTGGTCGATGCCCAGCAGGGCCCGGGCCGCACGCAACTGAGGAGGCGTCAGCATAGACGATGATGTATTTTGCATCAGTTGTGATGGTCAAGCCCCAAGCGGTCGCCGCGCCATACGGTCGCAAGAAACCTCGGCGACCGGTCCGCCATGCAGGCGAGGCCCCCTTGCAGCAGTGAACTGCGAGGAACAGGGCCTGCTTAAGTCGCCAGTGGGCGATCAACCCGTACGGGCGAGGTTTCCGTCACGTATCGCGATTTAGTCGTCGAACGACTGGCGTCGCTAAATATAGCGATCACCTACCACCTAAAGGAGACCTCAATATAGGTGATAGGCGAATATTGGAATGCGCAACATTCACAGGTTGAAATTAAGAAGTTGCCTCATTAACCCTCCGGCGCGCATTCTGACGAACGGCGTTATCCCAAAGGCTGGAGGCTGTTATGAAGAAGCTGCTTTTCGTCGCCGCTTGCGCTGCCGCCATGTTGACGGCTGCCCCCGCTGGAGCGGCTGTGACCCTGCAGATCGTCGATAGTTTCGCGAGGCCCAACGCCTTTGGCCTCGCCTACGACGGCGCCAACATCTGGTGGAGCAACAGCAGCGGCACGATCCACGAGATGACCACTGCCGGGGTCGACACCGGCAAGTCGGTTCAGGGACCCTATTGGTCCGCTCTCGCCTATAACGGCGCGAACTCCAAGCTCGTCGTGATGCAGGGCGCCAACACCATATCCTTCGACCGTCCAGGCGCGGCGGGGATGAACTATGCGAGCCTGAATCCCACGATCACGGGGGTGGCCGGCGGCTATGGCGGCCTGATCGACGGCCTGGATGTCCAGGGATCGACCCTGTGGTGGTCGCCCGATGTCGACAAGGTCTACCATTCGCCGGTCGATGGAAGCGGCGCCCGCACGGAATTCCTTGGAGGCGCGGGCGGATATTCGGGGGTCGAGTACCTCACCGCCGGCGCCACGGACTACATTATCGTGGTCAATGATGCGAGCAGCCCTCGGAGGCTCTGCATACATCAGACAAACGCGGCCGAGGTGGGATGCTCGACCTTGCCCAACAGCCGCTATGAAGACCTCGCCTTCGATGGACGATATCTCTATGCGGCCGATTTCTTCGGACACCGCATCGACAAGATCGATCTGCTCGTCGATGGCGGATCGATCTTCGTTCCCCCGGGCAGCGCCGTTCCCGAGCCGTCGACCTGGGCCATGATGATCGTCGGGCTCGCCGGCCTCGGCGCCATGCTTCGCCGGACCGGCCGCAGGACGCTTATGCAGCGGACGTGCTAGCACTGCTTGCTGATCTGGAGCGTAGGAAACCGGGCAGGGGCCGTGCGAACGTCCCGCCCGGCGGTCGCAGCGACGTTGCATTCCGGTGCGCTTCACGTTCCAGTGGCCATGCCGAGCATGAGCCGACCGGCAATCCGCAAGGGGGAGCGAATGACCGTTCGGACAGGCAGTTGTCTCTGTGGCGCGAGAGCTTACGAGATCGATGGCGACATCGATGGCGTCTGGGTCTGCCACTGTTCACTGTGCCGAAAAGCTTCCGGTTCGAACGGAAACTGGATTCTGATTGTCCCGCGGGATCGCTTTCGATGGATGAAGGGAGAGCATCACGCCGTCACCTTCGCACTGCGCCCGACCTACACGATCACTCGCTGCAAGACCTGCGGCACGCCGCTCCCAGCCGAGTTGGACGCGCGGAATGTCTACGTCACGGCCGGAACGCTCGATGTGCCGCTCGGCAAGGGCGTTCGAACGCACCTGTTCTGCGCTTCGAGGGCAGATTGGGATAGTGATGAGCCTGACGCCCGATTTTTCGATGAGCGTGCGGGTTGACCGCGCCAAGCAGCGCCATATTATTTCTGATAATATTCCTTAGGCGATGAACGACTTAGCCAAGGGTGACTCACCCCATGTACCGCCCCGGCCTGTGGTTGGTGAGCAGCACGACGCTCAGCACGGCCGTACTGATCACGGAGTAAGCAACCGCCCGAGGTCCGATCACCGCCAGGGCTGACAGTACAATCAGCCCGTCGGCAATGAACTGCGTGACTCCGGCCGGGATATGTCGGCGCTCGTGCAGATAGATGATCAGCACACCAAGGCCGCCAACGCTGGCGTGATGGCGAATGACCGCCAGGATGCCGACTCCGCAGAGCGCGCCGCCAAATGCGGCCGCAAATAGCGGATGGATGTCGTCGAGCGTGACGAGCTGCGGAAAGACCAGCGAGAAAATCACCAAGAACGCCGACACCAGCAGCGACTTGAGCGTGAACGGCCAGCCCAGCGTGCGCTGTCCAAACACGAAGAACGGCAGGCTCAGCAGCATGAACAGCACGCCGACGTTCATCTGCGTCAAGTAGGACAGGTTCAGCGCCAGTCCGGCCATCCCTCCGACAACCAGGCCGGCGCTCTTGAGCATCAGCAGCCCGAACGCGGTTAACGCCGACCCGGTGACAAGCGCCAGCCCGTCCTCGTACCAGGCATGAGAGACGTCGATTGTGCTGCTCACCACGCCAAGCCGACCCGAGAATCCCGCCGGCGGCGGGTATGGGCAGCACGTTAGCATGCGTTCGACGTCCTGCTATTGCGCTAGATCAAGCGCGCGGCGGCCGTACTGACGAAGATTGGCGCGCCCGCCCGCGTCCAGCGTCAACGGATGATTGTGACAGTGCGTCCCGAGCCGCCGACGGAACCAGCCGTGCCGCCGCCTATCCCATCCAACGATAGCCGACGCCCGGTTCGGTGAGGATCAGCGTCGGCTGGGCCGGGTCCGGCTCGATCTTCTGGCGAAGCTGGCCGACGAAGACCCGCAGGTACTGCACGTCATGCTCGTGCGCCGGACCCCAGACGGCGGTCAGGAGCTGCTTATGGGTCACCACCTTGCCCGCGCCCCTCACGAGTTGGGCCAGGAGATCGTACTCCCGCGGCGAAAGGCGAATGACTTCACCGGCGCGGGTGACTAGGCGTTTCACAAGATCGACGGTCAGATCCCCCGTCGTGACGATCGGCTCTGCCCCCTCGTCCCGCAGCCGGTGACGGAGCGCGACCCTAAGCCTCGCCAGCAATTCGCCGACGCCGAAAGGCTTTTCGACGTAATCGTCGGCGCCGAGATCCAATGCGTCGATCTTCTCGGTCTCCTTGTCCCGCGCCGAGAGGATCAAGATTGGCCCAGCGTAGAAGGCACGGGCTTTCACCAAGGCCTCCTTGCCGTCCAGGTCCGGCAGGCCGAGGTCGAGAACGACAGCGTCCGGCGCCTTGCGGGCGATTTCCTTGAGCCCCTGGGCCGCGGTGTCGGCGCGAACAGGTTCATAGCCGGCCGCATCGAGGGCCGGCGACAGGAACCGATGGATCTGCGGCTCGTCGTCGATGACCAGGATGCGGGGGCGATAGTCCGTCATAGGAGGCCGACAGGCGTCGCCCGCTCCTTCGGCAAGCTGATCAGAATGCGTGTGCCGCGGCCATCGTGGATCGGCGAGGCGGCGGCGATCCGGCCGCGCATCGCCTCAACGAAGCCCTTTGAGATGGCGAGGCCGAGGCCGGCCCCCTTCCCCCGATCGGTCGACTCGTCCATGCGCCGGAATTTCTCGAACACACGCTCCAGCTCGGACGTGGGGATGCCCCTCCCCTCGTCCTCGATGCTGATCACCACGTTGTTGCGGTCCTCATAGGCCGCGATCTCGATCTTGGCGCCGTCAGGGCTGTAGGCGATGGCGTTTTCCAGGATGTTCACCAGCGCCTGCTCCAGCAACGACGGGTCGGCCATCACCATGGTGACCTTGTCGGGGAAGTCCCACACGACTCGCCGGTTTTCCAGCCGCCGCCGCACGCGATCGACCGCCGCGCGCAGGACGTCGCGTACATCGCTCCACTCCCGCCGCGTCACCAGGGCTCCGCCCTCCAGCCGGGTCATGTCGAGAAGGTCGCCGACATAGCGATTGAGCCGCTCGGCCTCCTCCCGGATCGAGAGCAGGAGGTCGTCGCGGACCTTGGGTTGCAGGGTCTTGCCGTAGTCGATCAGCGTCGTGGCCGACCCCAGCACCGTCGAGAGCGGGGTGCGAAGATCGTGGCTGACCGAATTCAGGAGAGCTGATCGGACTTGGTCGGTCCGGCGCAGAGCCTCGGCGTCGGCGGCGACAGCCGCCAACTCGGCGCGCTCAAGCGCCACGGCCCCTTGGTCGAGCAGGGACGCCACGAAGCGCTCCCCCTCCTCCGTCGCGACGGCCGCCGGTTCAACACCGACCACCCCCGCCCTCGACTTAACCCCCTGTAGCGGACGGAAGGTCCAGCCGACATTGGGCATGGTGCCGGTGCCGGCGCCGGCCGCCTCCCCTTTCTCCCAGGCCCATCGCGCCGCAGCCATGTCTCCCGCCGACAGGGCCGGTCTCGTGGGCGCCGCGGCCGCGAGGAACAGGTCTTCGCTCTGTGGCGTCAGGACGACGGCCTTGCAGCCTGTGGCCGCGGCGAGTTGTTCGGCCAGGGCGGCCGCCGCCTCATCAGCCTTGGCCGCCGAGGACAGCCTGCGCGTCGAGGCCAGGACGGCGGCGATGGCCGAGGCCCGGCGAGCCACCGCACGCGTCTGGTCGCGCACCCGCCCGGTCAGCCAGCCGGTCGTCATCGCGACGGCGAAGAACACCACGAAGGTCAGCACGTCGGCGGCCTGGCCGATGCGCATGGTCAGTCGCGGCTCCAGAAAGAAGAAGTTGTAGGCGAAGGCCGACGCCGCCGCCGCCAGCACCGCCGGCCACAGGCCGAACGCCAGGCCGGAGATCAGCACGCTCAGCATGAAGACCATTGCGAGCTTGCCGCTCTCGACATGGGCGTCGATCAGCCACGAAATTCCAACCGCGAGCGCAACCAGCGCCATCGCGCCGGCGTGGCCGCTCCAGGGCATGTCGTGCAGGTCGCGTCGCGGCTTCGGCTCGGGTTCATGGCCTTCGGCGGTTTCAGTGATGACATGCAGCGCGGCGCCGTCCGCCTCCCCAAGCAAGGCGTTGATCAGGTTGCGACGGAAGGGATTGCGGCGTGTGCGCGCGGTCTTGCCGACGACGATCTGCGTCGTGTTGTTGCGCCGGCCGTAATCGAGCACGGTCGCGACCAGATCATCCCCCGTCAAGGTAATGACCGAGCCGCCGAGCTGTTCGGCAAGCTTCAGCGCATCGCGCAGCTTCTGAGCCTGGACCGCGGAGATCACCGGCGCGTTCGGCCGTTCTACGTGGGCGACGGTCCAGGGTGCGTCCATCATCATGTCGGACAATCGCCGGCCCGCGCGAACCAGGCTGCTGGCCATGGTGTCCGGACCGACCAACACCAGGATCCGCTCGCCGGCGGCCCACGGCCCCTCCACGCCAGCGCGCTTCATGGCGCCGATAAGCTGATCATCGACGGCCTGGGCGGCGCGGCGCAGGACCAGTTCGCGAAGCGCCGTCAGGTTCTCGATCTTGAAGAACCGGTCAGCCGCCAGCCGGGCGGTCTCCGGCACGTAGACCTTGCCCTCCGCCATCCGCTCGCGGAGTTCGGCCGGAGTGATGTCGATCAGCTCGATCTCGTCCGCGCGGGAGAGCGCCAGATCCGGCACCGTCTCTCGCTGACGCACGCCGGTGATCTTCCAGACCACGTCCACCAGGCTTTCGAGGTGCTGGACGTTCAGGGTCGTCCAGACGTCGATGCCCGCCCGCAGCAGTTCCTCGATGTCCTGCCAGCGCTTGGGGTGCCGCGAGCCGGGCGCGTTGGAGTGCGCATACTCGTCGACGAGCAGCAACTCGGGCTTGCGCGCCAATGCGGCGTCCAGATCGAACTCCAGCAGCGTGCGACCACGATGCTCGACCGGCTTGCGAGGCATCACGTCGAGGCCGCGCAGCAGCGACTGAGTTTCCTTGCGGCCATGCGTCTCGACAAGGCCGACAACGACATCGCCGCCCTCGGCCTTTCGGCGTCGGGCGGCGCGCAGCATCTCGTAAGTCTTGCCGACCCCCGGCGACATGCCGAGGAAGACCTTCAGACGTCCCTGGCCGTGAGAGGCTGCGGCCAGGAGCGCATCGGGGTCGGGCCTGCGGGGCTCTTCACCAGTCATCGCGGCGGAGGTTGCATCCTGCCGAAGGCCGCGTCGAGCGCCAGGTTGGTCTCCAGCACGTTCACGCGGGGCTGGCCGAGAACGCCAGCGGTGCGCCCGACGACCTGCCGGTCGATGACCTGCTGGACGCGGTCAACAGGCGCGCCTCGCGCCTGCGCGATCCGAGCCGCCTGAAGCCTGGCGAAGGCCGGGGAGATTTCCGGGTCGAGCCCCGAACCCGAGGCGGTTACGGCATCGGCGGGAATCTCCGCTCCAGCCGCTTCCGGCCGCAGCGCGTCGGCTCGTTCCTTCACCGCCGCGATCAGGTCCTCACTCATCGGGCCGAGATTGGAGCCCGAGGACGACGAGGCGTCATAGCCATCGCTGCCAGCCGCCGAGGGACGGCCATGCAGGTAGGCCGGGCTGGTGAAGTTCTGCCCGACGAAGGCCGAACCCACGACGTGGCCGTCGCGACGGATGAGGCTGCCGCCGGCTTGGCTAGGCATCAGCCCCTGCGCGATGCCGGTGATGGCGAACGGATAGGCCACGCCCAGGATCAGGGTGAAGAGGCCCATGGAGACGAGGGCCGGTCGTATTAGAGCAATCATGGAGGCGCTCCTCAGAAAACGAGCTTCAGGCCGCCGACGACGCGGCTGTCGTAGAGTTGGCCGAAGTCATGGGCGTCGGTGTCCACGTACCGGACGTCCAGGCCGACGTGGTCGGTCAAGGCGTAGCCGACGCCGAGATTCCAGGTGGTGTAGTCACCGGCCTCCTCGATCGTCTGACGGCCGACTGCGCCTGAAACGGTGAACTTGGAGTTCGGGATCGGCACGCTGCCGTTGGCCTCATAGTACCAGGCGTGACCGGTCTCGCCGGTGAACTCCGGCGAGTAGTAGACCGCGGCGCCCAGGATCGCCGGGCCCGCCGGGATCGAGGCGGCGATCTTCCCCTCCCAGTAATCCCAGTTCGCGCCCGAGGGCTGGCCCGCATAGCCGTAATAGATGACGCCGAGGTCGAGGCTCACCGGGCCGAGGCTTGGCCTCACCCCGGTATAGAGGTCGTATTCGAAATCGGTGGAGTCGCCGAAGTCGACGTTGGAGGCCCAGGCGCCGGCATAGCCGATGGGCCCCAATGTCGCGTCCACACCGCCAAACACCTGAGGATCGGTGTCGGTCTGGCTAACCCCGCGAAATGCGTAATCCGTGGCCGCGCCGAGGTTGAAGGAGAGCGACACCGGATCGGTCGCTTCCTGCGCCTTGGCTTGAGCGGCGCCGAGAGCGACGGCGGCGATCACGCCTCCGGAAACGCCAGCCATCAGGCGGAGCGCGTCGTAACGGTTGTTGAGAGCAAGCGAAATCATTGCAGAGAGTCTTCTTTGTGAATTGGGGCGGCGGACCCGGCCCGAGGGAGGTCCGCGTCCGCCGCGGTGTCCGGTCGCGGACTGGCGACCGCGACCAGGACAAGGAGAAGAACAAGGCCGGTGCTCACGAGAGCGGCCCGGACGAGTTGGGGGTCCATCAGGCGAGGCCCAGGCCGGCGACGATCATGTCGATCAGCTTGATCCCCGCGAACGGCGCCACCAGGCCGCCGACCCCGTAGAGCAGCAGGTTTCGCGACAGGAGCTTGGCCGCACCGATGGCCCGATAACGGACGCCGCGCAGCGCCAGCGGGATCAGCAGTACGATGATCAGGGCGTTGAAGATCACCGCCGATAGGATCGCGCTCTGTGGGCTGTGGAGCCCCATGATGTTGAGCGCGCCCAGGGCCGGCAGCGAAGCCACGAACATCGCCGGAATGATCGCGAAGTACTTAGCCACGTCATTGGCGATCGAGAACGTCGTCAGCGCCCCGCGGGTGATGAGGAGCTGCTTCCCCACCTCGACGATCTCGATGACCTTCGTCGGGTCGGAGTCGAGATCCACCATGTTGCCGGCCTCCCGGGCCGCCTGGGCGCCGGTCTGCATGGCCACCCCGACGTCGGCCTGGGCGAGCGCGGGGGCGTCATTGGCGCCGTCGCCGCACATGGCCACCAGCCGGCCACGGCCTTGCTCCTCGCGGATCAGCCGCAGCTTGTCCTCGGGCGTGGCTTCGGCAAGGAAGTCATCGACGCCGGCTTCCGAGGCTATGGCTGCGGCGGTCACCGGATTGTCGCCGGTGATCATCACCGTCCGCAGGCCCATGCGACGCAGGTCCGCGAACCGCTCCTTCACACCAGGCTTCACCACATCCTTGAGGTGGATGACGCCGATGAGGGCGCCGTTCTCAGTGACCGCCAGCGGCGTGCCTCCCGATCGGGCGATGCGGTCCACCGCGTTGGTGAACTCGACCGGGACCTGCTCGGGCCGCAGCCCGGAGCTCTTGAGCACGGCGTCCACCGCCCCCTTGCGCCAGACCTGGCCGCCGGCTTCGAGTCCCGATTGGCGGGTGACGGCGCTGAACGGGACGACCTTGGCGTCGGCCGGCGGGGCGATGTCGAGGCCCTGCGCACGGACCAGCTCGAGGATCGAGCGGCCTTCCGGCGTCTCGTCGCCCAGGGAGGCCAGATAGGCCACGCGAGCGATCATGTCGGGCCGCACGCCGGGAACCGGGATCAGTTCGGTGGCCATGCGATTGCCGAAGGTGATGGTGCCCGTCTTGTCCAATAGAAGGGTGTCGACGTCGCCCGCGGCCTCGACCGCACGGCCAGAGGTGGCCAGCACGTTGACCTTCAGCAGCCGGTCCATGCCGGCGATGCCGACCGCCGAAAGCAGGCCGCCGATGGTCGTCGGAATGAGCGTGATGAACAGAGCGCCCAGGACCATCGGCTGGAGCTCCACGCCGGAATACTTGCCCAGGCCCAGCAACGTTACGACCGCGATGAGGAACACCAGGGTCAGGCCCGCCAGCAGCACGGCCAGGGCGATCTCGTTCGGCGTCTTGCGCCGGTCGGCGCCCTCGACCATCGCGATCATGCGATCGAGGAAGGTGTTACCGGCCTCGGAGGTGACGCGAACCTTGATCCAGTCGGAAACGACCGTGGTGCCGCCGGTCACGGCGCTCCGGTCGCCGCCGCTCTCGCGGATGACGGGCGCGGATTCGCCGGTGATGGCCGCTTCGTTCACCGAAGCCACGCCCTCGATAATCTCGCCGTCAGCCGGGATGACATCACCGGCCTCGACCAGCACCACCTCGCCAACGCCGAGCTTGTGCGCCGGAGTGGGAACGATCGTGCCGGTCTTGTCGTCGACGAGCAGCTTGGCCTTGGTGGTGACCCGCGTGGCGCGCAGGCTGTCGGCGGCGGCCTTGCCACGGCCCTCGGCGATGCTCTCGGCAAAGTTGGCGAACAGCACGGTGGCCCAGAGCCAGAGGGCGATCTGCAGCGCGAAGCTCCACTGCGCGCCGCCAGCGATGGCTATTCCGGCCGAGATGCTGGCGAGCGCCGCCACGAGCCATGTGGCGAAGATCACCGGATTGCCGGTCAGCCGGCGCGGATCCAGCTTGACGACGGCGTCACGGATCGCGCGCCCCGCCAGGGCAGGATTGAAGCCGACGGCGAGGGACGAGGCCTTGCGGCGGTTCTCGCCCAGCGGCCCCCCTTGGGGAGCATAATCAGCGGTCATTGAAAGGTATCCTTCGGGATCAGCGGCCGCCGCTCAGCGTCAGGAGCATCTGGAAGTGCTCCACGATCGGGCCGAGGGCGAGAGCCGGGAAGAATTGCAGGCCGCCAAGGATCAGGATCACCCCGATCAGCAGGCAGACGAACTGGCCGGAGTCGGTCGGCAAGGTGCCGGCCGTCGGGGCGAGCTTGGGTTTGGCGGCGATGGCGCCGGCGACGGCCAGGACGACCACGATGGGAACGAAGCGACCCATCAGCATCGCGATTCCCAGCGTCGTGTTCCACCAGGGCGCGTTGGCGGTGAGGCCCGCGAAGGCCGACCCGTTGTTCGCCGTCGCCGAAGTGTAGGCGTAGAGCATTTCGGAAAGGCCGTGCGGGCCGGAGTTCAGCAGCCCCTTCAGGGCCTCGGGCAGGACCGCGGCGACCGCCGTGAAGCCCAGCATCGACAGCGGGATCACGAGGATAGCCAGCATGGCGCCCTTCACCTCGCGGGCCTCGATCTTCTTGCCGAGGTACTCGGGCGTCCGGCCGACCATCAGGCCGGCGACGAACACCGCAAGGACAGCCATCAGCACCATAACCGAGACGCCGGAGCCGATCCCGCCAGGCAGGATCTCGCCCAGCATCATCAGGAACATGGTCACGGCCCCGCCCAGGGGCATGTAGCTCGCATGCATCGAGTTGACCGAACCGTTCGAGGCGCCCGTGGTCTGGCCGGCCCAGGCGGCCGAGCCCGAAGCGCCGAATCGAACCTCCTTGCCCTCCATGTTCGCCGAAGCGTCGGCATGGGCGGCGACCAGCGCGGGCGCAGGTTGAGTTTCAGACCAGTAGATCGCGGCCGTGCCGGCAGACAGCAGGATAGCCGCCGCGGCAGCAAGGGCGCGGACGTCCCTCTTCGCCATCGCCGAGCGACCGAAGGCGAAGAAAGCGGCCCAGCCCAGCACGTTGATGGAGACTGCCGTGATCAGGTTGGTCAGCGGCGTCGGGTTCTCGAGCGGGTGTGATGAGTTGACGTTGAACACGCCGCCGCCGTTGATGCCGAGTTGCTTGATTGCGAGCTGGTCAGCCACCGCGAACAGCGAAATCTTCTGATGCGCGCCTTCCAGCGAGGTCGCCGTGGCGGACGCATCGAGCGTCTGCGGCACGCCGAGCGCCACAAGCGTCAGGGCGACGAGGATCGATAGCGGCAGCAGGACCCACAGGGTCGTGCGGACGAGGTCGGCCCAGAAGTTGCCAAGTCCTTCGCCGCGGTTGGCGATGAACGCCCGGGCCAGGGCTGCGGCGATCGTCGCGCCGGTCGCGGCCGAGACGAAGTTCTGAACAGTCAGCGCAGACATCTGGCTGAACTGAGACATGGTGGTCTCGCCGCCATAGGACTGCCAGTTGGTGTTTGTGACGAAGCTTACCGCGGTGTTGAACGCAAGGTGCTCTGAGACGGCGCCGAAGCCCTGCGGGTTGAGCGGCAGGATGCCTTGCAGACGCAGGATGCCGTAGACGAGCACGAAGCCGACAGCGTTGAAGGCCAGGAGCGCGCCGGCATAGCCGAACCAGCCCTGGCTCTTGGAAGGGTCTACCCCGCAGGCGCGATAGAACAGCGTCTCGACGGGTCTCAGCACCGGATCAAGCCAGGTGCGTTCGCCATTCCAGACGCGCGACATATAGATGCCGATCGGCCAACCGAGACCGATGGCGAGACCGATCACCAGGGCGATCTCCGCCCAGCCTTGCCAGTTCATTGTAGGATGTCCGCAAAGGAGGTTGCGCGGCGTCGCTCAGAAGCGATCCGGCCGCAGCAGGGCGGCGAGCATGTAGCCGCCGATCAGGAGGGCGCCTACGCCCCACAGCACGAGTTCCAGCATGTCAGAGACGCCTCAGCGCGGCCGCAAAGCCGGCGAAGAGCGCGAAGGCGCCAAGGCCCAGCGCCAGGAAGATGATGTCGAGCATCGAAGCCCCTCGGTGAAAAATCAGGGGCGGAAGGTCGCGCCAACAGCCATCAGGGGGCGAGACGGGCCTTGGGGCCTAGACATAAGGGCCGCGTAAAGATCGGGCGTCCGTGACTATGGTTCGCCCAGGAACGGCGCTTCGGCCCGAAGGAGCAGCCCGGATGCGCCACGCTCCAGGATCAGGCGGCCGCCGAACTGCTTCAGTCTGGCCCTCATGCCGGCGATCCCGACCCCAGTTTCCTGGGCCGGATTGAACGGCAGTTCGCCAGGCTGCCGCCCATTGTCCTCGACATCCAAGCGGACCACGCCGTCGCGCCAGGACATGGCGCAGCAAACGCACGTCGCAGCGGTGTGGCGATGCACATTCATCAGCGCTTCCTGGAAGATGCGGAACAGCGCGTGCTCGATCTCTTCGGGCAGGCGGAGGGTCGGGTCCGCCTCCACCGTGATATCGAGCGACGTGCGGCGCGCGAAACCGTCAGCGAAGGCCTTGATCGCCGCGGGCAGCCCCCTTCCCTCCAGGTTCGGCGGGTGAAGCACGTAGGACAGCGTGCGGATCTCCTTGCGGGCGGCCGACAGGGCGCTGCGGAGCTCCCGCAGGGTCGCCATATCGGCAGAATCAAACGCGTTGCGCCGCTCCATAGCCGCAAGCGAAAGGTCGACCGCGAGGAGGTGTTGAGCCGTGGAGTCGTGCAATTCGCGACCGACCCTGCGCCGCTCCTCTATTTCGGCCAGCGCCAGGGCGCGCGACGCTCTGTCGAGTTCCTCGGCCTGCCTGTATTGCTCGGTGACGTCGGACGCAGCCCCGACGACCAATCGCACGGCGCCGTCGCGAGCCCGCCGCAATATCCGACACCGCGAGCGGACCCAGCGATACTCGCTGCCCGGCGCGTGAACCCGCACGACTGCATCAGTCGTCTGGCCATCGGACAGGGAGCTCATGGCCGCGACGTGATCGTTGAGGATCGGCTGATCTTCCGGATGCACCCTGGCCAGGATCTGCGCGAGCTCCATGCTTTCGGCGGCGAAGCCAAGCATCGCGGCAAGATCGCGGTGCATGTACTGCGTGCGGCTGCTCGGGAGGTCGTAGATGTAGTACATGCTGGGGCTGAGTGGACTGATGTAGTCCAGCAGAGCCTGCCGTTGCGCCATCAGCGACGGTTGACGTAGCGGTGCCTCGATAATGAGCGCGACCAGATCTCCCGCGCCCAGGTCGGCCAACGGATGGGCCACGACATCATAGACGTCCCGCTTCGGAGTCTGGCGTTCAGCGCGCACCCTGACGGTCTGGCAGGTCGCCGCACAGCGCATGACGGCGTCGGAGACTCGGGGAAAGGCCTCGGCGAGAAAGACCTGCGCCAGATCGCGCCCTTCGACCGCCGTGCGCGGCAATCCCAGCGTCGCTAGAAACGGTTCCGTAGCCGAAAGAAACTTGAGCCCGCTCTGAGCCGGATCAACCAAGGCGAACGGCAACGGCAAGCCGTCGATCACGCCCAATACGCGCAGATCATGGGGTTCTTCCCTATCGGGAAAAACACCCTCGTAACCCGACCTCATCGCGTTCAGCCTCCGCGCCCGCCGCCACCGGCCGCAAATCGCGATGCGGCGCGACGAGCTATTGGACTCAACGCCCTCCCCTGCACTTTGGCGAGGATAATTTCATACTTCGCGCAAAAAGTGCATATTAGTGATATTACCGATACGTTTGATCCCAGCTCGGGGGTATTCCTGACCGGAACTCGCTGACTAGGGGTCGAAATGCTCCGGGTTTTGATCGCGGACGACCACGAAATCGTCCGCCGCGGAATTAGGGACATCATAGAGAGCCACCCCGGCTGGCAGGTCTGCGGCGAGGCCGCCGACGGCCAGGCGGCGCTTGACCTTGCAATCGAGCAGCAGCCCGACGTGGCGGTCCTGGACATCTCGCTGCCGGTGCTGAACGGCATCATCGTCACCCGTCGCTTGCGTCAGGAATCGCCGCGCACCAACGTCCTGCTGTTCACCATGCACGACGACGACGAGACAGTAAGTGGCGGACTGGCGGCCGGCGCCAGGGGTTACCTGCTCAAGAGCGACAGTGAGGATCACCTCGAGGCGGCGATCTCGGCCCTCGGCGCGAACCGCCCCTACTTTTCCTCCTTTGTCTCCGAGCTGCTGCTTGAGGCGGCGATCAGCGAACGAAAGCGCTCCCGGCTGGAGAGCTTCACCATGCGCGAGATCGAGGTTGCGCAGTTGATCGCCGAGGGCAATTCCAACAAGCAGATCGCGCGCCTGCTGAAGATCAGCGTCAAGACCGTCGAAAGCCATCGGGCGGCGGCGATGCGCAAGGCCGACGTGAGGACGGCGGCTGAATTCGTCCGCTTCGCCATCAAGCACAATCTCATCCGAGCCTAGGGCAAGAACGCCCGGCTGCATCCGATGGCCGGGTCCTTGTCGATGGGGGTTTGACCCGATGGCCGCGCCGGCGAGCGCCTGAAAGGCTGGGTCTTCCATAGGAAGGCGCAAATGCCCCAGATCCAGTCTCCGGGTATGACCGCGGCCGAAATCCGCCAGGTCGCGGCCGAGTTGATGGTGTTGGGCTTTCCCCTGGTGCTGACCGACATGGTCCGCCGCGCCCATCCGTTGGGAGGCAATCGGTTCTGTCGCTTGCCGGATCACGCAGGACTTCTCGCCCCGGGGCTCGCGGATGACGCCCCTCGAACATTGATCACCAGCGCCTGGCTGGACATTTCGCAAGGGCCGGCCACGCTCAGGTGGCCGGATGACCAGGCGCGACGGTTGTGCGTGGTCCTCTATGACGCATGGGGACGCAGGATCGCGCCTCTGGCGGCGCCACTTCCGTCGGCGCGCATCGCGATTGTCGGGGCAGATCAGGTCCGCGAGTCGCCGGACGCGGATGCAGTCTGGCGGCTGCCCAGCGCTTCGGCCTGGATGTTGACCCGCATCGCCCCGCGCTCAGCAGATGATCATGCGGCGAGTCTTCGGCTTCTCATGGGGCCTTCGATCGCCGCCCCCAAGCCCTGGCCCGATCAGGGCGTGGCGACGATCGAGGGACCGCCGCGCGATCTGGTGGAGGCCGCCTTGGCCCTGGCCCCGGCCAAGTTCCTGCATCGGCTGATGGCGCTTCTGGCGCGCCATCCTCCGTCCGATCCGGACACTGGCGAGGCTCTCGGACGCTTGGGCTGCGCCCTCGGCAGCGCTTTCCCGGACCCTGCCACTGCAGGGCAGGACGGGGCGGTGGCCTGGGGGTTCAAGGATGGCGCGGATCAGATCGCAGGCGCAGCGCATCGCCGCCTGAGCCCCGCCGGGCCTTGGGATCTGCTCCATGCGCCACACGACGATAACGATCCGCTTTCCCGAGCAGTGACCGCAGCCACCAGCCTGGGCTCACCGGCGGTCGAGGACCTGGCCTGCTTTCGCTGCGACCGCGACGCGGCCGGCCAACCTTTGCGCGGATCGGAGCAGTATCGGTTGACCTTTGCGTCCCCCGAGAACGCTGAATGGAGTCTGGCCCTTCGTTCATCGCACCCTGGTTACGAGGTCATCGCCGACCCAGGGCCCGACGGCGTCGCGGACTTCGTGATCCAGCACCTCGCCCCGACCGAAGACGTCGCCAACTGGCTGCCGTCGCCGCCAGCCGAATTCAATCTGCTGCTCAGGATCCATAGGCCGACCGCCTCGGTCCTGAACGGAGATTGGCGCCCGCCGCAGGTGACCACCCTTTCGCGCCCCTGAACCTAACGGCCCATGCCGGCACAGGGTTTGACCTGATTGCCGAGGCCAGGAGCCCGACGAATCCTTTCGCACACGCTCTCGAAAGGTCGGCCAGTCGGAGAACCCCCATGCTCCCCACGATCATCAGGAAGCATCTTTCGTTGGCGCTCGTCTTCGGAGCGCTGGTGGTCCTGGCCGCCTGCGCCGGCCCTGCGGGCAGAGTCTCGGTGCTTCAGAGCGACACCGTAGGCATCCGCCCCGGGTCGACCTTCGCCTGGAAGCCCGATGCGACACCTGGGCAAGGCGACCCGAGGGTCGACAACGACATCATCCGCGGCCGTGTCGAAAACGCGATCGTCAGCGCCTTGACGGCCCGGGGCTACCGCCAAGCCGATCCGAGCACGGCCGACCTGCTCGTCTCCTATCATATCGGCCTGCGGGACCGGACCGACACTCAAGTGGCCACGACTGGAGGCCGGCCTCCAGTCGTCTGCGGTGTCCGCGGCTGCTTTCACGGCTTCGGCTGGGGGATGTACGGCCCCCCGATGGACATCGACGTGCGCACGATAAACTACGTCGAAGGCACGATGATGCTCGACCTGACCGACCGCCAGACCGGCAAGCTGGCCTGGCGATCCACCTCCCAGCGACGCGTCGATCAGGGTGACGCCGCGCAGGCGACGGTGAACGCGATCGTGGCGGATATGGTCAGGTCTTTGCCTTGAGGCGAGCTCAGTGGGGCTTCGACTTGTGCTCGGGCTTGCCCTTGCGCTTGGTCGAAGCCAGTTCCTCCAGTTCGCTTTCGGTCATCGACTCCACCATAGACCTGGAAGCGCCCTTGAGGTCGCTTTTTGGAATCTCGCCCCTCTTAGCTGAAAGGGCCGCGCCGGCGGCTTTCTGCTGGGCGGCGGACTTGGCTGGCATGGGACATCTCCTCGTACAGCGGACCCTTCGAAAACCACCTCCCGGCGCTCGATGTTCCGAGCGCGTTTTCGGACATGCCGGACTTGATCGGGAGCGCGGAGCAGGTTCGTCTCTAGGAACGACCATCCGAGGACCGGCTAATGACCACCCGCAACCTGGACGCACTGTTCCAGCCCAAGTCGATCGCGCTGGTCGGCGCCAGCAACGCCCCTGGTTCCGTCGGCCAGGTGCTTTCACGGAACCTGCTTGAGAGCGGCTTCGCCGGTCCGGTGCTCCCGGTCTCGCTGAGCGCGCGTGCCATCCGGTCCTCGATCGCCTACCAGTCGGTAGCCGACCTGCCCATGGCGCCGGACCTGGCCGTGGTTGCGACGCCTGCGCACGCAGTGCCGAGGGTCGTCGCCGATCTCGCGGAACGCGGCTGCCGCGCCGCGATCGTCATCAGCGCCGGGGTGGAAGGCGAAGGGCGCCAGGCTATGCTCGACGCCTCCAAGCCCTCGCTGATGCGCATCCTTGGCCCAAACTGCCTGGGCTTCATGTCTCCGCGCCGCGGCATCAACGCCAGCTTCGCGCACCTGTCGCCCTCGCCGGGGGGCCTTGCCCTCGTCTCCCAGTCGGGCGCCATCGCCGCCGCGGCCATAGACTGGGCCCATGCGAGGGGCGTCGGCTTTTCACACCTCCTGACTATCGGCGACGCCGCCGACATCGATTTCGGCGACCTGCTGGACTATCTGGCGCTCGACCATGAGACCCACGGCATCCTGCTCTATGTCGAGAGCATCTCGGATGCGCGGAAGTTCATGACCGCAGGCCGCATCGCCTCGCGGACCAAGCCGGTCGTGGTGGTGAAGGCCGGGCGCAGCGCGGGCGGCGCCAAGGCTGCATTCACCCACTCAGGCGCCCTGGCCGGCTCCGATCTCGTCTACGAAGCCGCCTTTCGTCGTGCGGGCATGCTGCGAGTCGGGGGGCTGCGCGAACTCTTCGACGCGGTCACGACGCTTGGGGTCGGCCTGCGGGTCTACGGTGACCGGCTGGCGATCCTGACCAATGGCGGCGGCGCAGGCGTCATGGCGGTCGACGCCCTGGAGGCGCGCAACGGCCGTGTAGCGGAACTCTCGGAAGATACGCTTCAGCGCCTTGCGGCCGCGGCGCCGGCCCATTGGTCGGGAACCAATCCCGTCGACATCCTCGGCGACGCCCACGCCCCCCTTTACGGAAAAGCGCTGGAAATCCTGCTGGAGGACCGGGGCGCCGATGCGGTGCTGGTCATGAACTGCCCCACGGCGGTCGAAGACAGCACCTTCGCCGCGGACGCCGTCGTCGAGACGCTCAAGGCCAAGCGTTATCATCGACCGGTCCTCAGCGCCTGGCTTGGGCAGACCGCGGTCGCCGAGGGCCGTCGCCGGCTTGCGGCCGCAGGCGTGCCGGCTCACGAAACACCGGACGAAGCGGTGCGGGCCTTCATGCACCTGGTCAATCACCGCAAGAACCAGGAAGCGCTCGTCCGCACGCCGGCCGGCTTGCCGGGCGAACCCGACCTCGAAGCCGCCAGAAGTGTGATCGCAGCGGCGCGGGCGGATGGTCGCCTCACGCTAACCGATCCCGAGGCTCGCGCCCTGCTCCGCGCCTACGGCGTCCCGGTGCTCGAAAGCCAGGAGGCCAGGACGCCCGAGGAGGCTGCCGCGGCGGCCGTCGAGATGAAGGGGCCGGTCGCCCTGAAGATCCTGTCGCCCGACATCAGCCACAAGTCGGAACTGGGCGGGGTGGCGCTGGGTCTCAACGGCGCCGACGAGATCTTGTCCGAAGCCCACACCATGCTGCAACGGATCACCAAGGCCCGGCCCGAGGCGCGCATCGAAGGCTTCGTCGTCGAGCCGATGGTCCACCGGCCCCAGGCCCAGGAACTGCTCGTCGGCGTCGCCCAGGATCCCCTTTTCGGCCCCATCGTCATGTTTGGGGCCGGCGGGATCAGCGTCGAGGTCATTGCCGACCGCGTCGTCGGCCTCCCGCCCCTGGATGACGTGCTGGCGCGCGACATGGTCAGCCGCACCCGCATCTCGCACCTGCTGCAGGGCTATCGCGACCACGGCCCAGCCGACATGGAAGCGATCACCGGGGTCATGACCCGGCTGTCGCAGCTTGCGGTCGGCGAACCGGAGATCGCCGAGCTCGACATCAATCCGCTGCTGGCCGACGCCGACGGCGTAATCGTCCTGGACGCCAGGGTGAGACTGCGCCCGGAGGGCGCGGAGCGGGCGCGCATGGCCATCCTGCCCTATCCGCGGAATCTTCGTCGTGAGGTCGAGATCGGCGGGGAGAGCGTCGTGGTTCGGGCGATCCGTCCCCAGGATGGCCCCGCCATCGCCGCCATGGTCGAGGCCAGCAGCGCCGAAGACGTCCGACTGCGCTTCCGTTCAGGTTTCCGGACCCTGCCGCCCGGTTGGCCAGAGCGGCTTTCCCAGATCGATTACGACCGGGAAATGGCCTTGGTCGCCCTGGATCGCGACCGCAAGATCCTCGGCGTCTCCCGCCTCGCCGGCGACCCTCAAGGGGAAACTGCGGAGTTTGCGTTGATGGTGCGCACCGACCAACAACACAAGGGACTCGGTCGGTTGCTGCTCAACGCCATTCTCGAATACGCGGCGGCCAAAGGGCTTCGGGAAGTCTGGGGCGATGTCGCGCGCGAGAACGCCCCAATGCTCGCCACGGCGAAGAACCTCGGCTTCGTAAAGACCCCCTCGGACGACTTCACCCGCGTGAAGATCGTCAGGACCCTGGAGCCCGACCAGGTTCCTGCGTGACCGCCGCCAAGCTCGGCTGGCGCTACGTGATGCTGATCATCCGGCTGCTGCCCGCCCCGCTGATGGCGAAGGTCGACCTCTGACTATTGGGGCCGCACGGCGACGATCGTCTGTCCGCCGCTGAGCAGGAAGCGCACCTTGGCGCCCTCCTTCATCTGATCGAGCACGGCCTTGTCCGGAACCTTGAAGGCCATGGTCATGGCCGGCCAGTTCAGGGCGCGGATCGGATCGTGATCGATGGTCACGGTTCCCGCCCCCGTATCGACCTTCTTCACGACACCGGTTCCTTCGGCGGACGCGACGGCGGCCGGCGCAGGGGCCGCGGCATGGTCGCCATGCCCGGCGTGCTGAGCCGCAGCGGGCGTGGCCATGAGGGCGACCGCGATCAGGCAAAGCGTAGGGGTCTTCATGGATAAGCTCCTCAAAACCAAGTCCGCACGCCGACGACAAGGCGCGTATCTTCAACGTCTTCGCCGGCGGCCCGGCTGAATTTTGCGGTCTCGCCGAGGCGTCGCTCGTAGGAAACGCCGACATAGGGGGCGAACTCCCGGCGGAACTCGTAACGCAGCCGCAGCGCCAGTTCGGCGTCGGTGAAGCCGGCGCCCAGGCCCAGCTCCGGAACATCCTGGGCCGCGAGGTTCAGCTCGGCCTGGGACTGCAGGATCAGGAGTTGGGTGAGGCGCAGGTCGTAGGAGCCCTCCAGGCGGGCGCTGACGTCGCCCTTCTCCGAGAGGAAGGCCGCGCCCTCGACATCGAACCAGTAGGGCGCAAGGCCTTCGAAGCCCACGACCCCATAGGTTCGCGTGGGGCCCGGCTCGAAGTCGTGACGTAGGCCGGCCTGAAGCTGGAAATAGGGGCTGACGGCGCGGGAATAGAGCAATTGGAGCTCGGCCGCATGCACGTCGCCGCCGATGGCGACGTCCCCCTCCGACTTCACGACAAGCCGGTTGATGTCGCCGCCGTACCAGGCCTCGCCCTTCCAGGCGAAATCGTCGTCGCCGCCGGACGGACGAATCTCCGCCTGATCCAGCATCACCTTCCAGGCGGTCCCGCCGCCGTGCTCTCGGGCAAGCTGGGCGCGGGCGGCGGCCATTTCCTCGGGCGAATAGAAGCGCTCGGCGGCGTGGTCTCGCGCCAGCTCCGGCGGCGGCGCCGCAGGGGTGTCGGACGGCCAGGCCGGCTGGACGTGTCCGGCATGGGTCTCCGCCGGGACGTTCGCCGGCGGCTGGTGACCGGCGTGAGGGTCCTGCGCCGCGGCGGCGGACGCGATCGCGAGAGGCAGAAGCGCGAGCAGGAGTCTCATGCCCCGGCCCCTTCCAGCGGGCGGATGGTGACCACGTTAAACATGCCCGCGTGCATGTGGTAGAGCAGGTGGCAGTGGAAGGCCCAGTCGCCAGGATCGCTCGCCGTCAGGTCGAAGGCGACGCGACCGCCAGGCAGCACATTGACCGTGTGCTTGCGCGGATGGCGGCCGGGATTGCCGGTCACGACCTCGAAGAAATGACCGTGCAGATGGATCGGGTGGGCCATCATCGAGTCGTTGACCAGGGTCACCCGGACACGCTCGTCGAGCCGGAACGGGATCGGGTCCTTCAGGTGGCTGAAGCCGACGCCGTCGAAAGCCCACATGAACCGCTCCATGTTGCCGGTCAGGTGGATCTCCATCTCCCGCGACGGCGGCCGCGGGTCCGGATTGGGCTCCAGGGCGACGAGGTCGGTGTAGACCAGCACCTTGTGACCGACATTCTCCAGCCCCTGCCCCGGGTCGCCCGTCCGGTCGGCCGGCATGGGCGAGATCATCTGGACGCCCGGCCCCAGGGTGACCTGGGGCGCGTTTCGCGGGTCGCGCATGGACATGGCGCTGTGGTCCATAGCCATGCCCTCCATCCCCGTCATCGCCGAGTGGTCCACGCCCATGTCGCGCATGTTGAGCAGCGGCCGCTCGCGCAGGGGCGGAACCTCGGCGGTCATGCCCGCCCGCGGCGCCAGGGTGGCGCGGCCCGTGCCTGAACGATCGGCGGCCTCGGCCACCAGGGTGTAGGCGCGGTCCTGCGGCTGGACGATCACGTCATAGGTCTCGGCGGGCGAGATCTGGAACTCCTCGACCTCGACGGGCCGGACATTCTGACCGTCGGCCTGGACGACGCTGAGCTTCAGGCCCGGGATGCGGACGTTGAAGATCGTCATGGCCCCCGCGTTGATGATCCGCAGGCGTACGCGCTCGCCGGGCTCGAAGAGGCCGGTCCAGTTGTCCTGCGGGCCGTGGCCGTTGACCAGATACGCGTAGGTCGCGCCGGTGACGTCGAGGATATCGGTCGGATCCATGCGCATGGCCGACCATTCCTTGCGCTCGACGAAGGACTGGTCCTTGCCCGCGAGCAGGCCGGCGACCGTCTGCTTCTGGCGATTGAAGTAGCCCGACTGGGCCTTCATCTTCCGGAAGATCTCATGCGGGTGCATGAAGCTGTAGTCCGACAGCATCACGACGTGCTCGCGATCGAACGCCACCGGATCGGCAGCCGCGGGCTCGATGACGATCGGACCGTAGTGGCCCAACTGCTCCTGAAGCCCCGAATGGCTGTGGTACCAATAGGTCCCGGCCTGCCGCACCTTGAACTCATAGGTGAAGGTCTCGCCGGGCTTGATCCCGGGGAAGCTGACCCCGGGCACCCCGTCCATCTGGAACGGGACCAGCAGGCCATGCCAGTGGATCGAAGTGTCTTCCTGCAGGGCGTTGGTGACGGAGATCCGCGCCGTCTGCCCCTCGGTCAGGCGGACCAGGGGGCCAGGGACGGTGCCGTTGACGCTCACGGCGTGCGCCGCCCGGCCATCGACCTTGAAGGCCGTGTGCCCGACGCTAAGCGCGATGTCCGGGCCCGAGACGGTGGGAAGGTCGGCGGGCCTGCCCGGTGTCCCGCTCTGCGCCCAACCGGGCAGTAGGGCGTTCAGGGCGCCCGCGCCGCCGAGGGCTGACATGCCGCCGAGCAAGCGGCGTCGATGAATGGGGCCGAGTCTGGTCATGGCGATCAGATGCAGTTTCCAATCGTTGGAAGGTCAAGCCGCCGGAAAATCCGCGCCGGCGTAAACAAACCACCAACCAAGGCAGCCTAGCTTCGAGGCAGGGCAAAAGGCCCGCGGGCATTCCGCTCCCTTGGACCGAGGCTTCGTCATGCCGCTGAACAGCGTCAATACGAATACCGGCGCGATGATTGCGCTGCAGAACCTCAATGCGATCAACCGCGAGTACGCCGAAGTCCAGAACCGCCTGGCGACCGGGCTGAAGGTCGCCGGCCCCAAGGACAATCCGGCCATCTGGGCGATCGCGCAGAACATGCGCGCCGAGTTCAAGTCGCTCGACGCTGTCAAGAACTCGCTCCAACGCGGCCAGGCGATCGCCGACACGGCGATGACGGCGGCGGAATCGATCTCCGACATCCTCGGCCAGATGAAGGAAAAGGCGCTGGCCGCCACCGAGGCGGGGCTGAGCACGGCGACGCGCCAGGCGCTCAACGACGAATACGTCGCCCTTCGCAAGCAGATCGACACCATCGCCAACAACGCGGTGTTCGACGGGATCAACCTGATCTCCGCCGGCTCAACGGGCGCGGTTCGGGCGCTCGCCAACACCGACGCGACCGCGACGATCAACATCGACCATGTCGACCTCTCGACCACGGGATCGGCGATCTCCGGCACGCTCACCGACCTGCTCGGCGGCGTGGCCACCGCCGACATCGCCGCCATCGAGGCCGCCAGCCAGAAGGTGTCGTCGGCGCTGTCGAAGATCGGCGTGGGCGCCAGGGCGCTCGACCGCCAGTTCGAGATGAGCTCGAAGCTGCAGGACAACTACGAGGCCGGGATCGGCAACCTGGTCGACGCCGACATGGCCAAGGAGGCCGCGCGGCTGGCGGCGATCGAGGTCAAGCAGCAACTCGCGCTTGAGGCGCTGCGGATCGCCAACCAGGCGCCGTCCTATCTGCTGGCGTTGTTCCGCTAGACGAAGCGGCCTCCTATATGGCGGCCATGGTTGATCTCTCGGTCCTCGATCTCTCGCCCATCGTGGAAGGCGGCGACGCCGCCCAGTCCCTGCGCAACACCCGCGACCTCGCGCAGAACGCCGAGCGGCTGGGCTACAAGCGCTACTGGCTAGCCGAGCATCACAATATGCGCGGGGTGGCGAGCGCGGCCACCGCCGTGGTCATCGGCCACGTGGCGGAGGCGACCTCCACCATCCGGGTGGGCGCCGGCGGGATCATGCTGCCCAATCACGCCCCGCTGATCATCGCCGAGCAGTTCGGCACCCTGGCCTCGCTTTATCCGGGCCGCATCGACCTGGGGCTGGGCCGCGCGCCGGGCGCAGACCAGGCCACCGCCCGTGCGCTGCGCCGCACCCTGGCCGGCGACATCGACGACTTCCCGCGCGACGTCATCGAGCTGATGAACTATTTCGAGCCGGAGAAGCCTGGCCAGATCATCCGCGCGGTCCCCGGCGCCGGGCTCGAGGTCGAGTTCTGGATGCTGGGCTCAAGCACCTATGGCGCGCAACTGGCCGCCGCTCTGGGCTTGCCTTACGCCTTCGCCTCGCACTTCGCCCCAGCCCAGATGGAGACGGCGCTCGCGGTTTATCGCAGCCAGTTCCGCCCTTCGGAGCACCTGGCCAAGCCCTATGTGATGCTGGGGGTCAACGTCACCGCCGCCGAGACTGAGGAGGAGGCGCAGCGCCTCTTCACGTCGCTGAAGCAGGCCTTCATCAATCTCGGCCAGGGACGGCCCGGCCCCCTGCCCGCGCCGGTCGACGATCCGGACGGCCGCCTCGATGAGCTCGGAGGGCCCATGCTGCGGCAGAGCCTGAGTTGCTCGATCGTGGGTTCACCCGATCGTGTTCGGGAGGGGCTGGACGCCTTCGCGCGCCGGACGGCCGCCGACGAACTGATGGTCACCGCACAGATCCATGACCACGCCGCGCGGGTTCGCTCGTTCGAAATCGCCGCGCAGGCGCGCGATGAACTCGCGCGCCTGGCGACCGCTTAAATTCAGTCGGTGTTGTCTTCGGTCGGCGCGTCCGGACCGTTCTTCTTGATGGACTCGATCGCGTTCTTGGCGCTGGCCTTGGAGGAATAGCCCTCGGTCGAGAAGATCGTCTCGCTGTTGTACTTGAAACGGACGCGGAACTCGCCCGCCTTGTCTTTGTAGATTTCGAACTTGTGCGCCACAGGTCGCCTCCATCTGAACGTCTAAGCTACACCGTCCCCCGCGGCGCAGACTTGGGCGCCCCGCCGTGCAGGTCAAGCCGATAGAGCGCGCGCCACACTAAGGTCACGCTTGGGCCTAGACTTTGCAAAATGGCGCTCTCGCCACCATCTAACGAATGCGGTCGTGACCATTCGCATCCTCTGGAGTTTCCGCATGCGTCCCCTTCTTGCTCCCGCCCTCGCGGCGCTCGCGATCGCCGGCTCGGCCCAGGCCGAGAGCCCCCACGCCGCGCCGACGGTCGAGGTCACCATCAGCCCTGAACTGCGCCAGAAGGCCGAGCAGGAGTACGGCGTGCGCGACGTCGAGCGGCTGGTCGCCGACCTGCAGCAGAAGACCGAGCGTGAGATGCAGCGCTCCGGCGTGCTGGCCGGCGGTAGGATCGAGCTGACCCTGGTCGACGCCACGCCCAACCGTCCGACCTTCAAGCAGCTCGGCGACACGCCCGGACTCTCGATGTCGAGCTTCGGCGTCGGCGGCGCGGAGATCGAGGGCAAGGCCGTCTCGATCGACGGCGACGTCACCCCGATCCGCTATCGCTGGTACGAAACCGACATCCGCAACGCGTCGCGAACCACGACCTGGTCGGACGCGCAGTACGCCATCAACCGGTTCGCAGTGCATTTGAGCCTCGGCAAGGCCTACGCCCGCAGATAACGTCGATAGGCCTTGCGCCTCCAGGTGGGGGCCTGTCACATCGCGCGGCGAGCCGGACGCGTTGTAGATCCGGACGCTTGAGGGATGAGTGCAATGACCGCGCGGGCGGACCGGCGTTCCAACTGGACCTTGGCGGCCCTGGCCGCCCCATGTCTCCCACTGGCCGGCCTTGGCCTGCCCCTGGTGGTCTACCTCCCCGAATATTACGCGAGCGAGCTGGGCTTGAGCCTCTCGGCCGTCGGCGCAGCCTTCATGGCCGTGCGTTTCCTGGACATGGCGTTCGACCCCTATATCGGCGGCGTCATGGACCGGACCCGCTCGCGGTTCGGCCGCTTCAAGCTGTGGTTCGCCATCAGCGCGCCCCTGCTGATGCTGGCGGCCTACATGCTGTTCATGGCCAAGCCGGGGATCAGCAGCGTCTATCTCTGGCTCTGGCTGCTGGTCGTCTATGCCGGCGTCTCCATCGCGAGCCTCTCGCAGCTCGCCTGGGCGGCGGTGCTTTCACCTCAGTATGATCAGCGATCGCGCATCTACGGATGGTGGCAAGCCGGCAACGTCGTCGGGATGATCTTCGTCCTGACCCTCCCCGCCCTGCTCCCGCTGGCGGGGATCACCGGCCACGGGGCCGGGGTCCGAGCGATGGGATGGTTCGTCGTCCTCCTGATGCCGATCACCGTCGGCCTTGCGCTGTGGCGCGTGCCCGAGCCGCAGGTGGCTTCGGAGGTCAAGAAGTCCGGCTTCCGCGAATATCTGGCGCTCTTCAAGCGCCCGAGCGTGGTGCGCATCCTGGTCGCCGACCTGCTGATCGGAACCGGCCCGGCTATCACCGGCGCCCTGTTCTTCTTCTTCTTCGGCCGGGTGAAAGGCTTCACCCACGGCGAAGCCAGCCTGCTGCTCCTGATCTATTTCATCGGCGGCCTGGTCGGGGCGCCGGTTTGGACCTGGCTCTCCTACCGGATCTCCAAGCACAGGGCCCTGGCGATCTCGTGCGTGGTCTACGCGGCGATGACCATGTGCTCACTGCTGATCCCGCAAGGCTCCATGCCGGTCGCCGGCGCGCTGATGTTCCTGATCGGGGTTCCCTTCTCCGCCGGCGCCTTCCTGCTGCGCGCCATGATGGCCGATATCGGCGACGAAGAGCGGCTGGAGAGCGGCGTCGACCGCACCGGCCTGCTCTACGCCATCCTCGCGGGCACGGTGAAGATCGGCTCGGCCGTGGCGGTCGGCGTCTCGTTCCCGTTGCTGCAGCTCATGGGCTTCGATCCCAAGGGCCAGGGCCTGGACACTGGCCTGCAAGGCCTGGCCGTCCTCTTCTGCGCCGTGCCCGCAGGCATGTCCGTCCTGGCCGGCCTCATCGTCTGGGGCTTCCCGCTCACCGCCGAACGCCACGCCAATATCCGCGAGGCCCTGGCCGCGCGCGACCTGGCCGAGCCGGGCCTAGCCGAGGCCGCGCCGGAAATGGGCGCAGAGCCGAAGATCACCAAGGAAATCAATGCCGCCATCCGCCCCGCCGAGTGACGAACGGCCGATCGACCGCCTGCTGGCCATCATGGCGCGGCTGCGCGACCCGCAGGACGGCTGCGCCTGGGACCTGGAACAGACCTTCGCGACCATCGCGCCCTACACGGTCGAGGAAGCCTACGAGGTGGCCGATGCGATCGAACGCGGCAGCCTGCCGGACCTGAAGGAAGAGCTCGGCGATCTGCTGCTGCAGGTCGTGTTCCACAGCCGCATGGCGCAGGAGGAAGGCGCCTTCGCCTTCGACGACGTCGCCAACGCCATCTGCGAGAAGATGATCCGGCGCCATCCCCACGTCTTCGGCCCGGAAGAGCAGCGCACCAGCGCCGAGCAGACCCGCGCCTGGGAAGTCATCAAGGCCAAGGAACGGGCCGAGAAGGGCAAGAACGCCAGCCTGCTGGACGATGTGCCGGTGGGTCTGCCCGCCCTCACGCGCGCCGTGAAGCTCACGGCACGGGCCGCGCGCGTCGGTTTCGACTGGCCTGACGTCTCGTTCGTCTTCGACAAGCTACGCGAAGAGACCGCCGAGCTGGAACGGGAGATCGAGGCGGGCGACGCCGCCCGGCTTCGCGACGAGTTAGGCGACATCCTGTTCGTCTGCGCGAACCTGGCGCGCAAGCTCGACCTGGAACCGGAAGACGCCCTGCGCTCCACCAACGCCAAGTTCATGCGGCGCTTCCAGTTCATCGAGGCGGAACTGGCCAAGCGCGGCAAGACCGCAGCGGACTCCGATCTCGCCGAAATGGACGCGCTGTGGGATGCGGCCAAGGCCGCCGAGCGAGCGCCCGCCGGCTGAGGGGCCTCAGAGCGGCGTCAGGTCCGTTCCGGGGAAGCGCTGCTCGAACTGACCGAGGGCCTGGGGCGTGAGGCGCACGGCCAGGCGAACCCCGCCGTCGTCGTCCTCCACCCGGTCCATGACCCGGCCATTGCGATAGAGCCAGGCGATGGCCGCGCCCTGGTCGGCCGCGACGTGAATCGACACCGGCGGCGCGTCGTCGACCATGCGCGCGATCGCCGCCAGGAGGGCGTCGCAGCCCTCTCCGGTCGCCGCCGAGATCAGCACCGCCGGAGGGTTATGGCGGCGCGCGTCCCCGACCAATTCCTCGGCGAGGTCCGGCTCCACGAGATCGGCCTTGTTCCAGACCTCGATGACGTTGCGCTCCTCGACGTCGACACCCAGGCGATCGAGCACGGCGCGGACGTCCTCGGCCTCGGCGTCGCTCTCCTCGCTGGCGATGTCGCGGACGTGCAGGATCACGTCCGCCTCCTTCACCTCTTCGAGGGTCGCGCGGAAGGATTCCACAAGCTCGTGCGGCAGGTCGGAGATGAAGCCCACGGTGTCCGACAGGATCGCCGGCCGGCCATCCGGCAGCTTGAGCATCCGCAGGGTCGGATCGAGCGTCGCGAACAGCATGTCCTCGGCCATGACCTCGGAATTGGTCAGGCGATTGAACAGGGTGGACTTGCCGGCGTTGGTGTAGCCGACCAGGGCCACCGCCGGGAAAGGATGGCGTTGGCGCGCGCCCCGCTGCAGGTCGCGGGTGCGCCGCACCTCGGCCAGTTCGCGCTTCAGCTTGCCGATCTTGTCGGCCAGCAGCCGGCGGTCGGTTTCGATCTGGGTTTCCCCGGGACCGCCCATGACCCCGAAGCCGCCGCGTTGGCGCTCAAGGTGGGTCCATGTGCGAACCAGGCGCGAGCGCTCGTAGGAAAGCCGCGCCAGTTCGACCTGCAGCCGGCCTTCGCGAGTGCGGGCCCGGCGGGCGAAGATCTCGAGGATCAGGCCGGTGCGGTCGATGACCTTCACCCCCCACGCCTTCTCCAGGTTGCGCTGCTGGACCGGCGTCAGGGCGTCATCGACGACCGCGGCGTCGACATCGAGCTCTTCGCAGAGCGCGCCGATTTCCTCGACCTTGCCGCTGCCGAACAGGGTTGCGGGCGTGAGCTTGCGCAAGGGCGCGATGATCGCGTCCTTGACCACGAGGTCCAGGGCCTGGGCGAGGCCGACAGCCTCTTCCAGCCTGGCCTCGCTGCTACGGGCGCTGCTGCGGCCCTCGCGCTCGGGATGGATGACGAGCGCCCCTTGCGGGGGCGCTTCGCGAACAATGGACTTGGAGGTCAATCAGCCTCGTCTTCCGCCGGCTCGTAAAGCTGAACGGGCTGGGCGGGCATGATGGTGGAGATGGCGTGCTTATAGACCAGTTGCGACTGGCCGTCCCGGCGCAGGAGCACGCAAAAGTTGTCGAACCAGCTTACGACACCTTGCAGCTTTACGCCGTTCACCAGGAAGATCGTCAGCGGGGTCTTAGACTTGCGGACGCTGTTCAGGAACGTGTCCTGAAGGTTCTGTTTCTTGTCGTTGCCGGACATGGCTTGCCGCCCTTTTTTCTGCTTCGGGAGACAAGGCGCCTCCCACACACATGCATCAAGCTAGACCGTCGTATGTGACCGGCGCAATCGCACCGGCCCGCATCAGACGGCGGTCGCCTTCGCCCGCTCGATATAGAGCCGACGGAGCTTCATCGCCACTGGTCCGACCTTCCCGTCGCCCACTGGCCGATTGTTAACGGCGATCACCGGCAGAACCAGGCTGCCCGCGCCGGTAATGAACGCCTCCTTCGCCGCGACGGCCTCGTCAGGGGTGAAAGGCCTTTCCTCGAACTTCAAGCCTTCGTCGTGCAGGACGTCCAGCAGGGTATGGCGAGTCACCCCGCGCAGAATGTTGGCGTTGGTGTCGCGGGTCCGCACGACGCCGTCGCCATCGATGATCCAGGCGTTCGAGGAGGCGCCTTCGGTGACCAGGCCCAGTTCGTCCACGAACCAGGCCTCGGCCGCGCCCTGCTCCTTGGCCGCCTGCTTGGCCAGGGCGTTGGGCAGCAGCCCGACGGTCTTGATGTCGCAGCGGCCCCAGCGGTCCTCAGGCGTGGTGATCACCTTCACGCCCTTGGCGGCCTTGGCCTCCGCCGCGGTGCGGTCCACCGCCGAGACGGTGATGACGACGCTGGGCGCGGTCGGCTGGTCCGGAAAGGCGTGCCCACGCGGAGCGACGCCACGGCCGACCTGCAGATAGAGCAGGCCTTCGCTGACCCGGTTCCGTCGCACGGCTTCGCGCAGGACGATGGTCAAGGCCTGGCGGCTCATCGGCATGGGGATGCGCAGTTCGGACAGGCTGCGTTCCAGGCGCGCGAAGTGCCCTTCGGCGTCGGCGAGCTTGCCGCCGAACAGCGCCCAGACCTCATACACCGCGTCGGCAAGCTGATAGCCGCGGTCCTCGATGTGGACCACGGCCTCGCCGTGCCGCACGAATTGCCCGTTCACATAGGCGATACGCCCCACCTTACGCGTCCTCTTCTTCCATGGGCCGGGCCCCCGACAGGCCCAGTGACTTCAGCTTGCGGTGCAGGGCCGAGCGCTCCATGCCGATAAAGGCGGCCGTCCGCGAAATATTCCCCGAGAACCGCAGCATCTGGGCGTGCAGGTACTCGCGCTCGAACGCCTCGCGCGCCTCGCGCAGCGGCAGGGCGATGATCTTCTCCGCGCCCAGGGTCGAGCTCTGGTCGGCGACCAGGGCGTCGTTGGGCAGCATGTCGGCGGTGATCGGATCGCCCGGATCGCCCGCCGCCAGGATCAGCATCCGCTCCACATTGTTGCGGAGCTGGCTGAGATTGCCCGGCCAGGCGCGGACCTGCAGGGTCGCCAGGGCGTCGTCGGCGAGGCGGCGGCGCGGCATGCCGGTCGCCTCGCAGATCCGATTGACGAAGTAGTCGATCAGCTCGGGGATGTCCTCGCGGCGCTCCGAGAGCCCGGGCACAGTCACCGGCACCACGTTGAGGCGATGGAACAGGTCCTCGCGGAATCGCCCGGCGGTGATCTCCTCGCGCAGATCGCGGCAGGTCGACGACACGACCCGGACGTCCACCTGGACATCCTGCTCCCCCCCCACGCGGCGGAACCGCTGCTCCACCAGCACCCGAAGAATACGGCTCTGGGTCTCGCGCGGCATGTCCGCGACTTCGTCGAGGTAGAGTGTTCCGCCGTGGGCCCGCTCGAACACCCCGATCTTGGCGGGACGACCGCCCTCCACTTCCTCCCCGAACAGTTCGGCATCGACGCGCTCAGGCGTCATGCCGGCGGCGCTGATGACCACGAACTCGTTGCGCGCGCGCGGGCTGGCGCTGTGAATCAGGCGCGCGACCGTTTCCTTGCCCGAGCCCGGCGGCCCGGCGATCAGCACCCGGCTGTTCGCCGAGGCGAGCTTGCCGATCAGGCTGCGCAGTTGCTGGGTGACGACCGACTTGCCGATCAGGCCGTCCGGCTGGATCGTCTGGGCGCGCAGCCGGCGGTTTTCGCGCTTGAGGTTGCTGTTCTCCAGCGCCCGTTCGACGCACAGCAGCAGGCGATCGGACTTGAATGGCTTTTCCAGGAACTCGTACGCGCCGCGCTTGATGGCGCTGACCGCGGTCTCGATGTTGCCGTGGCCGGAGATCATGATCACCGGCAGATCGGGATCCAGCGTCTTCACCAGATCCAGCAGCTCCAGCCCGTCCATGCCGCCGCCCTGCATCCAGATGTCCAGGATCAGTAGCGCCGGCTTGCGGGACTTGATCGCTGCAAGCGCGCTCTCGGAGTCGTTGGCGGTACGGACCGCATAGCCTTCGTCGGAGAGGATTCCCGCGACCAATTCGCGGATGTCCGCCTCGTCGTCGACAACCAGAACGTCAGCCGCCATCACATCACTCCCGCATCTCGGGCTCGTTCGAGCCCATCGGTTTGCGCGCCCTGGACCCGCGCGGTCGTAGGTAACTTCAGGATCGCCCGCGCGCCCTGGCCCTCGGCCGTATCGGCCAGAATCAGTTCGCCGCCGTGGTCTTCCAGAATACGTTTCACGATCGCCAGGCCCAGGCCCGTGCCCTTCTCCCGCGTCGTCACATAGGGCTCGGTCAGCCGGTCGCGATCCTTGTCGGGCAGGCCGACGCCGTTGTCCTCGATCACGAATTGCACGCCCTGTTCGTCTGAGACGATGCGCGCGCTGATCCTCCCCTTGGGCTCCGGCGTAACCGCCGTGCGCGCGGCCACCGCCTCGGAGGCGTTCTTCAGGATGTTGGTCAGCGCCTGAGCCAGCATACGGCCGTCCGCCAGCAGGGTGACCTCGGGCGTGTCGAGCAGTTCGACGTCGATGTCGGGCGTGGCTACGCGCTGGGCGAAGACCGCCGCGCGCAGCAGTTCGGCGCCGTCCTGCTGGGCGAACTTGGGCGCAGGCATTCGTGCGAAAGACGAGAATTCGTCGACCATCCGGCCGATGCCGTCGACCTGGCGCACGATGGTGTCAGTGCAACGGTCGAAGGTTTCGAGATCCTCCTCCGCGATGATCTTGCGGAACTTGCGGCGCAAGCGCTCGGCCGAAAGCTGAATCGGGGTCAGCGGGTTCTTGATCTCGTGGGCGATCCGGCGCGCCACGTCGCGCCAGGCGGCGTTCCGCTGGGCAGAGACCAGGCGCGTGATGTCGTCGAAGGTGAGCACCAGGCCGCTTTCGGAGCGGCTGGCGCGGACGCGCAGCCGCAGCGTCTCGCGTGAGCGGGCGACATCGACCTCCTCCTCGGCCTCGCCGGCGATGTCCGCGTGCTCGGCGATAGCGACCAGCTCGGGCGCCAGGTCTGTGAGGCGTGCGCCGCTCGTCGGCCCCTCGGGCAGGTCGAGCAGGAGCCGCGCCTGGCGGTTGACCGCCGAAATGCGCCCGTCGGGGTCCAGGCCGATGACGCCGGCGGAGACTTCGGCCAGCACGGTCTCGATGAATTGGCGGCGCTGCTCGGCCTCGTCGCCGGCCCGCTTCAGCGCGGCCTGCTGGGCCTGAAGATCGTGCGTCATGCTATTGAACGCGCGCGACAAGACGGCCAGTTCCTCAGGATCCTTGGAGGAGTCTACGCGGACGTCGAGGTCGCCGCCGGCCACGCGGCCCGCCGCCTGGACAAGCCTCCCGACCGGCGCCGAGATGGCGCTGGCCGCGCCCATGCCCAGCCACACCGCACCGACCAGCACGAGCAAGGCGGTCTCGATGTAGGAAAGTGCGAAAACCCGTTGGATTTGCTGGCGACTTTCGGCCGCTTCTCGATAGGCGGTGACCGAGCGGTCAGCCTCGTGGAGCTGGCTGACGATCCCCGCCTGCACCGGCCGGGTCACATAGAGATAGGCGTCCGGATAGGCCGACAGCTTGTAGAGCGCCCGCGTCAGGTTGGGCGAGACGGAGATCACGCCCTCCTCGTCCGCCGCCGCGAAGCTGGAGGGCGGCGGCGAAAGGAACCGCGGAGCGTCCACCGCCTCGGCGCGCGCCAGGATGCGGCCCTCACGGTCGATCAAATAGGCGGCCGGAAAGGCGTGATATGAGGCCTGATAGGCCAGGAAGTGGCTGAAAGTGACCGGACTCGCCTGCAGGGCCGGCGCGGCGCGGTTGAGGTCTACCGCCATCAGCGAGACGTGGTCTTCGACGAACCGCGTCTGGTCGTCGACATAGGAGCGCATCACCGTCGCCGAGTTCTCGACCACGGTCTGCACCCGCTCCGAGAACCAGTTTTCGACGCCCCGGTTGACCAGCACGGTATAGAACAGCGCCACCACCATAGCCGGGGCCATGGCCGCCAAGGCGAACAGGGTGACAAACCGCACGTGCAGCCGCGCCGCGGGGTCGCTGGACCGCGCACGCAGTAGAGCCGTAACTCGCAGCCCTACCTGCACCGCAAGGGCGAAGATGAGCACCAGATTCAGCGCCAGGATGAACAGGATATTCTTGGACGCCGGCGACAGCGGCCCGGTTTCGGGCGGCGAGGCGGCCAGCAAGATCGCCACCGCCGTCAGTAGCGCGGCCACCGCGTAACCGCCGCCGAGCACATAGCGCGACTGAAGCGCCCGCCAGAATCGCGCGGCGGGCGCTGGTCGAGATCCGCCATCGTGACTCAGGGACGCCATCTACAGCGAAACTACTGGAGTGTGCTCTCAATTCAACAGCGATGTTGCAACGAAGCGTCACCGTGCCGCGTGACGAATGAGACGGATGACAAGTTCGCGCGACTGCGTTATCGCTGCCGGCAATGATCCTCACCGCCAGCCAATATTCGTTTTGGTATTTTGGCTATTCCGATGCCGCTGGCGGAGGAAGGGGATCGCGCGACAGCAAGCTGTCATAGGACGCAAGACCCACCCAGCCGCCAGCACCTGGCGGCTTTTCTTTTGCGCCGCCGGAGCCTGAAGCCACC